>NZ_CP040872.1:2400000-2745734 GCF_006337065.1 Agromyces laixinhei | reverse complement strand
TGGCAGCTGGCACGGTCGGTCGTCGCGGCATCGGCCGACCAACGCCTCGTCGAACTCGACGCCTCGCTCGACAAGGTCACCGGTGCGGTGCTCTCGCTCAGTCGCGCGCTCGCCGAGAACGTCGCCGACAGCCGCGATGTGCGGGCCATGACCCGCGACTTCCTCGCGATGGAGGGGCTGCCGATCGAGGCGCCGCGCAAGCGCACCGACTTCACGTCGTTCGTCGACGCGCTCGGCGTCGTCGGAGCGCTGCCGCCGCTGCTCGAGCTCGCCGACGCCTATGCGGCGGCGAAGCAGCAGCGGGGCTTCGTGGAGTTCTCCGACCAGGTCGCGCTCGCGCTCGCGATCTGCGAGCGCCACCCCGAGGTCGTCGCCGGGCACCGCGAGCGCTATCGCACCGTGCTGCTCGACGAATATCAAGACACGAGCGTCGTGCAGACGCGCCTGCTCTCCAGGCTGTTCGGCGAGCAGGCCGTCATGGCGGTCGGCGACCCCGACCAGTCGATCTACGGATGGCGCGGCGCGAGCGCCGCGAACCTCGCGCGCTTCGGCCGTGACTTCGCACCCGGCCGCGATGCCGCCGTCTACGACCTGTCCACGAGCTGGCGCAACCCGAAGGTCGTCCTCGAGGGCGCGAACACGCTGATCCTGCCGCTCGACGCCGGCATCCCGAAGGCACCGCTCGCTGCGTCGCCGTTCGCACAGCACGGCCGGCTCGAGGCGGCATGGGCCGAGACGATCGAGCAGGAGGCCGATCTCGTGGCGAGATGGTTCGCCGAGCGCCTCGGTCGCGGCGGAAGCGCGGCGAGCGGTGCTTCGAACGAGGCCGCACATCGCAGCGGGGCGCTGCTCTGCCGCACCTTCACGAGCGTCGGCATCTTCACTGCGGCCCTCCGCGCCCGAGGCGTTCCCGTGCACGTGCTCGGCATGGCGGGCCTCCTCGACCAGCCCGTGATCGCCGACCTCGTCTGCGTGCTGCGCGTGCTCAACGATCCCACCGCGGGCTCCGAACTCGTGCGGGTGCTGGGCGGTGCCCGCTGGCGCATCGGCCCGGCCGACCTCGCCGCGCTGCACTCGCTCGCGAAGTGGCTCGCCGACCGCGATCTCGGCGCACGGCGGCTCGGCGACGAAGTACGGGCGGGGCTCCGCGCATCGATCGCGCCCGACGAATCGCCGTCGATCGTCGACGCCCTCGACTTCCTGCTCGTGGCGCCCGACTCGCACTCCGCGCTGGCCGGCTTCAGCGAGATCGGCCTCGCCCGCATGCGGCGGGCGGGCGCGCAGCTGCAATCGCTGCGACGCCGGGCCGGTCTCGGCCTCATCGACTTCGTCAGCCTCGTGCAGCAAGAGCTGCTGCTCGACATCGAGGTCGCAGCGAACGCGTCGCAGCCGCTCGGGGCGCCGAGCCTCGAGGCATTCGACGAGCTGCTCGCGGGCTTCGCCGAGGTCTCGGAACACGCCACGCTCGGCGCGTTCCTCGGCTGGCTCACCGAGGCCGAGCAGCGCGACCGGCTGGCGCCGCGTCACGACGAGCCAGAGCCCGGCGCCGTACAGGTGCTCTCGATCCACGGCTCGAAAGGCCTCGAGTGGGACGTCGTGGCGATCCCGCGCATGGTCGGCGACGAGCTCCCCTCGAAGCCGCGCTCGTCGAAGGGGTGGTTGTCGTTCGGTGAGCTGCCCTTCGAGTTCAAGGGCGACGCCGGTGAATTGCCAGAGCTCCAGTGGCGCGGCGTCCAGAGCCAGGCCGAGTTCGACCGCGCGGTCGGCGACTTCGCCGAAGAGAACAAGCTGCGTCATGCCGAAGAGGAGCGACGCCTCGCCTACGTGGCTCTCACCCGCACGCGCGGCGATCTGCTGCTGTCGGGGTCGTGGTGGGCGAGCCAGAAGGCGCCGCGCATGCCGAGCCCGTTCCTGCGCGAACTCGTGATCGCCGGAGTGATCGAGGCCGGGGCGTTGCCGGTCGCCTCACAGCACGACGAGAACCCGCGGGTCGGCGGGGCCGAGCGTGTGAGCTGGCCGCTCGACCCGCTCGGCGCGCGCCGTCGTGCGGTGACCGCCGCCGCCGACGCGGTGCGAGCTGCAGCCGATCGGCCGAGTGGCGAGGGCATCGGCCCGGTGCTGGCCGATCGCATCCGGCTGCTCCTCGAAGAGCGTCGTCGTCGCGCCGAAGGGCCAGGCAGCGTCGAGGTGCCGGTGCGAGTGCCCGCTTCGCGGTTCAAGGACTACGTCGACGACCCCGCGGCCGTCGCCGGGCAGCTGCGCAGGCCGATGCCGCAGAGGCCGTACCGGGCGACCCGCATCGGTACCCTGTTCCACCAGTGGGTCGAGCAACGGTCGACGGGTGAGATCGAGGCCGGGGCGATCGACGCGCTCGACGACCCCGAGGCGTACTTCGCATCGGTCGTTCCGCTCGACGAACGCGTCGCCGACCCGACCGCGCAGCGCCTGCGCGAACTGCAGACCACGTTCGAGGCGTCGGAGTGGGGCGGCCGACGGCCTTCTGCCGTCGAGATCGAACTGCACCTGCCGATCGGCGACAACGTCTTCGTCTGCAAGCTCGATGCGGTGTACGACGTCGACCCGTCGAGCGAGCTCGGTCGGCGCGGCATCCGTCATCAGGTCGTCGACTGGAAGACGGGCAAGGCGCCGCGCGACGCGCATGATCTCGAACTGAAGCAGACGCAACTCGCGCTCTACCGGCTCGCGTATGCGAAGTGGGCGGGCACCTCGCCCGACACGATCGACGCGGTGTTCTATTTCGTCGAAGACGACCGGGTCATCAGGCCCGACGCCATCTACGACGAGGCGGCGTTGCGCCGGGCCTGGGCGTCGGTCGCGGCATCCGAACCGGCGTCGCCATCGGTATCCCCGTCGGTGTCGCGCTGACCGTCGCCGGGGTCCGACGCGACGGGGTCCGCAGCGCCGGGCGTTGCATCACCCCAATCCGAGAGATCGAGGGGGATCGGCGCGGTGGCGTCGAAGGGCGCGGTGTCGCGTTCGCCGGCTTCACGGCGCTCGAGCTCGGAGAAGTCGTAGCTGTCGGTGAGGAGGTTCGAGCCGTTCTCGCGCGGCCGGCTCCCTCGCGGCGTCTCATCGAGCATCCGTTCGACGTCGCCGACGGTGAGGATCGGCCCGGTCTCGGGCGACAGGGGTTCGCTGGACCGATCATGCACGCTCTCGACGAGTCCGTCGAGCAGCCCCACGGCGTCGGCGATGACCGCCTCGTCGTGAGTCTCGACGCCATGCAGCAGCCACTTGGCGAGTTCCAGTTCCCCATACAGCAGCGCGCGCTGCGGCAAGTGCGCGTCGGCTTCGCCGGATCGCGCACCGAAGTACGCGTCGAGGGCTCGCTCGGCGGAGTCGCCCCGCGAGGTGAGCAGCCAATTCAGGTCGCGCGCGGGGTCTCCCTGCGCGAGCGCGGACCAACCGATGAGCCCGGTCACGGCGTCGCCGTCGACGAGGAGCGAGTCGGCGGCCAGCGTGCCGTTCACAACGGTCGGGCGAAAACGCCAGAGCGCGGCGTCGTCGGTCGCCTCCTCCCAGCGCCGAAGGAGCGCGGCGGGCAGGTGGCCGGTGTCGGCGGCCCGGCCGATGAGGTCGACGACGCCGTCGTGCGATTCGTCGGCGGTCTGGCTGGGCAGACCCGCGTCGGCGATGAATCCCGTCGGCAGGGCGTGCACCGCGGCGAGCGCGAGCCCGACCGAGGTCGCGATGCCGTCGTGCTCGGTGAGCTCGTCGGCGGTGCGGGCGGCGCCGGGAACGTAGCTCGTGACCACGGCGCGGGTGCCGTCGACCGGCGCCTGGCCGACGAACTCGGGAACGTCGAACGGCAGGCGCGAACGGATGCCGGTGGTGAGTGCGCGCAGCGCCACGAGGTCGGCCGACTGCTCGGATTCGGCGCCCTGCGAGCGGGGCACCCGCAGCACGAGCAGGCGGTCATCGGTGTCTCGCAGCAGTACCGCGTCGAAGGCGCCGTGGCTCTTGCGAGACAGTGCGCGCACCGCCCGTACCTCGAGTCCGGGCACCGCCGCCGTGGCCAACGCGGCTAGAGTGAGAGGAGGTCTGGCCATGGCAATCAGCTTAAGCAGGCAACTCGCGGCGGCGGGCGACCGCCACGCCTTCCGGCCGACTCCGACTCCGACCCGGCATCGAGGGGTGGCACGTGATCGAACCGACACCGCCGGTCTTCGCGCGTTCGACGATCGACCGGGATGCCGTGTCGCGCGCCGACCCCGGGCTCGAGCCGTCGCTCGACGCCGACCCCTCGACGCGCGTCGTCGCGCTGCACCGGGGGCGGGTGCTCCTCGCCGAGCGCGTCGAGGGGTCGGCGCCGCTCCTCGAGCTCCTGCGCCCGGGCGATCTTCCCGCTTCGACTCTGCGCTGCTATCTCGGACGCGACGACGGCTCGCGGTTCGAGCTTCGGGTCTTCGGCGCGGATGCCGCGGCGTCGATCGAACCCGAAGCGGCCAGGTGGCAGGGGCTCCGCGAGGCCGCCGGGGTGCTGGGTGATCGCGATCTGAGTCTCGTCGCCCCGGCGGTCGCGCTCGCGAACTGGCACGAACGCCATGGGTACTGCGGTCGCTGCGGCGCCGCGACGGTGCCCGTGCAAGCCGGATGGGCGCGGCGCTGCACCATCGACGACGGCCTGCATTTCCCGCGCACCGACCCGGCCGTCATCGTGCTCGTGACCGACGACGACGATCGGGTGCTGCTCGGCTCGAACGCGCTGTGGGCGGCGAACCGCTACTCGCTGCTCGCCGGCTTCGTCGAGCCCGGCGAAGGGCTCGAGGCCGCGGTGGTGCGCGAGATCGAAGAGGAGGCCGGGATCCTCGTCGACCGGGTCGAATACGTCGCCTCGCAGCCATGGCCGTTTCCGGCGAGCATCATGCTGGGCTTCACGGCCCGCATCGCGGCGGGGGCCGAGCCGTCGTCGGCGGTGCCCGACGGCGAGGAGATCCTCGACCTGCGCTGGTTCTCCCGTGAAGAGATCACCGCAGCGCGGGCCGAGATCGGCCTGCCGGGCGGCACGTCGATCGCACGCTGGTTGCTCGAACGCTGGTATGGCCGGCCCATCGACCCCGAGGGAGTGGGGCTCGCATGGGCGACGTCGTGACCGCGGCATCCGACCCCCTGCTCGATGCGCTCGACGAGGAGCAGCGAGTCGCTGCCGAAGCGCTGCTCGGGCCGGTCTGCGTGCTCGCCGGCGCCGGCACCGGGAAGACCCGTGCGATCACGCATCGCATCGCGTACGGAGTGGCGTCGGGCACGTACGATCCCGCTCGCGTGATGGCGCTCACCTTCACCTCGCGGGCCGCGGCCGAGTTGCGCGCGCGGCTGCGCACTCTCGGCGCGGGCGCCGTGCAAGCGCGCACGTTCCATGCGGCCGCCCTCGCGCAGCTCAACCACTTCTGGCCGATCGTCGTCGGCGGCAACGCGCCTCGCGTGCTCGAGTTCAAGGGGCGTCTGCTCGGGCAGGCCGCCGAGCGCGCCAAGGTCCGAGTCGACACGGCGACGTTGCGCGACGTCGCGGCCGAGATCGAGAGACGCAAGGTCTCGTGCGCCGGGCCTGAGAGCTACACGACGCGGCTCGCCACCCGCGGTGCGCCGGGCAAGCTCACCGCCGAGCAGTTCCTCGCGGTCGTCGACGCCTACGAGTCGCTGAAAGACGAACGGCGCACGCTCGACTTCGAAGACGTGCTGCTCGCCACAGCGGGAATGATCGAGTCCGAGGCATCCGTCGCGATGCACGTGCGCGAGAGCTATCGGCACTTCATCGTCGACGAATACCAGGATGTCTCACCTGCTCAGCAGCAATTGCTCGAGCTCTGGCTCGGCGAACGACGCGACCTCTGCGTCGTGGGCGACGCAAGCCAGACGATCTACTCGTTCGCCGGGGCGAGCGCCGAGTACCTGCTCGACTTCGAGCGCCGCTTCGAGGGCGCCACGGTCGTGCGTCTCGAACGCAACTACCGCTCGACGAGCGAGATCGTCGGCGTCGCCAACCGGCTCATGCGCGGAAGGGCAGGCGCGTTGCGGCTCGAGGCGGTCTCTTCTGAGACGGATGCCACGGCGACGACGTCGCGGTCCACGACGAAGCCGACCACCGCCGCGCCGAAGCCGAACGCCGAGCCGACGATCACGGAATACGCCGACGACCTCGCCGAAGCACGCGGTGTCGCGACCCGCATTCGCGCGAGCATCGACGCCGGCGTCGCTCCGGAATCCATCGCCGTGCTCATGCGCGTGAACTCGCAGTCGGCGATCCTCGAGCGAGCGCTCGAAGAGGTCGGGGTGGGGTCGCGTGTGCGCGGCGCCTCGCGGTTCTTCGACCAACCCGAGGTGCGCGAGGCGGTGCACGCGCTGCGTGCCGCCGCCCTCACGATCGCCGGCGAGCCGCTCTTCAAGTCGGTCAGCGACGTGTTGCGCGCACTCGGGTGGAGCACGCAGGCTCCCGAGGGCCCGGGCGCGGTGCGCGCCCGCTGGGAGTCGCTGAACGCGATCGCCCGGCTCGTCGACGACGCGCCGCCCGGTACGACGTTCCGAGCGTTCGCCGATGAGCTGCGAGCCCGCGCCGAGGCGCAGCACGAGCCGACGGTCGCCGCGGTGACGCTCGCGACCCTGCACTCGGCCAAGGGCCTCGAGTGGGGCCAGGTGCACATCGTCGGGCTCACCGAGGGCATGCTCCCGATCGCATATGCACAGGGCTTCGACGCGATCGACGAGGAGCGACGCCTCCTCTATGTCGGCATCACGCGGGCACGGCGGCGCCTCGAGCTGAGCTGGCCGCGTCAGGGCGGCGGCTATCGAGGCGAACGGGAGCCGTCGAGGTTCCTGCAAGAGCTCGGCACCCGCACTCGGAGTGCCACCGGTGCGCCGTCGGCGCCGAGGCCTCGCCCGGGCGCCCCGGCCTGACCGACGACTCCCGAAGGGGGTTGTGCGCGTGGTGGAGCCGGTCGTCGATGAGGGACGCCGCAAGCGACACGACGTCGTGCACGGCTCGAGGGGTGCAGCTCGCTGCCGGGCGGCCGGCGAGCTGGGCCGCGATCACGGGCCATGCGGGGTCGTCGTCGCGGCGCGCGAGTTCGAGGCAACGCAGGCACGGGCCGTCGCCAGGCTCGACGAGCGGGCCGATGCGGGCACCGTTGTCGTCGAACACGACCGCGAGGTGCGGCACATCGCCGCGCAGCCACGGCAGGTGGCGCGCGGGGGAGATCACCCAGGTCGCCGCGACGACCGCGAGTGCCGTCTCGGCGGGGTCGGCGTCGATGGCGGACACCGGTTCGTGGCCGAGCACTGCGAGGTGCTCGGCGAGGCGGTCGCCGATCTCACGTGGCGCGTCGATGGCGACTCGTCGCGATCGAGCGGATGCTTCGGCCTCCGCTCTGCTCGTGCCCGCCGCTCTGCCCGCGGTATCCGGTTCGAATGCGGGCGCGAGCGTCTTCAGGAGTGCGCGCACCGCCTCGGGGGACCCGCCGAGCCCGGTGCCGATCGTCTGGAGGGTCGCCGGAGCCGCCCCGTGGCGAAGAGCGGTGATGAGCCCGTGCTCGAACTCGCCCGGGTCGTGCAGCACGACACGCGGAGTCGTGCCGAGCTGCATCTCGGTGGGGGAGCGCCACACGACGGGGAGGCGCGGGTCGATGCGCGGAGACATGACGAGAGCATGCCCGAACGGCGCGCTTCGTCGCGGAATCCTTCCACAGGCGGAGCGCCGTCTGCGCGCCGGATGACCGGTCAGCTCGCCGGTTCTTCGCCGTCTTCGCCCGGCGCTGCGGGCGTCTCGCCGCGGAGGAGTTGCTCGAGCGCTTGGTCGAACTCGTCGTCGGCCTCGGCTTCGGCGCTGTCGGTACCCGTGAGGCGGGCCACGAGTCGGGCCGGATCGTCGAGGTCTTCGGCGGTCGGCAGCAGGTCGGGGTGCGACCAGAGCGCATCGCGCGCCTCGACGCCGACCGCGTCGGTGACGGCGCGCCACATCGCAGTGGCCTCCCGGAGCCGCCGCGGCCTCAGCTCGAGGCCGACGAGGGTCGCGAATGCGGACTCCGCCGGCCCGCCCGACGCCCGGCGACGACGGATCGACTCGGCGATCGCGTCGGACTTGGGCAGGCGTGCCGTGGCGTCGGCGGTCGCCGCGTCGACCCAGCCCTCGACGAGCGCGAGCATCGTCTCGAGGCGGGCGAGTGCGGCCTGCTGTGATTCGCTCCTGCCGCGGATGAGCGCCCCGTTGACGACGGCGTTGCGCAGTTCTTCGGTGTTCGACGGGTCGAAGCCCTCGGCGAGCTCCTCGAGTCGTTCGGTGTCGATGTCGATGCCGCGCGCGAACGCCGTGATCGCGGTGATGAGGTGCAGGCGCAACCAGCGGGCGTGCCGGAACAGTCGCGCGTGGGCGAGCTCGCGAACCGCGAGGTAGAGCTCGATCTGGTCGGTCGGGATGTCGAGGTCGTTGCCGAATTCGGCCGCGTTCTGCGGCAGGATCGCCGCCCGGCCGTCATCGAGGAGCGGAATGCCGACATCGCCGCCCGAGACGACCTCGGTGGCGAGTTGACCGACGACCTGACCGAGCTGCATCGCGAAGAGCGCTCCACCGACGCCGCGCATCATGCGGCTCGCCCCCTCGATCATCGACCGCATCTCTTCGGGTGCCTGCTCGCTCATGACCCTCGTGAGGGCGTCGGAGATGGAGAGGGCGACCGGCTCGGCCAGTTGCGACCAGATCGGCATCGTCGCTGCGACCCATGCGCGCCGGGTGAGCACCTCGGGGGTGCCAGGCAGCGCGCCGAAGTCGACGGACTCGTCGAGCCAGAGCGAAGCCACCTGGAAGGCCTGATCGAACTTCGCGCGTGCCTCATCGTCGATCTGGAGCTGACCGGCCGCGGCGCGCTCTTCGCCCTGTCGCAGGGCGACGCTCCAGTCGATGCCGTCATCGGCCTTGTTCATCGCCTGTTGCAGCTGCGAGAACAGCGCGGCGATGCTCGCCGGGTCATTGGGCAGGCCCGCGGCGCCGGCGAGGCTCGACGGGTCGATGTCGCCGGCACCCGAGAGCAGTTCGCGCAGCATCTCGCGGAACTCGTCTTCGGGGGTTCCGGTCGTCGGGCTCATCTTGCCGATCGGCCACTCCGGCCACCTCCCAGTCGCGTCAGGTTCAACCGTAACGCCGAGACGCGGCACAGTGTCTGGGAAATGGCCTAGGCTGGGCGTTCCGGGTGTCCGCCCATCGCGAACAGCGCCGGCCCCGGCGCGCGCGATTGCGACGAACCCGTCGCCTCGGAAGGAACACGGATGGCCCTCTTCTCCGACGAGCCGTCGTCGGCGCCGCGAACGAGCCGTGAGCGACGTCCGCTCTCCGAGCGCATCGGATGGATCGCCCTCTCCGTCGCGATCGTGATCGGCATCGTGTTCGTGCTCATTCCGTCCCCCTACGTGTTCGCGCAACCGGGCCCCGTCTACGACACCCTCGGCGTCGCCGAGAACGGCGACGGCGAAGAGGTGCCGCTCATCGAGATCCCCGATGAGACCACGTATCCCACCGAAGGCGAGCTCAACCTGCTCACGGTCTCGGTGCTCGGGCGCCCCGGCCGCACGCCGAGCTGGCTCGAGGTGATCGGCGCGTGGTTCGATCGAACGCGTTCGGTCGCCCCCATCGAGGTGTACTTCCCGCCCGGCGT
Organism: Agromyces laixinhei; assembly: GCF_006337065.1. Taxonomy (NCBI): domain Bacteria; kingdom Bacillati; phylum Actinomycetota; class Actinomycetes; order Micrococcales; family Microbacteriaceae; genus Agromyces; species Agromyces laixinhei. Next base: position 2,736,075 of record NZ_CP040872.1, on the reverse strand, counting down.
CACGTCCGAAGACCGCGACGCCCAGAACGAGATCGCCATGGTCGACTCGCAACAAGATGCGATCGCCGCCGCACTCGTCGAACTGGGCCACGACTTTCCGCGTGAGGTGACCGTCGCAGGGCTCCTCGATGACTCGCCCGCCGACGGCATCCTCGAGGCGGACGACGTGATCGTCTCCCTCGACGGCACCGAGGTGCACTCGATCGGCGAACTGCAGGCGGCGGTGCGCGAGCACGGCACGGATGCTCCGGCGCAGATCGACATCATCCGCGACGGTGAGCCGCAGACCGTCGAGGTGACGCCCGTCGACCGTGGCGGCGCCACCGTGATCGGGGTGGGCGTGCGCATGCACTACGAGTTCCCGATCGACGTGGAGCTGCAGCTCGACGACGTCGGCGGTTCGAGCGCCGGCATGATGTTCGCGCTCGGCATCGTCGACAAGCTCACCCGCGGCCCGATGACGGGCGGTGAGATCATCGCGGGAACGGGCACGATCGACTCCGCGGGCGCAGTCGGGCCGATCGGCGGCATCCGTCAGAAGCTCTGGTCTGCCGAGGGTGCAGGGGCCCGCTGGTTCCTCGCTCCCGAGTCGAACTGCGACGAGGTCACCGGTCATGTGCCCGACGGCGTCACCGTGTTCGCCGTCTCGACGCTCGACCAGGCGCGGACGATCGTCGAAGACGTCGCCGACGGCGACGTCACCGGGTCATATCCGTCGTGCCCCGAGTGAACAGCTCATTCAAAGGAACCCGACCATAGGATGGAATCCCGATCCCATCCCGACCGAGCATGAGGCCGAGAGTGTCAGCACAGCCGCAAGAACCGAGGGTCAGGCGTCGACGCGCCCCGATCGCGATCACGATCGGCGTCGTCGGCGTGCTCGTCATCGCGTTCTTCGCCTTCGCCGGAATCTACGCCGATGTGCTCTGGTACGACCAGCTCGGGTTCCTCTCGGTGCTCACGACGGAGTGGATCGCGCGCATCGTGCTCTTCCTGGTCGGGTTCCTCGCCATGGCGCTGCCAGTGTGGGGATCCATCCAGATCGCCTACCGCTCGCGGCCGGTCTACGCGAAGCTGAACTCGCAGCTCGACCGGTATCAAGAGGTCTTCGAGCCCCTGCGGCGGCTCGCGATGTACGGCATCCCCGTCGTGCTCGGCATCTTCGCCGGGGTCTCCGCCTCCACCCGCTGGGAGCTCACGCTCGCCTGGCTGAATCGCACGCCATTCGGCACGACCGACCCGCAGTTCGGGTTCGACGTCGGCTTCTTCGTGTTCGAACTGCCGTTCTACCGCTCGGTGGTGGGCTTCGCCTCCGCCGTCGTGCTGCTGTCGGTGCTGCTCGTCATCGCGACGAACTACCTCTACGGCGCGCTCCGCGTGAGCGGCCGCGAGGTCGTCATCTCGAAGTCGGCCCGCATTCAGATCGCCGTGACCGCAGGCATCTATCTGCTGCTGCAGGCGGTGAGCATCTGGCTCGACCAGTATGCGACGGTGACCGAGACCGGCTCGCTCATCACAGGTGCCTCCTACACCGACGTCCATGCCACGATCCCCGGCCGCGGCATCCTCGCGGCGATCGCGGCCGTCGTCGCGGTGCTCTTCTTCATCACCGCGATCATGGGCCGATGGCGCCTGCCGCTCGTCGGCACGGCGCTGCTCGTCGTCTCGAGCCTGCTCATCGGTTCGCTCTACCCGTGGGTGGTCCAGCGCTTCCAGGTCGACCCGAGTGCCCGTTCGCTCGAAGAGCCGTACATCCAGCGCAATATCGACCTGACGAGAGACGCATACGGCGTCGCCGACGTCGAGCAGATCCCGTTCGAGGCGAAGACCGACGCCGAACCCGGCGCGCTCCGCGAAGACGCTGAGACGACCGCGAACATCCGACTCATGGATCCGCTCGTCATCAGCCCCGCGTTCGAACAACTCGAGCAATTCCGGCAGTACTACCAGTTCCCGTCGGCGCTCGATGTCGACCGGTACGAGATCGACGGCGCAACGCGAGACATGGTCGTGGCGGTTCGCGACGTGAACCTCTCGGGCCTCGGCGACGCCGAGACCTGGTTCAACTCGCACCTCGTCTACACGCACGGCTACGGCCTCGTCGCCGCCGCGGGCAACCAGCGCTCGGTCGACGGCCAGCCGGTGTTCCTCCAGTCGGGCATCCCGCAATCCGGCGTGCTCGGCGACTTCCAGCCGCGCGTGTACTTCGGCGAGGACTCGCCCGCGTACTCGATCGTCGGGGCTCCGAAAGATGCGAAGCCGATCGAACTCGACTATCCGTCGGGCTCCGAGGGGGGCGACCAGACCCAGACGACGTTCCGGGGCGAGGGCGGACCGAAGCTCGACAACGCCTTCACGAAGCTCGTCTACGCGCTGAAGTTCCAGTCCGAGCAGATCTTCCTCTCCGACCAGGTCACGACCGATTCGCAGATCCTCTACGACCGCGACCCGATCGAGCGCGTGCAGAAGGTCGCCCCGTACCTCACCCTCGACTCCGACACGTATCCCTCGGTCGTCGACGGCAAGCTCGTCTGGATCGTCGACGGGTACACGCTCTCCGACCAGTACCCGTACTCCAACAAGGTCAGCATGAGCGATGCGATCGCCGACAGCGAGACTGAGGCGCCGACGCTCGCCTTCGACGAGGTCAACTACATCCGCAACTCTGTGAAGGCGACCGTCGACGCCTACGACGGCTCGGTCACGCTCTATGCGTGGGACGACGAGGATCCGATCCTGCAGACCTGGCAGAAGATCTTCCCGACGACGATCGAGCCGATGAGCGAGATGTCGGGCGACCTCATCAGCCATGTGCGCTACCCGTCAGACCTCTTCAAGGTGCAGCGCGAAGTGCTCGGTCGCTACCACGTCACCGAGGCGGTTCCGTTCTACTCGCGTGAAGACGCGTGGACGACTCCGAAGGACCCGACGGCCGACGCCGCCAGCACGCTGCTGCAACCGCCCTACTACCTGACCATGCAGATGCCGGGTCAGGAAGCGCCGAGCTACTCGCTCTACTCGACGTTCATTCCAGAGGCTCGCGGCGATCAGAGCCGCAACGTGCTGCGCGGCTACCTCGCCGTCGACGCCGATGCGGGCAGCGAAGACGGCGAACGCGCAGAGGGTTACGGCAAGCTCAGGCTCCTGACACTGCCTGAAGACGACAACGTGCCCGGGCCGGGTCAGGTACAGGCGAAATTCAACTCCGACCCGACCGTCTCGCAATCGCTCAACCTGCTGAAACAGGGCCAGTCGAACGTGATCAACGGCAACCTGCTGACGGTGCCCGTGGGTGGCGGCCTGCTCTACGTGCAGCCCGTCTACGTCGAATCGACCGGCAATACGAGCTACCCGCTGCTGCAGAAGGTGCTCGTGGCGTTCGGCGACCAGATCGCGTTCCAGGACACGCTCGACCTCGCGCTCGACGTGCTCTTCGGCGGCGACTCCGGTGCCGACGCGGGTGACAACGAGGTGGAGCCGGGAACAACGCCCACACCGCCCGACGAGGGCGACGGCGAGGAGCCGACGACCCCCGAAGCCCCGAGCGACGAGGTGCAGGCGCTGCTGAATCAGGCTTCGCAGGCGCTGAAGAACAAGCAGGCGGCACTCGCCGAAGGAGACTGGGCTGCATACGGTGCCGCCGATGCGCAACTCGCCGAGATCATCGCACAGCTCCTCGAAGCCACCAAGGAGCCCTGACGTGGGCGTCGACCTGCGCAGCGGCGAGTGGCTCGACGACAATCTCGCGAACTGGAACGAACGTGTCGCCGTGCACGTCGCATCGGAGATGTACGACCGCACGCGCCTCCGCGAGGGCGGCGACGTGCTCGACCCGATCGTGCGTGACACGATCGAGCGTCTCTACCCCGACGGGCTCGAGGGCGTGCGCGTGCTGCATCTGCAGTGCCACTTCGGCTCCGACACGCTGTCGCTCGCGAATCTCGGGGCCACGGTCGTCGGCATCGACTTCTCGTCGCAGGCCGTCGTCGAGGCGCGCCGTATGGCAGAAGAGCTCGGTCTCTCGCACCGTGCCCGGTTCATCGAGGCGAACGTCTACGACGCCCGCCACATGCTTCCCGAGCCGGAGTCGTTCGACCTCGTGTTCACGTCGTGGGGCACGATCGGGTGGCTTCCGGATGTCGCGGAGTGGGCACGCATCGTGTCGTGGTTCGTGAAGCCCGGCGGCCGCTTCCACTTCGCCGACGGTCATCCGGCGGCGTTCGTATTCGACGGCGACGGCGGGCCCGGCGGCCTGCCGTCGTTCGCCTACCCCTACGTGAACGAGACACCTGACATCATCGACGATGCGAGCGACTACGCCGACCCTGAGGCCGCGCTCGTCAATGCGCGCACCTGGGAGTGGATGCATCCGCTCGGTGAGATCTTCGAGGCGCTTCGCGGCGCCGGCCTCGAGGTCGAGACCTTCACGGAGCACTACCGGGTGCCGTGGCGCATCTTCCCCGCGACGGTCGAGCTCGGCGATGGCATGTTCGGCTGGCCGGCCGAGCAGTGGCTTCCACTCTCGTTCGAGCTCGTCGCAGTGCCGCGCGCGCAGGCTGCTGTAGCCGAGAGCTGAAGCTGGGCCGACCGTGCCGTGCTCGATTCGCACGGGCTCAGATCTCGTGCTAGAGTTTCTTCTTGTGCCGCGGGGTGGAGCAGTTCGGTAGCTCGCTGGGCTCATAACCCAGAGGTCGTAGGTTCAAATCCTGCCCCCGCAACCATGAGGCCCGGTCAGAAGCAATTCTGACCGGGCCTTTCTTGTGCGCGAGCGGCTTGGCGCATGGCGTCGATGAGTCGGCGCGGTTCGTTGACCGGGCGGGTGCCGCCCCTGCAGAATTGCGGCATGGGGATCCGGCCGTGATCGTGACGAAGACCACGCGGTCAGGTGTGCCGGCGCTCGCATCCGATGCCCGGCGCAACTGGACCTCGATGGCCATCGCCGCGGGTGTCACCGTGCTCGTGTTCGTGATCTCCCACGTCATCGTCGACTTCAGGTTCTCGACCGACTCGGTCGTCGTCACGTCGTTCGTGTTCTGGATCTGTTACTCGGTCACGTACGCCGTGCTGACGCAGAGGGTCTTCGCGCGCCGCGACGCAGCGACACTGCACGCCTGGATCACGGCGACCACCCCGACTCGCAGACGCGAACTCTTCGAGGCGAGGCTGTCGGGTGCGGGCCCGACGCTCAACGTGCACTGGGCGATTCTCGCCCTCGCCTCGGTGGCCCTGCTCCTGGCGTCTCCCGGTCTGATCGACAGCCCCGTCGCGAACGGGCTCGGTGTGGGGGTCGTTGTCTCCGCGTGGTTGGTCACCGTGTACGCATACGCCGTGCACTACGCGCGACTGAACGCGGCGGTACCGAGCCTCGAGTTTCCCGGTGATGAATCGCAGCCGGTCTTTGCGGACTACTTCTACCTGTCGGCGCAGATCGCCACGACCTTCTCGTCCTCCGATGTCTCGATCTTGACGACGCTCGCCCGACGAGTCGTGACGGGGCAGACCCTCATCGCGTTCGCATTCAGCACCTTCATCATCGCCATGCTGATCACGGTGGTCTTCCTCTCGAACTGAGTCGGCTCGAGTGAGGCCCGCACCGGCATGTCAAGCCCTTGAGTGCGTGCCAGACGGATGCGACGGTGGTGGAAACCATGACCACGACAGAGACGGAGGCCAGTCATGTCCACACACAACGACCGACTACCCGATGAAGAGCCCGGAGCCTACGTGGACTCCGAGCTCCCCGAAGACGCCGTCACGAGCCAGGATGAGAGTGGCGATCCGGCTCACGGCGAGGGTGCGGGCGCAGAGATCGGAGCGAACCAGACCGACGCTCGGCCGGAACGCGACGACCCCGACGGATCTCGGCGACCCTAGCGCTCACGCGCTGTTGCGTCCCGCGATCATTCGGATGAGCCAGGCGATCACCGCAATCGCAAGGAGTACAAGACCGACCCACAGCAGGAACTGGAGCGATTGCACGAGACCGCCGGTGATCGCGAGGATGATGGCGACGACGATGACGATGATCAACAGGATGTTCATGGGGACTCCTTCGGTTGTCGCTCCCGGGCAGCAGACTGACCCGGGATGTAGTGAACGCTATGGGATCGCCGGGTTCCCGGAAAGGGGTTGACATCCCGAGGTGCGCTGAGGCGCTGTCAACCCCTGTCGCGCTTGCAGGCTCGCCCGTAGCGTGACCAAGGAACGAACATCGACGAGACGAGTAGAGGAGGAAGCCCATGGCGCGTTCCGGACTCATCGACCCGACGACGAAGTATTCTGCCGGTCCGTTTCCGAGACAGCAGCAGTTCCCGCCCGGCAGCACCGAAGAGATGGCGCCGCGGCCCGATCACGGTGAGCAGAGCTATCGGGGAGCCGGTCGTCTGGTCGGGCGGAAGGCGCTCATCACCGGTGGTGACTCCGGCATCGGGAGGGCCGTCGCGATCGCCTTCGCTCGTGAGGGAGCCGACGTCGCGATCTCCTTTCTCGAGAGCGAATCGGATGACGCCGAGGAGACGGCACGCTGGATCGAAGAGGCCGGGCGATCGGCACTCCTGCTTGCCGGTGACCTGCGATCGGAGGTTCATTGCGAGCACGTGATCGAACGGGCGCGCTCGACATTCGGCGGACTCGACCTGCTCGTTCTGAACGCCGCCCACCAGCGAGACCGTGGCGGCATCGATGAGATCCCCACTGACGATTTCGAGTCGGTGATGCGGGTGAACCTCTTCGCGCCGGTGTTCCTCGCGCGCGCTGCGGTGCCCCATATGGCGGCCGGCGCGAGCATCATCACGACCACCTCGATCCAGGGATTCGACCCGTCGTCGCGTCTCGTCGACTACGCGATGACGAAGTCGGCACTGGTCGCCTTCACGAAGGCGCTCGCTGAGGAGCTCGGGCCGCGGGGCATCCGCGTCAATGCCGTTGCACCCGGACCGATCTGGACGCCGCTGATCCCTGCGACCGGATGGCCCGACAAGGTACCGGAGTTCGGTCACGACACGCCGCTCGGCCGGGCCGGTCAGCCTGCCGAGCTCGCGGGCGCCTATGTGTACCTCGCGTCGGAGGACGCCTCGTACGTCTCGGGCGCGATCCTTCCGGTGACCGGCGGTCGGGGGCTGTGATCTGCGGGGCTTCGTTCGACGTATTCTCGATGCATGGGAAAGCTCATCTACGGCACGTCGTTGCGTGAATTCGACATCGACGATCGCACGTTGGCGCATCTCAGGGTGGCCATCATCACCAAGCTGCGTCGGTCCGAGAGCTTCGCGTTCACGTGGGAGCACGGCGTCGAACGAGGCAGCGGGCGCACGACGATGTGGCTCCAGGAGTCGATTCCGGTGCAGTTCGTCTTCAGCGGCAACCGGCCGCCGGCGTTGAACCGGCTCTGGATCGAGGATCTCATCGCGTCGGCCAGCAGCACCGGCGGCCTCCAGCACGTGCCGGAGCCGGCAGAATCCGAGTCGTTCCAGATCGACTGAACGGCCGCGCCGACCCGAGCTCGTCACGTGCTCGTGAGCACGACGAGCCGCCCGGTGGCCCTGGTCATCGCGACGTAGCGATCCACCGCCCCCTCGATGCCGTCGCCGAACGACTGAGGGTCGATCAGCACGACGAGGTCGAACTCGAGACCTTTCGCGAGCGTGGGGGTGAGCGAGCGAATGCGAGCGGATGCCCCGTGGCCGTCCGTCTCCTCGCGGACGCCGTCGCTGCTGATCACGCACGCCGTGCCCTCGGCGTGCTCGGCGAGCCAGCCCTCGAGCACCGTGTCGATCTCGGACACCGACCCGTGGGCGACCGGGATGCCGCTGCTGCGCACAGACCTCGGCACGTTGGCATCGGGAATCGCCGCTCTGATGACGGGCTCCGCTTCGCTCATGACCTCTTCGGGCGTGCGGTAGTTGATCGCCAGACTCGCGAGTGCGACGTGGTCGAGGCCGATTCGCGCGAGGCGCTCCCGCCACGACTCGGTGAATCCGTGTCTGGCCTGGGGCCCGGTCGCCGACGATCGTCAGGCTGCGCGATGGGCAACGGGCGAGCACCATCGACCACTCGGCGTCCGTCAGCTCCTGAGCCTCGTCGACGACGATGTGGGCGAACGGGCCGGCGAGTTCATCGGGATCGCGGCTCGGCAGCTCGGCCTCGTCGATCAACGAATACTGCACGTCCTGCCCGCGCAGCATCGTCATGACGCCCTCGCCGTCGTCGTGCACCTGTGCCTCGAGCAGGTTGTCGATCACGTGCGACATCTCCTCGCGCTGTGCGGCGGCCGCAGCCCTCACGCCGACGCCGGTCGCGGGATGACTCCGGGTCGCCGATCCGCTGCCGTGCCGCGTCGAGGAACGGGAGGTCGGCGACCGTCCACGCGCGAGGCGCCTGGCGCTGCAGCACTCGAATCTCCTCGTCCGCAAGCCAGGGCGCACAGCGCCGCAGGTAGGCGGGCACCGACCACAGATCGGCCACGACGCCGGCCGCATCGAGCACGGGCCAGGCGCGGTTGAAGGTCATGCGCAGCTCGCGACTTTCCGCGAGCGAGGCGCGAAGCTGCTCGGTCTCCACCTCATCGTCGTCTCCGCGATCGCTCAGGATCGCCAGCAACTCCTCCCAGACCTGCAGTCGTGCCTCGTTGTGCGTCGTTCCCGGCTCCGGCGCATCGAACGCCTCCTGCCAGTCGCGGGCGTCGACCCACACGTCGGCCCACGGGGTCTCGATGGTCATACCCGTCGACGGCGGCCGCTCGTAGTACGCGACCGCCGCCTCGACGGCTCGCACGAGCTCGACCGACGACTTCGCGCGGGCGACCGCCCGGTCTGCTTCGATCGCGGCGTCGGCGCCCTCGGGCACGAGGTCGCGGAGGGTGGCGGTCTCCACACCCTCCTCGCCGAGGCCGGGCAGAATGTCGGCCACATAGTCGAGGTACGGCTGATGCGGGCCGATGAACAGCACCCCGCCGCGGCGGTGGCCGAGCCGCGGGTCGGAGTACAGCAGGTAGGCCGTGCGGTGCAGCGCGACGACCGTCTTGCCGGTGCCGGGGCCGCCGTCGACGACGAGGGCGCCGCGAGATCCTGCTCGGATGATGGCGTCCTGGTCGGCCTGGATGGTGCCGAGCACATCTTGCATTCGGCCCGAGCGGGCGCTGCCGAGGCTCGCGATGAACGCTGACTGGTCGTCGAGCGCGGCGTGCCCGGCGAGTGCATCGGGCGTGAACACCTCGTCCCAGTAGTCGGTGATGCGGCCGTGGGTCCATCGGTATCGCCGACGGCTCGTCAGCCCCATCGGGTCGCCGTGCGTTGCGCCGAAGAAGGGTTCGGCGACGGGGGAGCGCCAGTCGATGAGCAGCCGTCGACCGTCGGGGCCCGTGAGGCCGAGCCTGCCGATGTACACCGGCTCCCCGGCATCCGTGCCGACGACGCGGCCGAGGCACAGGTCGAGACCGAAGCGGCGCAGGGTTCGCAGGCGTCCGCTCAGCCGATGGACCTCGAGGTCGCGATCGAGCGCGGCCTGACCGTGGCTCTCCGGCTGCCGGCGAACGACGTCGAGGCGTTCGCCGACCTCGGCGATCGAGCGCTCGAGTCCTTCGGCGATTGCGGCGAAATGGAGTTCGTCGTCGGCGATGAGCGACCGGTCTGCCTTGGGTGCGAGGCGGTCGGGCAGATCGAACACACTGGAAGTCAGAGCCTGCTCCTTTCGATTCGACGCGCTGGTCACGTGAGCGGATGCCACCGGTTCGGTCGCCCAGTCTGCGCCACAGAGGGGGCCTTGCCGCAAGACCCCATGCACGCGATATCCTGAAAGTGGAGGGCACGGGTGGCCCTCATCGTTTCGCCTCCACCCGCCCCGTTTCGCTCTCACTCGGTCAGGTTCACTTTCATCTGGTCTGGGTGATGACTACGGCTCCGACCGGTCGTACGGTGTGCTCGCGTGCGCGCCTCCGCGACACGCGGATCGGAGTCCTCATGTGGTGGACGAAGAAGCGATCGGCGGCCGACACGGCGCCGGGCGGCCGCGATGCGTCTGCAGCCTCACCTGAAACGACCGCGGTTCGTGACACCCACCGGAACGCCTTCATCCTCATGGGCATCGGCGGCGGCACGGTCGCGATCTTCGGTCTCGCCGCCATCTCAGGTATCTTCGCCCCGGTCTTCCTGGCATTCGTGCTGACGATCTGCGTGCACCCGCTGCGGCTGTGGCTCGAAGGTCGAGGGGTGCCGAGGGGCATCGCCACCGGATCGGTGATCCTCGCGGTGACGCTGCTGCTCGTGGCCCTCGGCTATGCCATCCTCATCGCGATCGGTCAGTTCGGCACTCTGCTGGCCGACTTCGGCGACCAGATCGCGGCCTTCGGCACATCCGTCGCGACCTGGCTCAACTCGATCGGCATCGACTCCGGCGAGGTGAGCGCGATGGCGGCCGACTTCGATCCGTCGACGTTGATCGGGTTCCTCGGCGGGCTCGTCGGCGGACTCACCGGGTGGGTGTCCGGGCTCGTGGTCATCTTCACGATGCTGCTGCTCATGGCGATGGACGCGGCGTTCCTGCCGCACCTCCACCGCCAGTTGCAGCCGATCCGTCCGCTCCTCGTCTCGGGATTCGTGAACTACGGCGACAACGTGCGTCGCTACATGGTCGTCACCACCGTGCTCGGACTCGTGCAGGGTGTCATCAACTGGATCGCCCTGCTCATCCTCCAGGTGCCGGGCGCGTTCATCTGGGGCCTGCTCGCCTTCATCTGCTCGTTCATCCCGAACATCGGGTACTTCCTCGCGATCATCCCGCCGATCATCTTCGGAGCGCTCGTCGGGGGCTGGCCGACCGTCATCGCCGTCATCATCGTCTACGGCGTCATCAATGCCGTCATCCAGTCGGTGATCCAGCCCCGGGTCGTCGGCAAGGCGGTGAGTCTCAGCCAGACGATCACCTTCTTCTCAGTGCTGTTCTGGGCTGTGGTGATCGGCCCGATCGGGGCGATCCTCGCCATTCCCCTCAGCCTGCTCGTGCGGCTCATGCTCGTGGACTCCAATCCGTCGATGGCGTGGATGCGCCCGATGCTCGGCGAGCTCGATGAGACGAAGCAGATCATGGCCGCGGCCGACGCCGAGACCAAGGCGGCGCGCCTGGAGCGGAAGTCGGCGAAATCGGCGAAGTCGGCGGCGGCGAATCATCCGTTGTAGGTGATGCGGCACTGGGGTGCCGGGGGTTGGCTGTCAGGCGGATGCGTCGACGGCGAGCAGAGGGGGATGAGATGGACTACACCGACCGGCTCCGGCGGCTCGCGATCAACGACGAGCGGCTCGCCGAGACCGATGTCGGCGATGTCGCGGGGGTCGAGGGCCGACTCGATTCCAAGTCGCTGGCGCTCGCCAGAATCGCCGCCCTCGTCTCGGTCGGCGGGGCCGAGCCGTCGTTCGGGGCGCAGGTCGACGCGGCGATCAGCTCGGGCACGACGGCGACGCAGATCGTGGACGTGCTGCTCGGCGTCATTCCCATCGTCGGACTGCCGCTCGTCGTCGCCGCCGCGCCGAAGGTCGCACTGGCGCTCGGCCACGACCTCGACATCGACGACGTGCTCGGCGAAGCCGACACCCGGTAGAACCGGGTCGGAACCCGGAGCCGGCTCAGAGTCCTGAGCCGAGCAGCCCGAGTCCTGTCGCTCGATCCACCGCCTCGCTCCGTGTCGAGACGCCGAGCTTGCGGTAGATCGATCCGAGCTCGGAGCTGACGGTGTTGCGTGAGACGAAGAGCCGATCGCCGATCTCCCGCACGGAGAGGTGCGTCTGCAGGTACGGCAGCAATCGAAGCTCGGCCGGGGTGAGGGGCGGACCGCCGCCGTCGCCCTGCTGCTCGCTCACTGCAACGAGACGACGGAACTCATCGACCTGCTCGACGAGCGTGCCGAGGTCGGGGCGGCGAAGGAGGATGTCGTCGATCTCACGCAGCAGATGGTGCGTGGTCGCGTGATCGGCCGTCGACCAGAACAGCTTGGCGAGCTGAAGCCGTGCTCGAACCGCGATCATGGGTATCGCCGCGGTGCTGGCGGGGCGGGCGCGCATCGCTCGGGTGAGTTCTCGTCGAACTGCCGTGAGGTCTCCGCGGTGGAGTGCGAGTCGTGCCGCTTGCGTGAACGCGAGCACTGCGGTCGCGTAGTCGTGCATGTGCTGCTCGTCGATGGCGTCGCTCGCCGCCCTCACGTGGCCGGCGGCCTCGTCCCACCGCCCGTCGTCCATGGCCAGCACGGCGAGTTCGGCTTCGCAGAGGATCACCCCGTCAGTGTTTCCGGTCGCCGTCGAGATGACCGTGCTTTCGCGCAGCGCCGTCTCGGCGCCCACGAGGTCGCCGACCAGGAGGCGGGCTTCGCCCAGCAACCGGAGTGCCAGGTCGCGCCACGGGCTCCAGCTCGGCTCCGCAGCAGCGGCGAACTCCGCATCGGCGAGCGCCTGCTCGGGCCCGGCCTGGCACATGGCGGAGCGGAGCATGGCCCTGGCCGAGTCGAACGAGGCCGACCCGTCGCCGGGCTTCTCCTCGAAGGAGGCGTGCTCGAGGATCGAGGCCCATCGTGCAGCCTCCGTCGTCTGCCCCGACAGCGCCATGACCCATCCCGTCAACACGGCGAGCGGCGGGTACGCCTCGATCGCCGGATCACCGATGGTCCGCATCCAACGCTGCACGGTCGTGAGCTGCCCTGCCTGATAGCTCTGCAGGGCCGTGGCGGCAACGAGATGGGCCGTTCGGGCGCGTTCTGTCGGCTGGTCGAGCAGCAGCTCGATGGCCATCGCCGGCGAACCCTGCGACTCGAACCAGTTCGCCGCGCGTGCCAGGAGGTCTGGTACGCACTTCGGTTCGAGTCGACGGAGTTCGCCGAGGAGGAACTCGCGGTAGAGCCCGTGGTATCGATACCAACCGCGACTGCGATCCAGCGGCACGATGAAGGCGTTCGATGCATCCAGTTCCCCGAGCACCTGCTGGGCGTCGGAGGTCTCGAGGATCGCGTCGCAGAGCGGTGCCGACAACGTATCGAGCACCGCGGTGCGCCGGAGGAATCGCTGGCGGTCTTCCGGCAGACTGACGAGCGATTCCCGATAGAGGTAGTCGGCGATGTACCGGTCATCGCCCGAGACGGTGGTCGGCGGCCGGTCGCCGTCGCGCGCGATCGCCGCGGCGAGCACGACGCCGACCGGCCAGCCTTCCGTGCGTTCGACGAGTTCGAGCGCATCGTCGTCGGTGAGGGGCAGGTTCGTGTTCGCGAAGACCGACTGGGCTCCGGCGGCATCCAGCGTGAGATCGCTCACCGTGATCTCGAAGGCGTCGCCCGCTGCGCGGGCACGGGGCAGGTGCCGTGGCTCGCCGCGGCTGGCGACGACGAGTTGGGATCCGGCGGGGATGCCCGCGAAGACCACGCTCAGCACGTCGATGCAGGCGGGGTCGCGGATCTCGTGCAGGTCATCGATCATCAACACGAACGGCGCTCGGGCACGACGAAGCGCGGCCGCGAGCAGCGGCGCCCCGCGGCCGAGCACCGCGACGCCATGACCCGCCACCGCATTCGGCAGTTGGGCCGCTTCAGGCTCGATCCCTGCGAATGCCGCAGCGAGCAGCATCAACAGCGTCGACGGGTCGTCGTCGTACCGGTCGAGCGAGACCCAGGCCACGGGGCGCGTCTCCCGGAGCATCCACTCGGCGAGCAGGCTCGACTTGCCGTATCCGGCGGGTGCCATGATCGCGACGAATCGGTTTCCGCTCGCGCGAGCCGCATCGATCTGCACGGCTCGGCTGACATGGCCTCGGGCCGGCGGCTCCGGGGCCGAGAGCTTCGCGTCGAGCAGTTGTTGATCGAGCTCGACTTCGGGCGTCTCCGACGACAGGGCATCACCGCTCACGGTCGAAGCCTATTGACCGGCGGCGCGCTCGACAACGCCCCCGATCGGGCGTGTCGAGAGAGTACTCAGCCGCCGGATGCCGCAGACCGCGCTCGCCCGCGACGCTGACGGCAATCATGCGATCTGAATGATGCCGGGTGCGGCGAATCCGGCCACGCTGACGGCAGATGAACCGAATCGCCGGCCGACAGCTCGTCGGCGGCGCCGAACAGGAGGGCATCACGATCATGAGCACTGCACGAATACAGACGGGATGGATCGGATGGATCGGCTTCGCGGCCATCATCCTCATTCTGAACGGGGCGTTCAGCGCGCTACAGGGCTTCGTCGCGCTGCTCGGTTCCAACACGTACTACGCGGTCACCGAAGCGGGGCTCCTGCTGTTCGACGTCACGGGCTGGGGGTGGTGGAACCTCGTGATCGGACTGCTGCTCGTGCTCACGGGTGTCGCCCTGCTCTCGGGTGCATCGTGGGCGAGGGTCGTCGCCGTCATCCTCGTGGCGCTGAGCGCGCTCGGTCAGCTGCTCCTCATCCCGGCGCAGCCGTGGTGGTCGCTCATCGTCATCGGCATCGACATCCTCGTCATCTACGCGATCACCGCCCACGGCCGGGAGCTCGCCGAGGGCAACGGGTAGCCGACGCCGAGTTCGAGACTGCCGCAGGCACCGGGACCAAGGGGGAATGTCCAGTGCCTGCGGCCTCGCCGCGCAGCGCATCCCGGTTAGGCTGAGCGGATGCAGCGTATGCAGAGCATGGCCGAGGGCTACGGCGTCGCGGTCGCGCAGTTCGCACCGAGCGACGATGCCGTCGGCAATCGCGGCGAGATCACGCGTCTGGCGGATCTCGCGGTCGCTCGCGGCGCCCGACTCGTCGTCTTTCCCGAGTACTCGAGCTATTTCACGCCAGAACCCGGCGAAGACTGGCTCACCGCGGCCGAGCCCATCGGCGGCGCATTCACGACGCACCTCGCCGCGCTCGCCGACCGGCTCGGCGTGCATCTCGTGGCCGGCATGATCGAACGTCTCGACCGGCCCGGTGATGCAGCCGGAGCGCGACGCGTCGCCAACACCGTCGTCGCGATCGCGCCCGGCGCGGGCGTCGTCGCCCGTTATCGCAAGCTGCATCTCTACGACGCCTTCGGGCAGCAGGAGTCGGCCTGGGTCGCCCCGGGAGCGATCGAGCCTCCCGAGACCTTCGAGGCCGGCGGCATCCGATTCGGGCTGCAGACCTGTTACGACGCGAGATTCCCCGAGGTCACGCGGCGCATCGTCGATGCCGGCGCCGATGTCGTCTGCATGCCCGCCGAGTGGGTGCGCGGTCCGTTGAAAGAGGCGCACTGGCGCGTGCTCACGACCGCGCGGGCGCTCGAGAACACGGTCTATGTCGCGGCGGCAGACCATGCGCCGCCCGTCGGCGCGGGCAACAGCATGATCGTCGACCCCATGGGTGTCGAGGTGGTCACGATCGGTGAGGCGACGGATGTCGCGGTCGCCTGGATCTCGAAGGAGCGGATCGAGACCGTGCGACGGGTGAACCCGGCGCTCGCGCTGCGCCGCTTCGACGTCACCCCGCGCTGAGCCCGGCGATCCTGGAGACCGCCTCCTCGAGCACCTCGTGCCGCTTGCAGAAGGCGAACCGCACGAGGCTCGAGTACGAGCCCTGACGATCGGGGTGCACGAACGCGGTGACCGGCACGCCGACGACGCCGACGCGGCCCGGGAGTTCACGGCAGAGCGCCGCGCCGTCGGCGTACCCGAGGGGAGAGGCATCCGCGACGATGAAGTATCCCGAGTCGGGCAGTGTGATCGCGAGGCCCGCTGCCGTGAGCCCCGCGGCGAGCAGGTCGCGCCGCGCCTCGAGGGTGGCCGCGGCATCCGCGAAGAACCGATCCGGCAGGCCGAGCCCGGTCGCGATCGCGGGCTGGAACGGTGCGCCGTTGACGTAGGTCAGGTACTGCTTCACCGCCAGCACGGCGGTCACGAGCGGTGCGGGTGCGATGATCCAGCCGATCTTCCAGCCCGTGGTCGAGAACGTCTTGCCCGCGGAGGAGATCGAGATCGTGCGTGAGCGGGCGCCGGGCAGCGCGGCGATCGGCGTGTGCACGACACCGAAGGTGAGGTGTTCGTAGACCTCGTCCGTGACGATCAGCGCATCGTGTCGCTCGGCGAGTTCGACGACGAGCGAGAGCGTCTCGACGTCGAAGACGGCACCGGTGGGGTTGTGCGGCGAGTTCACGAGGATCACGCGTGTGCGATCGGTGACGGCCTCGCGCAGCTCGTCGTGGTCGGGTCGCCAGCCGGATCCCGGCTCACGAGACCAGTGCAGCGGCACCGTCCGATGCACGCCGCCCGCCCGGGCGGCGATCGCGGCGTATGCGTCGTAGTACGGCTCGAACGTCACGACCTCGTCGCCGGCGTCGACGAAGGCGAGGAGCGTCGCAGCGAGCGCCTCGGTCGCACCTGCGGTCACGAGCACTTCGGATGCCGCATCGACTTCGATGCCGTACCACCGACGCTGGTGGGCGGCGATCGCCTCGCGGAGCACGGGCATGCCGGTGCCCGGCGGATACTGGTTGACCCCGTCGGCGATCGCACGGCGGGCCGCCTCGAGCACCTCGGCGGGGCCGTCTTCATCGGGAAATCCCTGGCCGAGGTTGATCGCACCCGTCTGAGCGGCCAGCGCACTCATCTCGGCGAAGATCGTCGCGGCGATCGTGCCGTCGGGTGCGAGGAGGCCGGCACCGGCCGCGGTGCGCTGCCAGGGGGCGAGGCCCGGCGCTGGGATGAAGTCGCTCACGCTCTCACCGTACGCGAGGGTTGTGCCGCTACGCTGACGCAGGCAGCTCTGCTCCCCGGCCGCATTCGGAGGAATCCCGGCTCGGAGATAGCAGAGTCATAGACTCCGCCGATCGGGCACACAGCTTGCCCCGGGATGCTGGCAACGCTTGGAAGGAGCACACCATGACCGACACCACGAACGGAGCCGCGGGGGAGCCCCGCGAGGACGACGTCACGCCGACGCCTGCGGCCGCCGAGAGCGCTGCGCCTGTCACCCCTGAGACTTTCGCCGCAGCCGGCCGGCCCGCAGCGCAGAGCGACACCCCTGCCGATGAAGCCGGGCCGGCGAGTGCCGCGGCTCCCGCCGCGCCCGAGGTCGCCGCAGCCGAAACGCCGGCCGCGCCGGCCGCTCCCGCCGCTCCGGCCCCACCCGCCGCTCCCGCTGCTCCCGTCGCGAACGGAATGGTCTACGAGCCCGGGCAGCAGCCCCAGCCCTACTCGGCCCCCCAGTACGCGAAGCAGCCGGCGCAGCCCGTTGCCGCGGCATCCGCTGCCCCGGCCGCGCGGCCGGGTGAGGTACCGCCGGCCTTCGGCGGCCGGCCGGCACCCGACGCCCAGGCAAACGGCCAGGCCCAGCACCAGACCCAGCCGACCGCGCCGATCGACGGCCCCCCGGCCGACAGCGCAGCAGCACCCGCGGAGCAGAAGCCACGCCGTGTCGGACTCGGCGTCGCCGCGGCCATCGTGGCCGCTGCCCTCATCGGCGGTGCGTCGGGCGCCGGCATCAACGCGCTGCTCACGAACGACGGCGGCACGCCGACGAGCGGCAACGCGAGCTCCGCGCAGAACATCGTCGTCAACGACTCCGAGTCGGTCAACCAGATCACCGCCGTCGCGGCGAAGGCGAGCCCGAGCGTCGTCACGATCTCGGTGTCGGGCGGCCAGTCCGGCGGCACCGGGTCGGGCATCATCCTCTCCGATGACGGCTACGTGCTGACGAACACGCACGTCGTCACCCTCGACGGCGCGACCGGCGAGCCGACCATCCAGGTCAAGACGAACGACGGCCACCTCTACACGGCCGAGCTCGTGGGCACCGACCCGCTCTCCGACCTCGCGGTCATCAAGCTCGTGGATGCCTCGGGCCTGACCCCCCTCGAGTTCGCCGACTCCGACGAGCTCAACGTCGGCGATTCGGCGATTGCGATCGGTGCTCCGCTGGGCCTTGCCGGCACGGTCACCAACGGCATCGTGAGTGCGCTCAACCGCTCGATCGACGTCGCCTCCTCTGCCGCACCCGCGACCCCCGACGACTCGCAGAGCGACGGCGGCGAACAGGGCGACCAGGGCGGTGAAGACTCGGGCAGTCCGTTCGACTTCTTCTTCGACCTGCCGAGCCCCGACGGCAGCGCGCCCGAGCAGCCGAGTGCGTCGGCCGGCCAGGTGTCCCTCCCGGTCATCCAGACGGATGCCGCAATCAACCCCGGCAACTCCGGTGGTGCGTTGGTCGACTCCGAGGGCAAGCTCATCGGCGTCAACGTCGCCATCCTCTCAACGGGCGGAGCAGCGCAGGGCGAGACGGCCGGCAACATCGGCGTGGGCTTCGCCGTGCCCTCGAACCTCGCGGGGCGCATCGCCGACGAGATCATCGAGAACGGGAAGGCCACGCACGGCCTCCTCGGAGCCACGGTCACCTCGGCCGAGGCCGAAGGCTCGAGCGACACCGTCGGCGCGTTGATCGCCGAGGTGCCGGCGGGCGGCGCCGCCGCGGCCGCGGGCCTCCAAGCGGGCGATGTCGTCACCGAGTTCAACGGCGTGCCGATCACCGACCAGACCGACCTCACCGCTCAGGTGCGCGCCCTCCCGGGCGGTGCGGAGGCCGAGCTGACCTTCACGCGCGACGGCTCGTCGCAGACGGTCACCGTGACCCTCGGCACATTCGAGGGCTGATCGTCGACCGACCGACCGACCGACCGAGCCGCGGGTCCGGGTCCGAGAGGATCCGGACCCGCGTTCGCGTCCATCGGCGGCGCATCGGGCGCATGAAGTCGCGACTGCTAGGCTCGATCGACCCGAGCGACGAGTGAGGAACATGCCCGAGAACCACCCGGCAGCGATGCCGACATCGCTCCTCGGCGTCTCCTACGTCATGCCGGTGCTGAACGACGCCTCGCACGTTCGAGCGGCCGTGGAATCGATCCTCGCCCAGGACTACACCGGGCCCGTCGAGGTGCTCATCGCCCTCGGCCCGTCCATCGACGGCACGAACGAACTCGTCGCCGACCTCGCGACGCGCGACGACCGCGTGCGCGTGCTCGAGAACGAGGTCGGATCGACGCCTGCGGGGCTCAACATCGGCATTCGTGCCGCGCGATATCCCGTCGTCGTGCGCGTCGACTCCCACTCGATGCTGCCCCCCGACTACGCGCGCATCGCGGTCGAGGAGCTCGAGAGCACGGGTGCCGACAATGTCGGCGGCATCATGGACGCGCGCGGCGAGACGCCGTTCGAGCGCGCCGTCGCTCTGGCCTATACGACGAAGGTCGGGCTCGGCGGCTCGGCGTTCCACGTCGGCGGCACAGCCGGCCCCGCCGACACCGTGTACCTCGGGGTGTTCCGCCGTGATGCGCTCATCCGCGTCGGGCTCTTCGACGAGACGATCAAGCGCGGCCAAGACTGGGAACTCAACCGGCGCCTGCGTGAGACGGGCGGCGTCGTCTGGTTCACCCCGCGGCTCGCGGTGCTCTACCGGCCGCGTTCCTCCTTCGATCGACTCGCACGGCAGATGTTCTCCACCGGTCTCTGGCGCGGTGAACTCGCACGCAGGTTCCCGTCGGCGAACGGCATCCGCTATTTCGTTCCGCCCGTCATGGTGTTGGGCGTCGTGCTCGGGCTGCTGCTCGGTCTCGGCGGCATCGTGCAGGCGGCGCTCGGGGCGACGCCGTGGCTGCTCATCGGCTTCATCGTGCCCGTCGTGTACGTGTTCTTCGTGCTCGCGGCGACACTCGTCTCGGCACGCGGGCGCGGCGCAGCCACTGCCGCATGGTTTCTCGTAGTGTTGCCCTGCATACACGTTTCGTGGGGAGTCGGGTTCGTGCTCGGGTACCTCTCGCTGACGAGCAATATCGCCAGGCACACGGGAAGGTGATGCGGATGTCACAGACCGGTCCGATCTTCGCCAGACCCACGAGCATCGCCGAGCTGCGCGAGGTGACCCAGCCGCCCGAGGTGCGCGGTCGTCGCAACGCCGAGCACTGGACGGCGTCGCTCTACCTGCGCCGGATCTCGCCCTACCTCACATGGATGCTGCTCAAGACCCGGATCTCGGCCAACGGCGTGACCGGCCTCATGATCCTCGTCGGCTGGTCGACGGCCGCAGCACTGCTGATCCCGGGCATCTGGGGGGCGCTGCTCGCGGTCGTGCTCGGTCAACTGCAGATGCTCGTCGACTGTTGCGACGGCGAGGTCGCCCGTTGGCGGCGCACCTCGTCGCCCGCCGGCGTCTTCCTCGACAAGGTCGGCCACTACACGACCGAAGCGCTCATTCCGCTCGCGCTCGGCATCCGCGCAGCCGCCTACCCGCTCGAGTTCCCGGCCGACTTCATGTGGACCACGATCGGCGCACTCCTCGCACTCGTGATCGTGCTCAACAAGGCGCTCAACGACATGGTGCACGTCGCCCGGGCCAACGCCGGCCTCACCAAGCTCGCCGACACGCACGGCGAGACGGCTCCTCGCGGCGGGCTCGTCGCGAAGCTCCGCAAGGCGGCCAGGTTCCTGCCGTTCCACCGCCTCTACCACTCCGTCGAACTCACCCTCATCGCGTTCGCGGCGGCCCTCCTCGGGGTCATCGGCGGTCAGCCCCTCATCGACCGCATGGTGCTCTCGGTACTGCTGCCGCTCGCCCTGCTCTCCGTGTTCGGGCACTTCGTCGCGATCATGGCCTCCCGACGTGTCCGATCCTGAGGCGGCCCACTCGGCAGCAGGCGTCCGGCCGCGCGTCGGGGTCGTCGTGCTCACCATGGGAAAACGGCCCGACGACCTGGCCCGAGGCCTCCGCAGCATCCTCGACCAGCAGGGCGTCGACGTCGACGTCGTCTGCGTCGGCAACGGCTGGGACCCGGCGACCGCGACTCCGGCCCTGCCCGACGGCGTGACGACGTTGCACCTGCCCGAGAACCTCGGCATCCCGGCCGGCCGCAACCGCGGTGTGCCGCTCGTGACGGGCGAGGCGATCTTCTTCCTCGACGACGACGCGTTCCTTCCGAGTGAGACCTTTCTGGCCGATGGATGCCGCATGCTCGCCGATCGGCCGGAGATCGGCCTGCTCCAGCCCAGGGTCGTCGACCCGACGGGCGAGGTCTCACCGCGCCGCTGGATCCCGCGGATCCGCAAGGGCGACCCGGGCCACTCGAGCAACGTCTTCTCGTGCTGGGAGGGCGCCGTGCTCATGCCTCGCGCGGTATTCGACGCGACCGGGGGGTGGGCCGACCCGTTCTTCTACGCGCACGAGGGCATCGAGCTGGCATGGCGGGTCTGGGAGACCGGGCACGTCGCGTGGTACGCGGGCGACCTCGAGGCGGGGCATCCGGTCATCGACCCGGCCCGCCATGCGTACTACTACCGCCTGAATGCGCGGAACCGCGTCTGGCTCGCGCGCCGCAACCTGCCCGCCGTGCTCGTGCCGATCTACGTCGGCTCGTGGACTGCGATCCAGGTGCTCCGCTGGGCGCGCCAGCCGGCGGCGTTGAAGGCGTGGTTCGGTGGCTGGCGCGCAGGGTGGCGAGAGCACCCGGGGCGTCGGCGGCCGATGCGCTGGCGCACGATCTGGCGCATGACCCTCGCAGGTCGCCCGCCGCTGGTCTGACGCGGGAACGATCGACACCGGTGCAGGTGCATCGCCCGCTACGCGGCATCCGCTCAGCCCGACCTCGCTACCCTTGGACGGTGGGATTGAGGAAAGACGCCCGGCGCGCCGTGAAGCTGGCCAAGGACATCATGTGGTCCAGACGTGCGCAGCGTTCGCTCGGCGTGAAGCTCGCCGAACAGGAGCCGCTGCCGCAGCACCGCTTCCGCATCGGCGTCTACTTCGCCGACGGCAAGGTCAACCTCTACCAGCTGCGGCAGTGGTACGCCCCGCTCGCCGAGCTCGCCGAGCGCTACCCGGTGCTCGT
This sequence comes from Agromyces laixinhei, assembly GCF_006337065.1. NCBI lineage: Bacteria > Bacillati > Actinomycetota > Actinomycetes > Micrococcales > Microbacteriaceae > Agromyces > Agromyces laixinhei. The sequence goes on along the minus strand of NZ_CP040872.1, from coordinate 2,714,250 downwards.
CTTGAGTCGTGCCTCGGGTGCGGCGCTCACGCTGCTCGAGGAATCACCGCTGCCGGTCGCCTACGTACGCCGCGTCGCCGACCTCGAACAGGTCATCGCCGACCACGACCTGCATGTGATCTTCTACGTGAACCAGAACGCCAAGAACTTCCAGATGATGCGGTACGGGCGTCGGTGGCACGTGTTCATCAATCACGGCGAGTCCGACAAGATGTACATGACGACCAACCAGTTCAAGGCGTACGACTACTCGCTGATCGCGGGTGACGCGGCCCGGGCCCGGCTCGAGAAGGTGCTCTGGGACTACGACTTCGACAAGCGGGCGATTCCGATCGGACGCCCCCAGGCCGATCACTACCTCGACGGCGCGTCCCTGCCGTACACGCCCGACGAACGCGAGGTCGTGCTGTACGCGCCCACGTGGGAGGGCGACCGCGGGGCTGCGGCCTACGGGTCGATCGCGACGCACGGCGTGCGACTCGTCACCGGGCTGCTCGCGACCGGTCGTCACCGCGTCATCTACCGACCGCACCCCCGCTCGGGCGTCGTCGACCACGAGTACGGCGTCGCGAACCGCGCGATCATCGCGGCCATCCAGGCGGCCAACTCCGCCGACCCGACGGCGGGGCACGTCTACGACGATGGGCCGATGCTCGGCTGGCAGCTTGCGGCCGCCGACGTGGCGATCGTCGACATCTCGGCGATGGTCTACGACCGTCTGGCAGCAGGAAAGCCGCTGCTCATCACGCGACCGGCGAATCCGGAGGCCGAGATCGACACGTCGGGTTACCTGCAGGCCTGCGAATGGCTCGAGGCGACGGATGCCGCGGAGATGGTCGACCGGGTCGACGACGTGGCGCACGACGCTGCGGCGCTCGAACGGCTCGCCGTGTGGGTCGAGCGCTACTTCGGCGACACGACCCCCGGGGTCACGACCGCGCGCTTCCATGCCGCCGTCGACCACCTCATGGACGAGTGGGAGCGGTTCGCCGCCCTGCATGCGGCCGACGGCGAGATCGACGAGCGTGATGTGCGTGCCGGCAGAGACGACCGTGACGACAACGGCGACGAGGAGATCGAGGCGTAGCCTCAGTCGCGGTCGAGGCCGCGATGACGCCGGAGCATCTCATCGCCCGCGTCGACGTAGCCCTCGAAGAGCTCGGTCACCGCTCGGAGGCGTTCGTGCGCTCGCTCATCGTCGGTGAGCATCGCCCCGGTGCGCAAGGTGCGGATGAACGTGCGGGATCGCTCGTGACTCGCGGCGAGCAGCTGCTCGAATCCGCCGACGGCCTCGACGCGGATGCGCCGGCTTCCGGGCTGCGGGATCGTTCTGGCGAGCCCCCACGACACGAGCTCGCGTACGGCCGTGCTGGCACCGCCGGTGCTGAGGCCCAGCCCGTTGCCGATCGCGTCGAGCGTTGACGGCTCTGCCCGCAGCAGGAGGAATCCGTAGACCCTGCCGGTCGCGCGAGACAGCCGCCAGCCCGCGAGAGCGTCGCCGACCGCCTCGACGAACTCGGCCTGTGCGTCGTGCTCGAGTTCTTCGTGCTCAGCCACGAGGCACCGATGCCAGCACATCGAGGACGGCCGCGTTCGTCGCCTCGGGAGCGTCGAGGGTCACCAGATGGCCGGAGCCCGCGATCACGTGTTCTTCGACGCCCTCCGCCTTCGCCCATTCCGGCATCGCGGTCGCGATGTTGCCCGTTCGATCGAGCCCGCCGCGGATGAGTCCGAGGTGAATGGGCACCCGGTAGTCGGGATCCGGATCGACGAAGGCGACGGTGGCGCGCCAGACATCGAGGAACACACGCTTCGGCATTCGTGCGAACACCGCTTCGGTCGCCGCGATCGCCGCAGGCGTGACGGCAGAGGCGCGAGCAAGCATGCCCGGCAGCCGAGACCCGGGGACGAGCGACAATGCCGGGGCTGCCAAGCGCAGTGCGACGCGTTCACCGCGGGTGAGCGGACCGGTGTTCCAGGCCGAATCGAGCACGATGAGCGCTCCCGCTCGGCCGTGATCGCGACGCACGAGCGCCTGAGTGACGTTTCCGCCGAGCGAGTGCCCCACGAGGGCGGGCTGCTCGAGGGCGAGGTGGTCGAGGAGCGCGGCGAGGTCGTCGAGCGCGGCCGGCGCCGTGAAGCGGGTGCCCGGGTCGAGTTCGGAGACGCCGTGCCCGCGCTGATCGAACGTCACGACGGTGTGGCCGGCCCCGTGCAGCGCGGTCGCCTGTGCGGCGAACATGGTGTGGTCGACGCCGGCACCGTGAACGAGCACGACCGGCCGCTCGTCGCCGTCGAGCACGGTGAAGCGAAGTGTCGCTCCGGGGCGGGCGAGGCGCCGATCCAGATTCAGCATATTCTGAATATAGCGAATCTACTGCCTGTCCAGCGTATCGCCGCCGTCCGTGTCCCCGGTGAGGTCGGTGTCGGCGTCGGCGAGGTCGGTGGCGGCGTCGGTACCGTTGTCGCCGCCGCGGCGGCCGATGGCCCGAGCGAACGGGGCACGGGCGGCGCGGCCGACCGCAGACGCGGCACGCGACATCCGTATGCCCGTTGCTCGGATCACGGTGTCGCTGCCACCCGGTTCGAGCTCGGGCGGCAACAGCGCGGGAGCCTGGCCGAAGGCGAGGCGCGACTGGGTGAGTACGCGGCGGCCGAGTACGTGGTTGCCGATGCCGCCGATCGCGGCACCGATGCCGAACGGGATCGCCTTGCCGATGATGCCGGCGCCGCCGCGCACCGCGAACTGCTTGATGAAGATGCTGCGCAGCCGATCGACGACCGTGCCCATGACGGCCTTCGGGATGCTGTTCGTGATGAGCTCACCCCAGTACGCATCGCGGGCGATGCCGGTGCCGGAGGCCTGGCCTGCGAACTGGCGAACGAGGTCGCTGCCTTCCCGGCCGAGCATGAGCGTCATGACGAGCGCTCGCGCCCGCTCGGGATTGTCGACGGGGATGCCGTGCACCTCTGCGACCGACTGGGCGAAGAGCGCCGTCGCTTCGAGGAACCCCGCGGTTTCGACGCCTGACAACGCGAGTGTCACGCCCGTGCCGACCCCGGGGATCACGGCGGTGGCGCCGACTGCTGCGCCGCCCGTCGTGACGGCCGCGAGGTAGCGGCGTTCGAGGATGCGGACGAGTTGGTCGGGCGTCGCTCCGGGCGATCGGCGACGGATGCCACGCAGATGCGCCACGACGATCGGACGCTGGATCGCGAGCGCCCGATCGATCGCACGCTCGACCCCGTGGGCCCGGGGTTCGCCGGATTGCGAGCCTTCGGCCGAGCCGGTCTGCTCGCGCGCGGCATCCGAGCCCATCGAGGTGATCTTGTACACGCGGTCGGGCATGTGGCGATGATACGCGAGCGAACTGGGCGGGACCGCCCCGACCGGTTACCCGACCCCGTGCTCCGCGTTGTACCGGGCGAGCACCTCGTCGATCGGTCCGTCGAACACCAGGGATCCCTTGTCGAGATAGAGCCCCCGAGTGCAGAAGCGCCGCAGGTCGCGCTCGTTGTGCGAGACGAAGAACAGGGTGCGGCCGCCGGCGAGCAGTTCGTCGATGCGGCGATAGCACTTCTCGCGGAACGCCTTGTCGCCCACGGCGAGCACCTCGTCGACGAGCATGATGGGTTCCTCGAGCTGGGAGATCACGGCGAACGCGATGCGCACCTTCATGCCGCTCGAAAGGTGCTTGTAGGGGGTGTCGAGAAAATCGCCGATGTCGGCGAAGTCGATGATCTCGTCGAACTTCGCGTCGATCTGCGCGTTCGTCATGCCGTGCAGACCGGCGGTCAGGTAGACGTTGTCGCGCACGGTGAGGTCGTCGACGAAGCCGCCGGTGATCTCGATGAGCGGCGCGACGCCGCCGGCCACCTCGACCGTTCCCTCGTCGGCGATCATGACGCCGGCGACGAGTTTCAGCAGCGTCGACTTGCCCTGGCCGTTGCGTCCGACCACGCCGATCGCCTCGCCCGGGCTCACCTCGATCGAGACGTCGCGCAACGCCCAGAACTCCCCGGGGCGGGTTCGACGACGACGTCCGGCGAGCAGGTCCTTGAACGAGCGACGGCCACGGCGGTTGCGCCGGAAGCAGATGCCGAGCCGGGTGGTGCGAATGGCGAAGGCGGGCGTCGAGACGGCGGTCGATGCATCCAAGTCAGATCTCCTTCAGCATCTGGCGCTCAGACGAGCGGAACACCCACAGGCCGACCACGAGGATGACGAGCGACATCACCGCGGAGACCACGACGTTGAACCAGTCGAGTTCGTCGGGGAAGAATCCGGCCCGGTAGATGCCGAAGATACCCGAAAGCGGGTTGAAGGCGGCCCAGAAGTGCAGTTCCGACGGCAGGTCGGTCACGCCGTAGATGATGGGGGAGGCGTAGAACAGGAATCGCAGGGCGAGTTTCACGGCCCGCTCGAGGTCGCGGAAGAAGACCACGAGCGGTGCCACGATGAGGGCGACGCCGGCGGTGAGCACGGCCTGCAGCACGATCGCGAGCGGGAACAGTGCGAGCTCCCAGTGCAACTGGACCTGCTCGTGGAACACCACGACGAACAGTGCGAGCACCGGCAATGCGAGTAAGAACTCGAGGCCCTTCGACAGCACGATGCGGTTGACCCAGATCGTGCGGGGGATCATCGTCGAGCGCACGAGTTTCGCGTCCTTCAGGAACGCGCGCGTCGAGTCGGAGACCGCGCCGGTGAACCACATCCACGGGAGCAGCGCCGTCAGCAGGAAGACGATGTAGGGGTCGGTGCCAACCGGTCGCTGGAACACCTGGGTGAAGACGAACCAGTAGATTCCCGCCATCACGAGCGGGTCGAGCACCGACCACACGTAGCCGAGGGCGGAGGTCGAGTATCGCACCTTCAAGTCGCGCGTCGTGAGCAGCCAGAGCGAATGCCGGTACCGCGCCCACGGCGTCCGCCGCAGCGGATGGGCATCACCGTACGTGTTCGATACCGTGCTCATCACGCTCTCATCGTAGATGCCGGGCCGGGGTAGATTTGTCTACAGACGGGTGGCAAGTGCCGAGCCCAGTCGGAAGGAACCTCGTGCACCGCACCAGTACCCGCATCATCCTGAGCTGCGCCGCGATCGGCGTCGGCGGTGGTCTGTTCGCCGCCGGGGCGGGGTACGTCGCCGGGCTCATCGCCGGAATCGCCCCGATGCTGTACGGCATCACGATCGGCTCGCACTTCCTGCCGAGCGCCGTGGCACTCGCCCTGCTGAAGCGCCCCGGTGTCGGCATCCTCACCGGATTCATCGCGGGCCTCGTGGGCGCGGCGTTCGCCCCGCAGTGGATCCTGCGGTTCCTCGGCACGGGCCTGCTCGTCGGTGCGCTGCTGGAGCTTCCCTTCTTCATCACCCGATACAAGAACTGGTCGCCCTGGCTCTACTACGTCGCAGCTGGGGCCGCAGGCCTGCTGCTCGCCGCCGGCACCTTCATCGCCCTCGGCCCGGAGCACTACGCGCCCTGGTTCTGGGCGCTCTACCTCGGCCTCTTCACGCTCAGCCCCATCGTCTTCACCTGGCTCGGCCGTGTGATCGCTGCGTCGCTCGCCCGTGCCGGCGTCGCGCGCACCCTCACGACCGGGGGCTGAGCGCACCGAGAGACCGAGAAGAGCGGATGCCCCGGGGCATCCGCTCTTCTTCAGTGCTGTTCTGCTGTGCGCTGTGTTGCAGGTCACACGAAGTGGTTCGCGCGCTCCAGGTCTTCGGCGAAGTCGATCTCGACCGCGTAGAGGTCGGAGATGTCCATCGGCTCGACGAGGATGCCGTTCTGCTCGATCGCGAGCTCGAGGCCGCGCTCGAAGTAGTCCTGGTCGCCGACGCGCCGCAGCTGCGCGAGGAACGTGGCCTTGTCGCGGCTCGAGATGTAGTTGATGCCGACGGCCTCGCCGAGGCCGCCCCTGACGGTCTTGGAGAGCTGCTTGATGTAGCCCTCGGCGCTCGTCGTGTACTTCACCTCTTCGTCGGACACCTTCGAGGTGTTGACGGTCACGAAGGACTGGTCGCGTGCGATGTAGGGCAGCGCGCGGTCGAGGATGCTCGGATCGAAGACGACGTCGCCGTTCATCCAGAGCACCCCGCCGGGGCGTGATGCCGAGAGGGCGCGCATGAGGCTCTTCGAGGTGTTCGTCTGGTCGTACTCCTCGTTGTAGACGAACGATGCCTGCGGGAACGCCTCGATGATGTGCTCGAGCTTGTAACCGACGACGATGGTCACGTTGGCGTTGCCGCCGAACGAGTGCTCGATGTTGTCGAACTGCTGGCCCATGATGGTGCGGCCGTCGCTGAGTTCGGTGAGGGGCTTGGGGAGGGATCGCCCGAGCCGGCTCCCCATGCCGGCCGCGAGAATCACGATCTGGGTCACTGCATCTCCTTCGGTGGGCCGGACGCATCGCGAGTCACCCTCGTCGCCGAAGGTTCGCCCCGATTTCATCCGGAAGTTCACATATGGACACGCCGTTATGCCGGATCTCAGGATATCCGGGGTGCGCCCTGTCCACCATCCGGGGGGCGAGGTCGTAGTGCGATCGTGATAGGACGCTCAGGTGTTACCCAGCCTCTGGCGAGATCTTCCCGTGCCGAATCTCGCTTCGGCGGTGCTGATTGATAGGTTATCTGGGTGACTTCCGTTTCGCGCTCCGAACACGACGACGAGACTGCCGAAGGCACCGACGTGGGGGCGTCCGAATCGACGGAATCCCGGTCGGAGCGTCCGGCGGCCGCGGCGCCGGTGCGACCTGCGCGGAAGACCGCATCGAACACCGAGACCGCGAAGACTCCCGCCTCGAAGGCTCCGGCTGCGAAGACTGATGCCGCGAAGACTCCGGCCGGTGCGAAGACCGCTGCGGCGAAGAAGACGGCTGCGAAGCCGACCGCTGCGAAGACGGCTGCGGCGAAGAAGACGGCTGCGGCGAAGAAGACGGCCGCGGCGAAGAAGACCGCCGCCGCCAAGACGTCCGCCGCGGAGTCCGCTGCCGACGGCGAGACGAACGTGAGCCCGTCTGCCTCGAAGCGCACTGCCGCATCGCGTACCGCATCGGCGAAGGCGGCAGCCTCGCGCGGTGAAACCGCCAAGGCCACGAGGACGCCTCGCGCGTCGGCGGCGAAGAGCGCCGCAGGCACGTCGGGCGGTCGCACGGCCGCTGCCGCCACAGCAGCCACGAAACGTCAGACGCAGCGTGTCGCGGCGGCCCTCACCAAAGAGACGACGGCCGCCGAGCGCACCACGCGCAAGGCGCCTGCCACCTCCGCCGCGGCCGTATCCGAGCCGACGGTTCCAGCGGCGACGGTTCCGGAAGCGCAGGTGCCGGCGACGGCGGTGCCCGAGACGCCGCTGACCGTGACACCGACGATCCGTTCCGAGATCGACGAGGAGACCGTCGAACGCACTCCGAAGCGCCCGGCCGCCGCCGCAGCCGTGGGCGCTGCGGCGATCGCCGCGGCCGAACCCGAAGCGGCCGCTCCTGCCGAAACCACCCCCGTTGCCGACGACACGCCCGTTGCTGCCGAGGCGCCCGTCGAGACGGAGGTCGAGCTCGCTGAGGCATCCGGAAGCGCGGCGCAGGCCGTCGCGGTGATCCGCCCGACCAAGCAGCAGACGGCACGGAAGAAGCGCTCGTTGCGCCCGGCTCGCCCAGCGCCGGCGGCACAGGCGCCGACGGTGCTCGCGATCGACGGGCTCGTGAAGAAGTTCGGCGAGAACACGGCCGTCGACGGCATCAGCCTCGACGTGCGCGCCGGCTCGTTCTTCGGCATCGTCGGCCCGAACGGGGCGGGAAAGACGACGACGCTCTCGATGGTGACGGGCCTGCTCCGCCCCGATGCGGGAGTCGTGCGCATCCACGGCATCGACGCCTGGGCGAACCCGCAGGCGGCCAAGCGCGCCACGGGAGTTCTGCCTGACCGACTGCGGGTATTCGACCGGCTCACCGGCGCGCAGCTGCTGCACTACTCGGGCGTGCTCCGCGGCCTCGACAGTCGCACGGTGCGCGAGCGCAGCGCCGACCTGATCACCGCGTTCGGCCTCGATGACGCCGTCGACCGCCTCGTCGCCGACTACTCGGCCGGAATGACGAAGAAGGTCGCGCTCGCGTGCGCGATGATCCACTCGCCGCGGCTCCTCGTGCTCGACGAGCCGTTCGAATCCGTCGACCCCGTGTCGGCCGCGAACCTCACCGAGATCCTCGAACGCTACGTGGCCGGGGGCGGCACGGTCATGCTCTCCAGCCACGGTATGGACCTCATCGAACGCGTCTGCGACTCGGCGGCCATCATCGTGGCGGGGCGCGTGCTCGCGGCGGGCACGCTCGACGAGGTACGCGCCGGACAGACGCTCGAAGACCGATTCGTCGAACTCGCCGGCGGACGCAAGGCTGCGGAAGGCATGGAATGGTTGCACAGTTTCTCCGACTGAAACTGCGACTGCTCGGCAACATCTTCCGGCGAAGCCCCTGGCAGGTCGTCGGCATCGTCATCGGGCTCGTGTACGGACTGGGGATGGCTGCTCTGCTGGTCGCCTTCCTCGTGGGCCTGCGCTTCGTCGATGACGTCGCGCTCATCCGCGACGGTTTCGTCCTGGCCGGGGCGCTCACCGTGCTCGGCTTCATCATCGTGCCGCTGATCTTCGGCGTCGACGACACCATGGATCCCCGGCGGTTCGCACTCTTCGGGCTGCCCGACCGTTCGCTCGCCATCGGGCTTGCGGTCGCGGCGACCGTCGGCATTCCGGCACTGGTGCTCGGCATCGTGCTGCTCGGCACGGTCGTCACCTGGTCGCGTGGCGTGGGAGAGGCGCTGCTCGCACTCATCGCCGCGGCGATGGCGTTCGCCACGTGCCTGCTGCTCGCCCGTGTGGCGACCGGGATCGCCTCGTTGCTGCTCGCCACCCGGCGCGCCCGTGAGCTCAGCGGGGTGCTCGGCCTGCTCCTCGTCATCATGGCCTCGCCGTTCATCGTCGTGCTCGTCTCGGTCGACTGGGCCGGTTCCGGAGTGCAGGTCATGGAGTCGCTCGCCGGCGCGCTCTCGTGGACTCCGCTCGGTGCCGTCTTCGCAATCCCCGGTGACGCCGCGAACGGGCAATGGGTACCCGCCATCCTGAAGCTGCTCATCGCCGCTGCAACGCTCGTGGTCATCTGGTTCGGCTGGCAGGCGCTCGTCGCGAAGATGCTCGTGACTCCGGGCCGTGAGGCCTCCGCCAAGAGCTATCGCGGTCTCGGCTGGTTCGACCGGCTGCCGCAGAGCGCCGCCGGCGTCGTCGCCGCACGCAGCTTCACCTATTGGTTCCGCGACGCACGCTACTGGATCTCGCTCGTCATCGTGCCGATCGTGCCGATCATCGTCATGGTGCCGCTCAACCTCGCCGGCGTACCGACGGAGTACCTCTGGCTCATCCCGGTGCCGCTCATGTGCCTCTTCCTCGGGTGGAGTCTCCACAACGACACGGCCTACGACTCGACGGCCATCTGGCTCCACGTCGTCTCCGGTGTTCGCGGGGTCTCCGACCGCGTCGGGCGCCTCGTCCCGGTGCTCGTCGCCGGCGTGCTCGTCATCGGTCTCGGCAGCGCGGTCACGGTCTTCGTGCTGAATGACTGGCGGTTGCTGCCGTCGATCCTCGGGGTGAGCACGGCGCTCCTGCTCGCCGGGCTGGGCGTGGGCTCGATCACCTCGGCGCGGTTCCCCTACCCGGCCGTCAAGCCCGGCGACAGCCCGTTCCAGCAGCCACAGGCCACGGGCACGATCACGGCACTCGTGCAGTCCGTCACGATGCTGGGTTCGCTGCTCATCGCGTTGCCGGCCGTGGTGTTCGCCGGGCTCGGCATCTTCGTCGACCCGGCGTGGCATGCGGCATCCTTCGCCTCGGGCATCGGCCTCGGCCTTCTCGTGCTCGTGATCGGGGTGATGGCGGGAGGCAGGGTGTTCGACCGCCGAGGCCCCGAGATGCTCGGTGCCGCGATCCGCGCGTAGAATCGAACCCATGATCTCCTCCGTTCGCGTGAGCATCGCCGAGCCCGGTTCGCCCGGCGGCGGCACCGACGTACTCGACCGCGAGCTCGAGAAGCTTCTGAACGAAGAGGCCATCGAGCCCGGCGACCACGAGCGGTTCTCGCACTACGTGAAGAAAGACAAGATCCTGCAGTCGGCCCTCACCGGCAAACCGGTGAAGGCGCTGTGCGGCAAGAAGTGGACCCCGGGTCGCGACCCCGAGAAGTTCCCGGTCTGCCCGGCCTGCAAGGCGATCTACGAGAAGATGAAGGCGGAGTAGCAGATCTCCGGCGCTGTGGCCGGTCCGCTTGAGCCAGGTCATCCGGTCTGAAATGCTCCGACGATGGCACCCATCGCAGTGAAGGTCACGGCGTTGTAGCCACCGTTGATCGCGAACCACGCGAGGCCGCGTCGCTCGAACAGCGCATTCACTCCGAATGCGGCGGCGACCCACCCGATGCCGGCGACCGCCCCTGCGGCCGCGCCGAAGCCGACCCCATTGCGCCCGATGAACGCAGCGAGCGCTGCAGCGATCACGAGTGACAGCACGAAGGTGCCTGCGAATGCCAGCAGTGCCCTGTGCTGCAAGGCCTCGTCGGCGACGCCGGCTGCGCGCTGCCACGGCTTCGCGAAGAGCAGCGAATACCAGACGCCCCCGATGACGAATCCCGAGAGTGCCGCGAGCAGCACGCCCCACCAGTTGATGTCGATCGCCATGAGTCACTCCGTTCCTCGTGGCGCGATGTTAACTGCCGCGGCCCGACCGGAGATTGTACGAATTTCACCACGATGTCTCAGCCGGGTGGGCCCGGCACGTCTTCGAGCGGCACGAAGCTCGCGGCATCCGGGCCGAACTCGGCCACTCGTCGCAGGTACTCGGCCGGCGTGTACCCGCTGAAGCGGCGGAAGGCCCTGATGACGTGCGGTTGGTCGTAGTACGGCGACACGGCGGCGAGATCCGCCCAACTCGGAAGGTCATCACCGAGCGGGAGGCCGACGATGAATCGGTGGAACCGGAGCACTTCGGCGAAGTGTTTCGGTGCGATGCCGCAGGCCGCGCGGAAGTGCGTGATCACGGTCTTGTGCGAGACACCGGCGTGGGCGGCCAGGTCACCGATTCTCGCGTCGGGATGCTTCTGCATCGCCGCGAGTATCGTCGAGACGAGCCTGTCTGCCCCGATATCGGGGCGCCGCGCCGCACGGAGGAACGACTCGAGCGCCGGCAACGCGGCATCGGGAGCGGGCTCGGCGCGCACGCGGGCGATGAGATCCGCAATGTCCCCGAAGACGTCACTCGCCGACAGTATCCGGCCGGCGACTTCCGACGGCGGCGTCGAACTGAACGCGCGGAGGCCGTCGGGTGTGAACTCGACCCCCACGTGCCGGATCAACGTCGGGTTCTCGATCAGCAGGAACTCGGATTGGATGCCGGAGACGAACGCCTCGTCGACGACCGAGGCGTTTCCACGGGGGTCGATCAGCCGGTACGGGGACGACAGGTTCACGATCGCATGTGCGAAAGGGAGCGGAAGGATCTTCTCGTAGCGCCGCTCGCGTGGGGCCTCGAGGAACCACATCCTGGTGACGAAGGGGCGCAACTCCTCCGGCGCTGACTGCTCCTCGTACCTCACCGGTACGTCGTCGGGATCACCGGCTCGCCGCGGCCGAGCCGGAACGCCTCGATGGGCAGCTCCTGCATGACGGTAGCGCGGTGCGTGCGTGCGGCCTCGGTGCCGGCGTGGCCGAGGAAGGCCGGGTCGGCTTCGCCGTTCGACATCAGCTCGACCATCAGCGGTCGCAACCGGCTTCCGGCTTCGAACTCGGCCTCGCCGTCGGGGCCGTCGCCGACGAACACCAGCTCCTCGCGAGCCGTGAGGGTCGAGTCGAGGCGCCGGGCGGCGTTCTTTCGCCCGCCGACGCTCGCTTTCTGTGTGGATGCCTTCGCGACCGGCACCCACTCACCGGCGTCGTCGCGACGGGCGACGAGCTTGAACACCATGCCGGCGGCCGGAAACCCCGAGCCGGTGACGACGGCGGTGCCGACCCCGTAGGCGTCGACCGGCGCGCCTGAGAGCCCGGCGATGGTGAACTCGTCGAGGTCGCTCGTGACGGTGATGCGGGTGTCGACGGCACCGAGGCCGTCGAGTTGTTCGCGCACGGCCGCGACGACGGTCGGCAGGTCACCGGAGTCGATGCGAACCGCGCCGAGTTCGGGCCCGGCGACCTTCACGGCGAGCTCGACGCCCTTCGTGATGTCGTAGGTGTCGACGAGCAGTGTCGTCTTCGGCCCGAAGGCCTCCACCTGCGCACGGAACGCTCCCTCTTCGGTGTCGTGCAGCAGCGTGAAGGCATGCGCGGCCGTTCCCATCGTGGGGATGCCCCAGGTACGCCCGGCCTCGAGATTCGAAGTGGCGTCGAATCCCGCGATGTAGGCGGCGCGTGCCGCGGCGATCGCCGACCCCTCGCTCGTGCGGCGGGAGCCCATCTCGGCGATCGGTCGGCCGAGGGCGACCGAGATCATGCGCGCGGCGGCACCGGCGACCGAGGAATCGTAGTTGAGTGTCGAGAGCACGAGGGTTTCGAGCATGACGGCTTCGGCGAACGTGGCCTGGATCGTCAGCAGCGGCGAGCCGGGGAAGTACGCCTCGCCTTCGCGGTAGCCCCAGATGTCACCGGTGAACCGGTAGTCGGCGAGCCAGTCGAGCGTTGCCGGCCGCACGACCTCGTGCTCGCGCAGCCATTCGAGTTCGGCCTCTTCGAAGCGGAAGCGCCGGATCAGTTCGAGCAGGCGCCCGGTACCGGCGACAACGCCGTACCGCCGCCCGTCGGGCAGACGTCGCGCGAACGCCTCGAAGAGGCTCTCGCGGTGGGCGGTGCCGTCGAGCAATGCGGCGTCGACCATCGTCAGTTCGTATCGATCGGTGAAGAGCGCAGCTGAGCCGGTCACCCGCCCAGCCTACCGAGGAGGCCCCGATCAGGGGGGAGCGCTACGCTTGCATGTCGTGACGGATGCACCGATCGGAATCTTCGACTCCGGGGTCGGCGGGCTCACCGTCGCCCGGGCCGTGAAAGACCAACTGCCCAATGAATCGATCCTCTACATCGGCGACCTCGAGCACTCGCCCTACGGGCCGAAGAAGATCGCCGACGTTCGGGGCTATGCGCTCGCGGTGCTCGACGATCTCGTGGCACAGGGCGTGAAGATGCTCGTGATCGCCTGCAACACGGCCTCGGCCGCGATGCTGCGCGACGCGCGCGAGCGTTACGACCTACCCGTCGTCGAGGTGATCCAGCCGGCCGTGCGCCGGGCCGTCGCGGCGACGAAGACGGGCCGAGTCGGCGTGATCGGCACCGCAGGCACGATCGCGTCTCGCGCCTACGACGACGCCTTCGCCGCCGCGCCGCACCTCGACCTCTTCACTCGGGCGTGCCCGCGCTTCGTCGAGTTCGTCGAGGCGGGCGTCACCACGGGCGACGAGTTGCTCGCAATCACCGAGGAGTACCTGGCGCCGCTGAAGCAGGCCCGCATCGACACCCTCGTGCTCGGCTGCACGCACTACCCCTTCCTGAAGGGCGCGATCTCCTACGTCATGGGCGAGGAGGTCTCACTCGTCTCGAGTGACGTCGAGACGGCGAACGACGTCTACCGGGTGCTCGTCGGCGCCGGCGCCGAGCGACGCGCCGCGACGCCGCCGAGCTATCGCTACGAGGCGACCGGCCGCTCGACGAGCGCGTTCCTCGACCTCGCCCACCGGCTCATCGGCCCCGAGATCCCGAGCGTCGAGCTCGTGCAGACCGGCGCCGTCACCATCCCCGACTACGTACGGCTTCGACAGGAGAACGCATGACCGAGACATCCGAGCCCACCACCATCATCCGCGCCGACGGGCGTACCGCCGCGCAGTTGCGCGAGGTGACCATCGAGCGCGGATGGAGCGAGCATGCCGAAGGCAGCGCGCTCATCTCGTTCGGCAAGACCAAGGTGCTCTGCACGGCGTCGTTCACGAACGGCGTGCCCCGCTGGATGAACGGCAAGGGCAAGGGCTGGGTCACGGCCGAGTACTCGATGCTGCCGCGCGCCACGAACACGCGCAACGACCGCGAGGCGGTCAAGGGTCGCATCGGCGGGCGCACCCATGAGATCAGCCGTCTCATCGGCCGGAGCCTGCGCGCGGTCGTCGACACCAAGGGGCTCGGCGAGAACACGATCCAGATCGACTGCGACGTGCTGCAGGCCGACGGCGGCACCCGCACCGCCGCGATCACGGGCGCGTACGTGGCACTCGCCGACGCGATCGAGTGGGCTCGCGACAAGAAGTTCGTGGGCCAGCGCGCTCAGCCGCTCATCGACACGGTCTCGGCCGTGTCGGTCGGCATCATCGACGGCTCGCCGATGCTCGACCTCGCCTACGTCGAAGACGTGCGCGCCGAGACCGACATGAACGTCGTCGCGACCGGCCGTGGCCTGTTCGTCGAGGTGCAGGGCACGGCTGAAGGCGCCCCGTTCGACCGCCGCGAGCTCGACTCGCTGCTCGACCTCGCGCTCGCCGGCACCGCCGAACTCACGCGCGTACAACAGCGCGTGCTCGCCGAGGCCATCGCCGCAGCGGGGGAGTGACGCCGATGAGCCTCGAGATCGTGCTCGCGACCCACAACCAGCACAAGGTCGACGAGTTCCAGAAGATCCTGGGCGAGCGGATGCCTGGCGTCACGGTGCTCGCCTACGACGGGCCAGAGCCCGTCGAAGACGGCACCTCGTTCGAGGCGAACGCGTTCATCAAGGCGCGCGCCGCGGCCGCACACACCGGCCGCATCGCCCTCGCAGACGACTCCGGCATCGCGGTCGACGTCATGGGCGGTTCGCCTGGCATCTTCTCGGCGCGCTGGGCAGGGCCGGGCATGGGCGCGAAGGCGAACCTCGACCTGCTCCTGGCACAGCTCAGCGACATCCGCGACCCGAATCGCACCGGGCATTTCCACTGCGCCATCGCGCTCGTGGTGCCCGAGGCGGCCGGTGGTCCGCACGAGTATGCGGCCGTCGGGCTGTGGCCCGGGCGCATCGCCCTTGCTGAATCGGGGGTGCACGGGTTCGGGTACGATCCGATCTTCGTGCCCGATGGCTTCGAGGTCTCGTCGGCCGAGCTCGCGCCCGAGGTCAAGAACATGCACAGTCACCGGGCGCGGGCGTTCGCGGCGCTCATTCCGGAGCTCGAACGAGTCGTTGCCGCGAGCGAGGCCGCCTCCGGCTAGGAAGCGCGGCGGGCGCGGGCGGCGCGGCGCTTCAGGGCGCGGCGCTCGTCTTCGCTGAGGCCGCCCCAGACGCCCGAATCCTGCCCGCTCTCGAGGGCGTACTGCAGGCAGATCTCGGTGACGGTGCAGCGACCGCAGACGGTCTTGGCCTTCTCGATCTGGTCGACGGCGGGGCCGGTGTTGCCGACCGGGAAGAAGAGTTCCGGGTCTGCGGTGAGGCAGGCGGCCTTGTCGCGCCAATCCATAGAGATGCTCCTTGCGGGGTGTACTTCGATTGCAGACACGCACGATTGCGATTGCCGGAATCCGGCTGCTGCAGGGGGAAAGCCGAATCTCGGGAAGTAGGATCAGTGACTGATCGGCTCACGTCCCTGTGAGCATCAATTCGGCCTCATAAATGGTCGCATAGCGGAGAGTTCGAATCAATAGCCTTGTATGGGACAACCCTGTGAATCGGCGTGACGACGCCCCCCTCGATGCCAGAGATGCGCCGGAGCCCGGCGTTTCCGGCCGTGAACCGGGTGCCGGTGCAGCGCTCGTCGTGGTGAGCCTGCTGCTCTTCCTGGAGGCCGCAGCGATGGTCGCCCTCGTGATCTGGCTCCTCGCCGACCTCTTCGTGCTGGCCCCGTCGTCGTTCGCGACGGCGATCGCCCTGCTCGTGCTCGTCGTGCTCGGCGCGGCCTGGGTCGTCGCGGTGGCGTTCGGATCCCTGCGACGAGCACCGTGGTCGCGTGCCGCGGCCATCGTCTGGCAGATCCTGCAGTTGTCCGTCGCCGTCGGCGCGTTCCAGGGCCTGTTCGCCCGCCCGGATGTCGGCTGGGTGCTGCTGGTGCCGGCGATCACGGTGATCGGCCTGCTGCTCTGGAGGCCCGTCCGGCTCGCCTACGCGCGCACCGAGGATGAGGGCGCCGCCTGACAGGTGCGGCCGGCCGCCGCACTCGACTCAGCTCTCGAGGCCGAGCTCTCGTCGCAGTCGCGCCACGTGGCCGGTGGCCTTCACGTTGTAGAAGGCGCGCTCGACGAGCCCTGACTCGTCGATCACGAACGTCGACCTGATCGACCCGACGACGATCTTTCCGTAGAGCGACTTCTCGCCCCACACGCCGTACGCCTGCTGCACGGCGAGGTCGGTGTCGGAGAGCAGCGAGTACGTGAGCCGGTCGCGCTCGGCGAAGGCGGAGAGCTTCGCGACGTCGTCCTTCGAGACGCCGAGCACGCGGATGCCGGCGCTTGCGAACGAGTTCAGGTTGTCGCGGAAGTCGCACGCCTCGGTCGTGCAGCCCGGCGTCATCGCCTCGGGATAGAAGTAGAGCACCACCTTCGTACCGCGCAGGGCCGAGAGCGTGACCGGGTCGCCGTTCTGGTCGCGCAGGGTGAAATCAGGTGCGGGGTCGCCGGGGGCGAGTCGTGCGTCGGTCATACCCCATGGTAGGCACCTCGACCGTGGATTCCCTTCTCAGGAGTTTCTCGGGCCGAGAGGGCAAATTTCGGTCGATTCTCCTGAGAAGTGGTGTGTTTGCGGGTGGCGTTCCTGAGAAAAGTGGAGGGGAGGGAGGGTCAGGGGGTGGTGGTGCCGGCGAAGGTCGTGAGGAGGCGCTGCAGAGACTCGAGCCTGGCAGGGCCGGTCTCGCCGAGTTCACCGGCCTCGACGGCTTCGACGATCGCGCAGTCGGGGGCGTCGGGCAGGTGCGTGCACCCGCGGGGGCAGCGTTCGGCGACGCGATCGAGATCGGTGAAGGCCCGCAGGATGTTCGCACGATCGATGTGGCCGAGGCCGAACGACCGCACGCCGGGGGTGTCGATGACCCAGCCGCTTGCCGTCTCGGTCTCTGGAGCGAAGCGCAGCCACACCGTCGACGACGAGGTGTGGCGACCCCGGCCGGTCACGAGGTTGACGTGCCCCGTCGCCCGCCCGGCGCTCGGCACGAGCGCGTTCACGAGGGTCGACTTGCCGACGCCGGAGTGACCGACGAAGACGGTGCGGTGGCCGACGAGTGCCTGTGCGATCTCGCCCAGCGGCATCTGCCCTTCACCGCTCAGGAACACCGGCAGCTCGAGGCCGGCGAAGTTGCGCAGGAACTCGGCGGGGTCGGCGAGATCGGTCTTCGTGATGACGAGCAGCGGCTTGATGCCGGCGTCGAACGCCGCGACGAGGTAGCGGTCGAGCAGGCGCAGGCGCGGTTCGGGATTGGCAGCGGCGACGACGATGAGCATCTGGTCGGCATTGGCGACGATGACGCGTTCGACCTCGTCGGTGTCGTCGGCGCTGCGGCGCAGCAGCGTCGTGCGCTCACCGATCCGCACGATGCGCGAGAGGGTGCCGGGGTCGCCAGTGGTGTCGCCGACGAGGTCGACGCGATCGCCCGTGACGACCGACTTGCGGCGCAACTCACTCGCTCGCGCCGCCGAGATGACGCGCTCGTGGGGTCCGTTCTCGTCGAGCAGCACGCTGTAGCGGCCGCGGTCGACGCCGATCACCATGCCGACGACGGCGTCGGCGTGCTCGGGGCGCTGCTTGGTTCGAGGGCGGCTGCCGCGGCGGCTCGGTCGCACGCGCACATCGGACTCGTCGAACTCGGGCTCGTCGTCTTCGACGTCGTCGCTCCACCAGGTCATGCGGCGCTCCACCACGTCATGCCAGCATCTGCTCCCAGAGGCCGGTGAACTGGGGGAGGGTCTTGCCCGTCGTGGCGATGTCGTCGACGATGACGTCGGGCACCGCGAGACCGATGATCGCGCCGCTCGTGGCCATGCGGTGGTCGGCGTAGGCGCGCCACGGTCCGCCGTGGAGCGGCGCGGGCTCGATGCGCAGCCCGTCGTCGAGTTCGGTGACCGTGCCGCCGAGGCCGTTGATCTCGGCGGTGAGCGCGGCGAGGCGGTCGGTCTCGTGGTGGCGAATGTGGCCGATGCCGGTGATCGTGGACGGCTCGTCGGCGAGCGCCGCGAGCGCCACGAGATTCGGCGCGAGTTCACCGGCCTCTGAAAGGTCGAGATCGACACCGCGGATGCCGCGGCCGTCACGGCCCTCGGGGGCGTGCACGGTGAGCCGGCCGCCTTCGACCTCGACCCGAGCGCCGAAGAGCGGCAGGATCTTTGCGAGCTGCGCGCCGACCTGCGTGGTCTCCGCCGGCCACCCGGTGATGGTGACGGAGCCGCCCGCGACGAGCGCTGCGACGAGGAACGGCGCGGCGTTGGAGAGATCGGGCTCGATGTCGACGTCGATCGCGCGAATGGGGCCAGGCGCGACGATCCAGCGCCCGGGCTCCGGACTCTCGACCTCGACACCGCGTGCCCGGAGGTTCTCGACGGTCATCTCGATGTGGGGCATGCTCGGCACCCGTTCGCCCGCGTGGCGGAGGTCGAGGCCGCGTTCGAATCGCGGAGCGGACAACAACAGTGCCGAGACGAACTGGCTCGAGGCCGAGGCGTCGATCACGAGCTCGCCACCGCCGACTGCACCGGTGCCGTGCACGGTGAACGGAAGGGTACCGCGACGGTCGTCGTCGAGGTCGACACCGAGCGCCTGCAGGCCCTGGATCACCCCGGACATCGGGCGCTGCCGGGCATGCTCGTCGCCGTCGAACATCGTGGGGCCGAGAGCGAGCGCGGCGACCGGCGGAAGGAAGCGCATCACGGTGCCCGCGAGACCGCAGTCGATCGTCGTGGAGCCGAGCAGCTCATCTGCGGGTGTCACCCGGAGATCGTCGCCGAATCCGCCGTGGCCGGGCACTCGCTCGAACCGGGTGCCGAGGGCGCGCAGGCCCTCGATCATCAATTCGCTGTCTCGAGACCAGAGCGGCGCATGCAGTGTGGACGGGCCGTCGGCCAGCGCCGCGAGCACGAGCTCGCGATTGGTGAGCGACTTCGACCCGGGGATGGCAAGCACCGCGGAGAGCGGCGCCGCGGCGACCGGCGCGCGCCACCCGTCATCCGTCTCGGTCTGCCTGGCATCGCCGTACGGATCGAACTCGGGCGCGGAATACTTCGAAATCTGCATCGGTTATCAACAGTAGCGTCAGGCGACGCGGAAGGAGTCGGTGTTGCGCATGTCGTTCGGAGTGCTCGAACGCCCCGCAGTCTCAGGGGTCGACGATCTAAGATGGCCGGTGATGACTGCCGATCAGACCGATGCGACACCGAACGCCCCCGACACTTCCGACGCCGAGGAAGCCGCGCGGCCACTCGGCGAACTGTTCGAAGAACAGGCACTGCCCTTCATCGACCAGCTCTACGCGGCCGCCCTTCGCATGACGAAGAATCCCGCCGACGCCCAAGACCTGGTGCAGGAGACCTTCGTGAAGGCGTTCGCGGCGTTCGGTCAGTTCACGCAGGGCACGAACCTGAAGGCGTGGTTGTACCGCATCCTCACGAACACCTTCATCAACAGCTACCGCAAGAAGCAGCGTGAGCCCTATCAGGGCACGATCGACGACCTCGAGGACTGGCAGCTCGGCGGTGCCGAGTCGACGACGGCACGATCGAGCCGTTCGGCCGAGGTCGAGGCGATCGACCACTTGCCCGACAGCGCCGTGAAAGACGCGCTGCAGGCGCTGCCGGAGGACTTCCGGCTCGCCGTCTACTTCGCCGACGTCGAGGGCTTCTCCTACCAGGAGATCGCCGACATGATGAACACCCCCATCGGGACCGTGATGAGCCGCCTGCACCGTGGCAGGCGCCTGCTGCGCGAGTCCCTCGCCGAGTACGCCCGCGAGCAGGGATTCGCCGCGGCCGAACAGGCATCCCAACCCGCGAGGAGACAGAAGTGAGCGACTGCGGCTGCGACAAGGCGAGAGCCGAACTCGAGGAGTACCTGCACAACGAGCTGCGCGGGCCGGATGCCTCGGACATCCGCGACCACGTCGCCGGCTGTGCCGACTGCCAGGCCGAACTGCGCGTCGGCGTGGCGATCACCGAGGTCGTTCAGCGTGCGTGCCGTGAGAGCGCGCCCGAGCAGCTGCGGGTACAGGTGCTCTCCCAGATCCGGCTGTACCAATCGACGCACACCGTCGCCTGACGCGCGAGGGCAGCGCATGCGCCCCTCAACCGTTCGTCCGATGCGGACGATGACGGTCTGGCCGTAACGTCGACGGCGTGATCGGCGACTCCGAACGAACAGCGAAGCAGCGCATACCGAGCTGGCTTCGCGTCACGATTCCCGCCGCCCTCATCCTGATCTGGTTCGGGTTGTTCGGCGCGGGCGGCGCGGCGTTCGGTTCCCTGAGCGACGTCACGACGAACGATCAGGCGCAGTTCCTGCCCGCGTCGGCAGAGGCCACCGAGGTCAACGAGCTGCAGGAGGGCTTCCGCGACTCCGACGAGATTCCGGCGATCGTCGTGATCGCGAGCGACGAGCAGCTCGATGATCGCCGGCTCGCGGCGATCGACGACCTCAGGCAGGAGCTGATCGACATCGACGGCGTCGATGCCGAGGGCGCGTCGCCCGTGCTGCCGTCCGACGACGGACAAGCGGTGCAGTTGATCCTGCCGATCCAGCAGGTCGAGGGCGGCGAGAAGCCGGCCGAGATCGTCGCGGAGGTGCGCACGATACTCGGTGAACAGACCCTCGACGGCACGACCGCCGCGGTCACCGGCCCTGCGGGGTTCACGGCCGACCTCACCGCAGCGTTCAGCGGCATCGACGGGCTGCTGCTCGCCGTCGCGCTCGCCGCCGTGTTCCTCATCCTCATCGTCGTCTATCGCTCGCCGCTCCTGCCGTTCATCGTGCTCTTCACGAGTCTCACCGCGCTCTGCGCCTCGGTGTTCACGGTCGTGACGCTCGCGCGCGCCGACATCCTGCTGCTGTCGGGGCAGACGCAGGGAATCCTCTTCATCCTCGTGATCGGGGCGGCCACCGACTACGCACTGCTCTACATCTCCCGCTATCGAGAGGCGCTCGTGCACCACGAGCGCAAGTGGGAGGCGACCTGGGCGGCGCTCAGGGGCTCGTGGGAGCCCATCGTCGCCTCGGGTGGCACGGTCGTCGTCGGCCTCCTGATCCTGCTCGCGAGTGAGCTCACCTCCAACAAGGTGCTCGGGCCGGTCGCCGCGATCGGCATCGTCTTCGCCATGCTCGCCGCACTCACTCTGCTGCCCGCACTGCTCCTCTGGGCGGGGCGCGCCGCATTCTGGCCGAGGCGGGTCGGCCGCGCCGGCGACGCAACCGAGGTGCACGCCCGCCACGCAGCAGGCGTCATCGACGCCTCGGCGCCGGACGAGGCCGACCTGCCGGGACGCGGCATCTGGGCGGGCATCGGACGGGTGGTCTCGCAGCGACCCCGTACCGTGTGGGTCGTGTCGGTGCTGGCGCTCGGCGCCATGTCGCTCGGCCTCGCGCAACTCGATGCCGACGGGGTCGCGTCGAGCGAGTTCGTGCTCGGCGAGTCGCAGGCCCGAGACGGTCAGGTGATCCTCGGCGAGCACTTCCCGGCGGGGTCGGGCACTCCGGCGATCGTCATCGGCCCGGAGGGCGAGATGCAGCAGATGGCCGACGTCGCACTCGACACGGCCGGCGTCGACTCGGTCGCCGTGGTGAGCGCGGACTCACCCGCAGGCACCGCCCCGATGACGGGTGAGGGCATCCGTGCCCTCGGACCACCCGGAACGCCAGCCCCGGCCCCGACGGTGGTCGACGGTGACGTGCTGTTGCAGGTCACACTCACCGATCCGTCGGACTCGCTCGGAGCCGAGGCGACCGTCGAGCAGCTCCGCACGAACCTCGACGAGGTCGGCACCGAGGTGCTCGTCGGCGGGTCGACGGCAGTCGCCCTCGACACGAACGCCGCGGCGATCGCCGACCGCACACTCGTGATTCCGCTCGTGCTCGCCGCGATCCTCGTGATCCTCATGCTGCTGCTGCGATCCATCGTCGCGCCGCTCATCCTCATCGCCAGCGTGGTGCTCTCGTTCACTGCGGCGCTCGGCGTCTCGGCTCTCGTGTTCGAGCATGTCTTCCACTTCCCCGGTGCCGATCCGTCGGTGCCGCTCTTCGGGTTCGTCTTCCTCGTGGCCCTCGGCGTCGACTACAACATCTTCCTGATGACACGGGTGCGTGAGGAGTCGCTGCGCTTCGGCACGCGAGCCGGGATCATCCGAGGGCTGCGGCTGACCGGCGGCGTGATCACCTCTGCAGGGCTCGTGCTCGCCGCGACCTTCGCGGCGCTCGGGGTGCTGCCGATCCTGTTCCTGGCGCAGATCTCGTTCATCGTCGCATTCGGGGTGCTGCTCGACACGTTCCTCGTGCGCACGCTCCTGGTTCCGGCCCTCGCCTACGACGTCGGTCGCGCCATCTGGTGGCCGAGCCGCCTCGCGCGCGCTGCGGAGGCGGAGCCGGACCGAGCCGCGTGAACGACTGAAGCGAGCGGATGCCCCGTGGCATCCGCTCGCTTCGTCGGGGGTCTCAGAGCGTGGTCGCGCTGCGCACGAGCTCGGCCTGCTCGGCCGCGTGACGCTTCGCGGAACCGGTGGCGGGGGAGGCCGCTGCCGTACGGGCCAGGACGCGTACCGGGCGCTTGCCGAGCTTGTTCGTCTCGATGATGAAGTACGGCCAGGCACCCTGGTTCTCGGGCTCGTCCTGAGCCCAGACGAGTTCGGCGTTCGGGTAGGTCTCGGCCACGTCCTTCAACTCGGTGGCCGGCAGCGGGTAGAGCTGCTCGAGGCGGATGACCGCGACCTCGGTGTTCTGCTGCTTCTCGAGTTCGGTGATCAGGTCGTAGTAGATCTTGCCCGAGACGAACACGATGCGCTTGACAGCGGCCTTGTCGCTGATGCGGGCATCGTCGATGACCGGTTCGAACCTGCCGTGCGTGAAGTCGGAGACCTCGCTCGTGGCGCCGCGGAGGCGCAGCATCGCCTTGGGGGTGAACACGACCAGCGGCTTGCGCGGGCGTGCGTAGGCCTGGCGACGCAGGAGGTGGAAGTACGACGCGGGCGTCGAGGGGCGCGCGACGGTCATGTTGTTCTCGGCGCAGAGCTGGAGATACCGTTCGATGCGGGCGCTCGAGTGGTCGGGGCCCTGGCCTTCGTATCCGTGCGGCAGCAGCAGCACGACCGAAGAGCGCTGGCCCCACTTCTGCTCGGCCGAGGAGATGAACTCGTCGATGATCGTCTGCGCGCCGTTCGCGAAATCGCCGAACTGCGCCTCCCACATGACGAGGGCGTCGGCCCGTTCGACGGAGTACCCGTACTCGAAGCCCACCGCGGCGTACTCGGAGAGCAGCGAGTCGTAGATCCAGAAACGAGCCTGGTTCTCGGAGAGGTTCTGCAGCGGCAGCCACTCCTGACCGTTCACCCGGTCGTGCAGCACGGCATGGCGCTGCACGAAGGTGCCGCGGCGCGAATCCTGGCCGGCGAGGCGCACCGGGGTGCCCTCGAGGAGCAGCGAACCGAGCGCGAGCAATTCGCCGAAGCTCCAGTCGATCTTGCCGTTGCGGCTCATGTCGAGGCGCTTCGTCAGGAGCTGCTGGATCTTCGGGTGCACGGTGAAGCCCGCGGGCTTGTTGTTGAAGGCATCGCCGACGGCGTGCACGACCTCGGTCGAGACCCCGGTGGTCTCGAGTTCGCCGGAGACCGGCTCAGGTTGCGCCACGATGTCGGTCGCGCCGAGGATCGGGATGGCCCCGGTCTGCGCGGCGTGCGTCTCGGCGAAGGCGCGCTCCAGGCGGTCCTGGAAGTCGCGGTGCGCCTCTTCGTACTCCTCTTCGGTGATGTCGCCGCGACCGACGAGCGCTTCGGTGTAGAGCTTTCGCACCGAGCGCTTGGCCTCGATCAGGTTGTACATGAGCGGCTGCGTCATCGAGGGGTCGTCGCCCTCGTTGTGGCCGCGACGACGGAAGCAGACGAGGTCGATGACGACGTCGCGCTTGAACTCCTGGCGGTAGCGGAACGCGAGTTCGGCGACCCGCACGGCGGCCTCGGGGTCGTCGCCGTTCACGTGGAAGATCGGCGCCTGGATGGTCTTCGCGACATCCGTCGCGTAGATCGACGAGCGGGCGTCGCCCGGCACCGTCGTGAACCCGACCTGGTTGTTGACGACGACGTGGATCGTGCCGCCGGTGCGGTAGCCGCGGAGCTGGGACATCTGCATCGTCTCGAGCACGACGCCCTGGCCGGCCATCGCCGCATCGCCGTGCACGAGGATCGGCACCGTCGAGAACGTTCCGATCGGCTTCCGGTCCTGCTTCGCGCGAACGATGCCCTCGAGCACGCCGTCGACGGCTTCGAGGTGAGAGGGGTTCGCCGCGAGCGAGACGGGGATCTGGTGTCCGTCGCTCGCGGTGAAGGTGCCCCGGGTGCCGAGGTGGTACTTGACGTCGCCCGAGCCCGAGAAGCCCTTGGACTGCTGGGTGCCCTCGAACTCGCGGAACACCTGGCCGTAGGTCTTGCCCGCGATGTTCGTGAGCACGTTGAGCCGGCCACGGTGCGCCATGCCGATGGCGACCTCGTCGAGGCCCTCCCTGGCGGCGCCCTGCAGGATCTCGTCGAGCAACGGGATGACGGACTCGCCGCCCTCGAGGCTGAAGCGCTTCTGGCCGACGTACTTCGTCTGGAGGAAGGTCTCGAACGCCTCGGCCTCGTTGAGCTTGCCGAGGATGCGCAGCTGCTCGTCGTGGGTCGGCTTCTCATAGGAGCGCTCGACCTCGTTCTGGATCCACTTGCGCTGCACCGGGTCTTGGATGTGCATGTACTCGATGCCGATGGTGCGGCAGTACGAGTCGCGCAGCACGCCGAGGATGTCGCGGAGCTGGGCGGTGCGCTTGTCTCCGAACCCGCCCGTGACGAACTCGCGATCGAGATCCCAGAAGGTCAGGCCGTGGCTCGCGATATCGAGGTCGGGGTGCGAACGCTGCACGTACTCGAGCGGGTCGATGTCGGCCATCAGGTGGCCGCGCACGCGGAACGCGTTGATGAGTTCTTGCACGCGAGCGGTCTTGTCGATGGCGCTCGCGATGTCGACCGAGATGTCGGGCGCCCACCGGATCGGCTCGTAGGGCAGACGGAGCTCGGCGAACAGGTTCTCGTAGAAGCCTCGCTGGCCGATCAGGAGTTCGTGCACCTTCTTGAGGAACTCGCCCGACCCTGCGCCCTGGATGACGCGGTGATCGTAGGTCGAGGTCAGGGTGATGGTCTTGCCGATCGCGAGGTTCGCGAGGGTCCTCTCGGAGGAGCCCTGGAACTCGGCCGGGTACTCGAGGGCGCCGGCGCCGATGATGCAGCCCTGGCCCTTCATGAGACGCGGCACGGAGTGCTCGGTGCCGATGCCGCCCGGGTTCGTGAGCGAGATCGTGGCGCCGGCGAAGTCGTCGGCCTTGAGCTTGTTCTGGCGGGCACGCTGCACGAGGTCTTCGTAAGCCGCGAGGTACTCGTTGAAGGTCATCGTCTCGGCGCGCTTGATCGCGGGGACGAGCAGGGCACGCGTGCCGTCGGGCTTCGGAATGTCGATCGCGATGCCGAGGCCGACGTGCGCGGGCTTCACGAGGCTGGGCTTGCCGTCGGGCTCCGAGTAGTAGACGTTCTGGCTCGGGAACTCCTTGAGCGCCTGGATGAGCGCCCACCCGATGAGATGCGTGAACGAGATCTTGCCGCCGCGGGAGCGCCGAAGGTGATTGTTGATCACGATGCGGTTGTCGATGATGAGCTTCGCGGGGATCGTGCGGACGCTCGTCGCGGTCGGCACGGTGAGCGAGGCGTCCATGTTGGTGGCGAGCGCCTTCGGCATGCCCTTGAGGGTGACGATCTCGTCTTTCTTCAGCGTGTCGCCGTCGACGACGACCGGCTGCGGGCTCGTGACCGGCACATCGGCCGGCACCGGCTGCGTGCGAGGGGCCACCGACGTCGTGCGCGCGGCCGGGGTCTGGCCCATGACCGGTATCGGAGCCGTCACCGGCGACGCCGGCTCTGCTGCGGCGGCGGGCTCTGCTGCAGTGGCCTGCTCTGCGGTGGCGGCGGGCCCGGCGGCACCCTCGGTCTTCACCTGGCGGTAATGCTCGAGCACCGGCCACCACGTCTTGTCGACCGATTGCGGATCGACGACGAACTTCTCGTACATCTCGTCGACGAGCCACTCGTTGGCTCCGTATTCGCCCGACGTCGTCTCGTCGGAACCCGATCCGGTCAATTGGCTCGACACAGCCTTTCGCCCACTCTCTCCGTTGATGCTGGAATAACCTGCAGTGTCGGCGATGCCGCTGCGCGGGCAGGGCGATCACCGCCTTCAAGCCTAATCCCCCGAGAACGCGCCCGGAGCACCGAGCGCCCACCACGGCGCGGCGGTAGCGTGGCGGGCATGGAGTTCTACCGGACGACGCCCAGCCATGACCTCACCTACTCCGACGTGTTCCTCGTGCCGAGCCGGTCCGGCGTCACCAGCAGGCTCGACGTCTCGCTCGCGCCCGACGACGGATCCGGTGCCACGATTCCGATCGTGTCGGCGAACATGAACTCGATCACCGGCCCTCGCCTCGCGACCGTGCTCGCCCGCCGCGGCGGGCTCGGCGTGTTGCCGCAGGACCTGCACCTGCAGGATCTCGACGAGGCGATCCGCTCGGTCAAGCGGCAGTCGCCGCGCTTCGACACCCCCCATGAGTTCAGCCCGGATGCCACCGCGGCCGATGCGCTCGAAGTGCTGCCGCCGGTCGCCGGTCACGGCATCGTGCTGCACGACTCGCGCGGCGGGTACGTCGGCTGCATCCCCGCCGACCGGCTTGCGACCGCCCTGCCCGACGCCAGGCTCGGCGATCTCGTGCACGGCGGGCTCGCCTCGCTCGACGCCGACGACGTCTCGACGCCGCGCCGGGCGTTCGACCTCATGGTCGAGGCCGGACTCGAGTTCGCGCCCGTGCTCGAGCACGGGCGGGTGGTGGGCACGCTCAGTCGCCGGAGCGCGCTGCGGGGCACGTTCTACGAGCCGAACGTCGATGCACAGGGCCGCCTTCGTGTCGCCGCAGCGGTCGGCATCAACGGGGATGTCGCGGCGAAGGCCACGGCGCTCGCCGCTGCCGGGGTCGACATGCTCGTGATCGACACGGCGCACGGGCACCAGGAGGGAATGCTCCGCGCCGTCGGGGTCGTTCGAGACCTCGGGCTCGGCATCCCGATCGTCGCAGGCAACGTCGTGACCGCCGACGCCGTCGAAGATCTCGTCGAGGCGGGCGCCGACGTGCTGAAGGTCGGCGTCGGGCCCGGGGCCATGTGCACCACTCGCATGATGACCGCGGTCGGGCGGCCCCAGTTCTCGGCAGTGCTCGAGACCGCTGCAGCGGCACGCGAGCTCGGCGCGGCCGTCTGGGCCGACGGCGGGGTGCGCTACCCCCGCGACGTCGCGCTCGCGCTCGCGGCCGGCGCCGCCTCCGTCATGATCGGGTCGTGGTTCGCGGGCACCATCGAGGCGCCGGGCCTGCTGCGGCGCGATGCATCCGGTCGCCTCTTCAAGGAGAGCTGGGGCATGGCCTCGACGAAAGCCGTGCGCGAGCGCTTCGACCGTCTCTCGCCCTATGAACTCGCCCGCAAGGAACTCTTCGCCGAAGGGATCTCGTCATCGACGATCTCGCTCGACCCGTTGCGGCCCTCGATCGAGGACCTGCTCGACATGATCACCTCTGGTGTGCGCAGCTCGTTCACCTACGCCGGCGCCCGCACCCTCGAGGAGTTCCGCGACCGCGCGCTCGTCGGCATCCAGTCGGCCGCCGGGTACGAAGAGGGCAAGGCGCTTCCGGTCAGTTGGTGATCGCGAAGTTCGCGTGATCACGCGGGTTCGTGCGGATCGTGCGGATATGATGAAGCGACAATGGATGAACCCCCCTCTGCCGCTTCCCCCGGTCATAGACCCCCGCTCGTGACTGCTCGCGGAGGCGGAGATGTCTGAGTGGATACTCCTCGGCATCGGACTCCTCCTCACGATCGGCACGGGCTTGTTCGTCGCCAGCGAGTTCGCGCTCGTCAATCTCGATCGAGCCGACCTCGAAGCTCGGCGTGCGCGCGGCGAGACGAGGCTGGGCCTCACGATCTCGGCGCTGAAGATCACCTCGACGCACCTGTCGAGCGCGCAGCTCGGCATCACGCTGACCACGCTGCTCACCGGATACACGATGGAGCCGGCGATCTCCTCGCTCCTGGCGGGCCCCCTGACCGCCGTCGGGGTGCCCGAATCGTTCGTGTCGCCCGTCGGCACGATCACCGCGATCGTGGTCGCCACGTTGCTGTCGATGGTGATCGGCGAACTCGTGCCGAAGAACTTCGCGCTCGCTCTGCCGCGGCAGACCGCCGTGCTCGTCATCCCGTTCCAGACGGCGTTCACCTGGGTGTTCCGGCCCGCGATCTCGTTGCTGAACGGCAGCGCGAACGGCATGCTGCGCGCATTCGGCATCGAGCCGAAAGAAGAGCTGTCGGGGGCGCGCTCGGCCGAAGAACTCTCGTCGCTCGTGCGCCGCTCCGCGAGTGCCGGCCTGCTCGAGAAGGACACCGCGACGCTGCTCGGTCGCACACTGCGGTTCGCCGACCACGATGCGTCCGACGTCATGACCCCCCGCCCCGCGGTCGCCGCGGTGCAGCGGCAGGAGCCCGCAGAGGCAGTGCTCGAACTCGCCCGCACCACCGGGTACTCCAGGTTCCCCGTGTACGACGACAATCTCGACGACGTCGTGGGCCTCGTGCACGTCAAGCAAGCGGTGGCCGTTCCGCGCGAGAAGCGCGGCGAGGTGCCCGCGTCTGCGCTGCAGTCCGCCGCGCTGCGGGTGCCCGAGACCATGAAGCTCGACACCCTGCTCGGCGAACTGCGCGGGCGCGGGTACCAGATGGCCGTCGTCGTCGACGAGTACGGCGGCACGGCCGGCGTCACGACGCTCGAGGACCTCGTGGAGGAACTCGTCGGCGAGGTCTCCGACGAGCACGA
Source organism: Agromyces laixinhei (assembly GCF_006337065.1). Lineage (NCBI taxonomy): Bacteria > Bacillati > Actinomycetota > Actinomycetes > Micrococcales > Microbacteriaceae > Agromyces > Agromyces laixinhei. The sequence continues at coordinate 2,685,114 of NZ_CP040872.1, read as the reverse complement.
CCGCAGTCGTGCGGGCATCGTGCGCCGCGGCGACCACGTGAGCTTCCCCGGAATACTGCGACCCGACGAGCTGCTCGAGCGCACCGGCATCCGCGTACCCGAGAACGGAGACTACGAGACCGTGGCCGGATTCGTCATGGCCGAGCTCGGGCGACTGCCCCTCGTCGGCGACGAAGTGCTCATCGACGACGGCACGCTCGTCGTGCAACGGCTCGACGGGCGGCGCATCGACCGCGTGCGGTTCGTGCCGAACCCGTTGCCGAGCCCCGACGAATCGGATGGGGGAGCGCGATGAGCGACTGGGCCGGCATCGCATGGCTGATCGTGCTGCTCGTCGTCAATGCCTTCTTCGTCGGCGCGGAGTTCGCGGTCATCTCGGCGCGGCGCTCGCAGATCGAGCCGCTCGCCGAGCAGGGCAGGCGAAGCGCGAAGACGGCACTCTGGGCGATGGAGCACGCGACCCTGATGCTGGCGACGAGCCAACTCGGCATCACGGTCTGCTCGCTGCTGATCCTGAACGTCTCCGAACCGGCGATCCACCATCTGCTGGAGGTGCCGCTGCACTTCACCGGTTGGTCGGCCGAGGCGGTGTCGACGGTCGCGTTCATCATCACCCTCGTGCTCGTGTCGTACCTGCACGTCGTGTTCGGTGAGATGGTGCCGAAGAACCTCTCGTTCTCGGTGCCCGACCGGGCGGTGCTGCTGCTCGCGCCGCCGCTCGTGATCGTCGCCCGCATCTTCCGGCCGATCATCGTCGCGCTGAACGCGACGGCGAACGGGGTGCTCCGACTCTTCGGCGTCGAGCCGAAGAACGAGGCGGCCTCCACCTTCACGCTCGAAGAGGTGCAGACGATCGTCGACCAGTCGCGTCGTGAGGGCGTGCTCGCCGACGCGAGCGGCACGCTCACTGCGGCGTTCGAGTTCACCACGAAGCGGGTGCAGGATGTCGCGGTGCCGCTCGACGCGCTCGTGAGCCTGCCGGCCGAGGTGACGCCGGCCGATGTCGAGCGAGCCGTCGCCCGTCGCGGGTTCTCGCGGTATCCGATCCTCGATCAGGCGGGCGAGCCCGACGGCTACGTGCACCTGAAAGACGTCATCGACCTCGATGAGGACGAGTTCGACGATCCGATCCCCGCGAAGCGGATTCGGCGGCTCGTGTCGATCTACGCCGGCACCGATCTCGAGGATGCGCTGTCGACGATGCGACGGCTCGGCACCCACGTCGCACGGGCGTTCGACGAGCAGGGTGCCACGACCGGGGTCATCTTCCTCGAGGACATCATCGAGGAACTCGTCGGCGAGGTGCAGGACGCGACGCGGCGGGGCTGAGCCGGGCGTAGACTCGGCACGACCCGAGAGATGAGGTTCTATCATGTTCGAGTCTGCTCAAGTCTATGCCGTGCTGCCGGCCTCAGACCTCGAGCGCGCCAAGCGCTGGTGGAAGACCGTCTTCGACATCGACCCGGTCGATGACTCGCCCGGCGGCGTGATGCTCCGCCTCGGCCCGACCCCGGTGCTCGTCTACGAGACGCAGTTCGCGGGCACGGCGCAGAACACGGCGCTCGGCATCGACACCGACGACCTCGATCGCGACATGGCGACGCTGCGTGATCGGGGCGTCACATTCAACGAGTACGACCTGCCCGGGGTGAAGACCGAGAACGGCGTCATCGACGAAGGAGGCATGCGCACCGCCTGGTTCGACGACAGCGAGGGCAACATCATCGCGCTCGGGCAGCGCAGCTGATCCCGGTCGCCGGGCGCCTGTTCAGGGGCCTGACTCGGGCCCGGCGCCGAGGCCCGGCTCCGGCTCGAACACCAGGCTCAGGCGAGATCGCGAAGCCAGGACTCGAGCGCCGCGGCATCCGTGAACACATGCCCCTCGCCGCCGACTGCCAGCGCGCCCTCGACATTCTCGGCCCTGTTGTCGACGAAGACGAAGTCGGATGCCGCGATGCCGAGCTCATCGATGACGTGCTCGTAGATCGCGGCGTCGGGCTTGACCAGTTCGAGCTCACCGCTCACGAACACGCGGTCGAAGAGCGGTGCGAACGAGCCGTGTCGCAGCCAGCCCGAGAAGTCCGCGCCGGCGTTCGAGAGGAGTGCGAGCCGGGTGCCGCCCGCGACAAGGGCGTGCGGCACGCCGAGGGTTCCGGGGTCGACCGAGAGCCATCCGCGGTGATCGATCGCCCAGAGCTCGTGCACGTCGATCGGCGTCCATTTCGCGCCGAGGTCGTCGGCGACGGCCGCCCAGTACTCCGCGATCGAGGTCGTTCCGCGATCGAGGCCCTGGCGGTGGACCCAGTACGCCGCCCAGAACGGCTCGGGGTTCGAAGACGCACCCGCCCGCTCGACGAGCGCGGCACGGTCGGCGCCACTCGGTTCGCGTGAGATGACTTCCCCGTAGTCGAACACGACGACGCGGGGAGCGAGACTGATCGGTGCGGGAGATGTCGAAGTCATCCTCCTCAACCTATCGTTGGAGCATGACGACGCCGTGGCAGGAATGGACCGCCGCCGATGCGGCCGAGTGGATCGCGGCCCCGGCCTCGGACGACGACAAGTACTCCCGCGGCGTGCTCGGCATCGTCGCGGGCTCGCCCGACTACCCGGGTGCCGCGGTGCTCGCGGTCGAGGCCGCGCACCGGGCCGGCCTCGGCATGGTGCGCTACACGGGGCCGCGCGCGGTGCGCACCGCCGTGCTCGCGCGCCGCCCCGAAACCGTGACCTCGCCGGGCCGAGTGCAGGCGTGGTTCATCGGCTCCGGCATCGACACCGGGCGGCGCTCGTTCATGCTGCTCGGCGACCTGCAGGGGGCGCTCGCCTCCCGGCTTCCGGTCGTGCTCGACGCCGGGGCGCTCGATCTCGTCGGTACGCACACGGCGCCGACCGTGATCACCCCGCACGCGAGGGAGCTGGCCGTGCTGCTCGCCTCACGCGAGATCGAGACGAGCATCGCGCAGGTGCGCGATGCTCCCGCGGAGTGGGCGTTCAGGGCTGCCAGGGAACTCGGGGTCGCCGTACTCCTGAAGGGTGCCGTCACACACGTCTGCGACCCCGACGGCGACCGGTACACGATCACCGCACCGACGCACTGGCTGGCCTCCGCCGGCACCGGTGACGTGCTCGGCGGCATCCTCGGGGCGCTCGTCGCCACCCATCACCAGCAGATCGGGGCCAACGCCGAGGTGCTCACCTCGCTCGCGGCGACCGCGGCGTGGATGCACGGCGAGGCAGCACGACTCGCGACCGCCGCGGTCGGCGGCGGCCCGGTCACGGCGCTCGACGTCGCCGAGCAGGTGCCGCGGGTGGTCGGAGCGCTGCTGTCGCGCTGATCGGGCGCGTGGCGGCACGTCACGCTCGGCTAGGCTCTTCGCCATGACGGACGGGGTCGGGCGCGAGGCATCCGCGCGCGGCATCCGCTCACTGCTCGGCTCGCGCGCCGCACTCTGGGCGGGCTTCGCCCTCGTGCACGCCGTGATCATCTGGCTGAACCTCGCCGGCCCCGGCTACCCGCTCGGCGACGTGACGGCAGTGTACCGGGTGTGGGCCGAGAACGCCTCCAGCGGCTGGGTGCGCATGGGCATCGATGCGCCCTGGGTCTATCCGATCCTCGCGTTCGCCCCGATGACGGCGGCGCTCGCATTCGGGGCGGCGTTCTACGCGCAGACCTGGCTCGCGATCGTCACGGTGCTGAACGGCATCGCGTTCAGCGTGCTCATCGGCCGCGCGAGGCTCTCGCGCCCGCGACGGATCGCGGCCTGGTGGTGGCTCGGCTTCCTCGCCGTGCTGGGCCCGATCGCCTTCGGCCGCATCGACGCGATCACGGTGCCGTTCGCGATCACGGGACTGCTCTGGGCGGCCGGCCGGCCGCGGGTGGCCACGGTGCTGCTCACGGTCGGTGCCTGGATCAAGGTCTGGCCCGCCGCCCTCGTCGCCGCGCTCGTGATCGCGGCGCGCCGGCGGCTCGAGGTGCTCACCGTGGCGCTGTCGCTCAGCGCCGGCATCGTCGGCGTGAGCCTCATCGCCGGCGCCGGGTCGAACGCCGTCGGCTTCATCGCCGAGCAGGCCGGGCGGGGGCTGCAGATCGAGGCGCCGCTCGCGGTCGCCTGGCTCTGGCAGATCGTGGCCGGTTCCGAGTCGGTCGAGATCGTCTACGACCGCCAGATCCTGACGTTCCAGATCGACGGCCCGGGGGCGGATGCCGCGGCGGCACTGACCACGCCGTTCATGGCGCTCGGGGTGCTCGCCGTCGTGCTCATCGGCATCCGTGCCGCGCGTCGCGGTGCCGCCTTCGGACTGCTGCTGCCGCCGCTCGCGGTGAGCCTCGTCGTCGTGCTCATGCTCGCGAACAAGGTCGGTTCGCCGCAGTTCGTCACGTGGCTCGCCGCCCCGATCGTGCTCGGGCTCGTCTTCCGCCCCGCCCGCTTCATGGTTCCGGCGTTCATGGCCGCGGCGGTCGCGCTCTTCACGCACGTCATCTACCCCTACTGGTACGGATGGCTCCTGATCGCCGATCCGGCCTTCGTCCTGCTGCTCACGGTCAAGTCGCTGCTGCTCGCGGCGCTCCTCGTCTGGGGTGTCGGCGCGCTGTGGCGGGCCGGCGCACGACGCGGGTCGGCACCTCGCGATGCCCCGGCCCGCGTCGGCGGTGTGCGCGGGGAAGTGGCGCGCGACACAATGGTCTCTGACGAGAGCTGAAGGAGACCGAACATGCTGGTGGCATTCTCAGTCGCGCCGAGCGGCACGGGCAGAAGCGACGGGTCGGTGCACGACGCGGTCGCCGCGGCGGTGCGCATCGTGCGAGAGTCGGGCCTGCCGAACCGCACCGACGCGATGTTCACGACGATCGAGGGTGAGTGGAACGAGGTCTTCGACGTCGTGCGCCGCGCCACCGAGGCCGTCGGCGAGTACGGCTCGAGGGTGTCGCTCGTGCTGAAGGCCGACATCCGCCCGGGGTATTCGGGTGAGCTCGACGGCAAGCTCGAGCGACTCGGGAGTGCGATCGACAGGCTCGACGCGAACGCGAACGCGAACGCGAACGCGGACGCGGGCGCCGGCCCCGACGCCTGAGTCGCGAACGCGCGCAGGATCGAATCGTTTCGATTCTGTGGCAGAATCAACGGATGACCCACCCCGTCGACGGGCCGACGACACTGTCGCCGGCCCGCATCCGTTTCGCGCTGCTCGCGCTCGCCCTCGGCGGCTTCGGCATCGGCGCGACCGAGTTCGTTGCGATGGGGCTGCTGCCCGACATCGCTCTCGACCTGCTGCCCGAACTCGCCGCGGAGTCGACGGCCGCAGCGAACGCGAGTGCGGGGTGGATCATCTCGGCCTACGCCCTCGGCGTCGTCGTGGGCGCGCCCACGATCGCAGCTGCTGCGGCCCGCTGGCCGCGGAAGCGACTGCTGCTCGCCCTGGTGACCGCGTTCACGCTCGGCACGATCGCCTCCGCCGTGCTGCCGACGTTCGAACTCGTGCTCATCGCGCGCTTCGTCTCGGCGCTGCCGCACGGCGCGTACTTCGGCATCGCGTCCCTCGTCGCGGCGAGCCTCATGGGACCGGGCAAGCGCGCACGAGGAGTGGCGCTCGTGCTCTCGGGTCTCACGATCGCGAACGTCGTCGGCGTACCGGCGATCACGTGGCTGGGCCAGCTCGCCGGGTGGCGCATCGCCTACCTCGCCGTTGCGGCGATCTTCGCCCTCACCTTCGTCGCCGTGCTCACCGCCGTGCCCTGGCAGGCCGGCGACCCGGGTGCGACGATGCGGCGCGAACTGCAGGCGTTCACCCGAGCCCAGGTCTGGTTCGCCCTCGGCATCGGCGCGATCGGCTTCGGCGGGCTCTTCGCGGTCTACAGCTACGTCGCTCCGCTCGCAACCGACGTGACCGGGCTTCCCGAGGTACTCGTGCCGGTCGTGCTCATCGCCATCGGCGTGGGCATGACCATCGGCAATTTCGTGGGCGGGCGCCTCGCCGACTGGAGCGTGCGCCGTTCGATGTACCTCTTCTTCGCCGTGCTCGCCGGCGCCCTCGTGCTGCTCGGGTTCACCGCGACGCACCCGGTCGGCCTGTTCGTCGGTGTCATGCTCGTCGGCGGGGCATCCTCCGCCCTCTCACCGACGATTCAGGCTCGCCTCATGGATGTCGCACGAGACAGCCAGTCGATCGCCGCGGCGCTGAACCACTCGGCACTGAACATCGGCAACAGCCTCGGCGCCCTGCTCGGCGGCCTCGCGATCGCGGGCGGCCTCGGCTACATCGCGCCCGTCTGGATCGGGCTCATGCTGACGGTCGCCGGAGCGATGCTCGCCGTGGGGTCGTTCGCCCTCGACCGCTCGCGCGTTCGCCGCGGGATACCGGTGCCGCACAAGACCGGCGCATTCGCCGCCGTCGAGTCGTGACGGGCGCTCGTGCGCGTTGACGAGCGCGGCACTCCGACTCAGTCGGACTGGAGCAGGATGCCGTCGAGGATCGCGCGTTTGCGCAGTGCGACCTTCGTGCCGACGTCGTAGCCCGACGTGCGGTACTTCTCGCGGATGCGCTTGAGGTAGCTCTTCGCCGTCTCTTCGGAGATGCCGAGCTGGAAGGCCACGGCCTTGACCGGCTGGCCGGCACCGTAGAGCGCCATCACCCGGCGCTCCTGCGCCGAGAGCTTCGGGGCCGTGCCCTCGTCGGTCAGCGCGAGCTCGAGTTCGGGCGTGAGGTAGGACTCGCCGAGGCGAGCGGCGCGGATCGCCTCGATGATCGTCTCGACCGGTTCGGACTTCACGAGGTAGCCGAGCGCACCCGAACCGAGCGCTTCGCGCACGACCGCGGGCTCGGAGTACGTGCTCATGAGCATGGTCTGCACACCGGCCGACTTCAGCATCGACAGCTTCAGCGAGATGGGGATGTTGTCGCGGAGGTCGAGGTCGAGGAGCACGACGTCGACGGGGAACTCGGGGTGGGCGAGGAGCTCGGACCAGGAGGGCACCGCCGCGAGCAGGTCGATGTCGGGCGCGGCCGTGCGGATCCACTCCGAGAGCGCACCGAGGAGCATGCGATGATCGTCGACGATCGCCAGACGGATCGGCGGAGCAGTCTCAGTCATCGGGTCCCCCTCGGTCGAGTCGCCCTTCGGACGGCCGTGGCGCCTGTCGAGACGCTCGGGTCGGCTCGACATTCGATGTCGATCCGGAAGGATTCGGCTCCCGCAACGACAGTGTACGTACCGACTGTATCGACTGCATCCCACGTTGCCGCCGCGACGCGTCGTCGAACGACACCTGAGACGTCGATCGAGAGCAGTACATCGGGCGATTTCGGGTCGGCGGTATCCTCGGGTTCGCGGCAGGTGACCTGGGCGGCGAGCACCGCGGCGCCCTTCGACGGCTCGCCGATGAGAAACCACAGCGCCAGCAGCAGCCCGTCGCGCTGGTCATGATCGAGCAGCCCCGCGAGGCCTCCCGGGTCGTCGACGGTGACCCGATTGCTGAGATAGGCCGACTCGGTCACCGCGTGCCGGAGCCAGGTGTCGTTGCGCCCCTCGATGAGACGCACCCGGAGCCGGGCGGCGAGCCCGCCGGCCCGTTCGGCGGTCTCAGGGGGCAGCGGCAGTGCGACGCGCCCCGAACCGACGTCGTCGAGCAGCGACTCAGCGTCGAAGTCGAGTTGCGCGAGCTCCTCGGAGGCGCGCATCCCCACCGCAGTGCGCGGCGTCGTGACGGTGCTCTGCACGAGTGAGAGGTCGAGTTCGCGCCGGACGAGTCGCCGGAACCCGTTGATCGCGATCACGGCGACGACCGTCGGCAGAACGGCGGATGCCGCGACCGCGAGCCCCGTCACGGTGTAGTGCCCTGCCGTCGAGATCTGGAACAGCGCCGAGACGGCGATCACGGCGCCGATCGCGCACGAGACCACCAGCGGAACGCGAGTGCCCCGGATCGCCGCCACCGGCATCAGCACCGCGCCGGTCGCGGCCGCAGCGGTCGGCGTGACGCCGAGGTGCAGCAGCCCCATCGTCGCGGAGATGTCGAGCCACACGGGCACGATGAGCGCGCAGAGGAGCACCACGTACAGCACGTCGGGCAGCGGGGTGAGGCGTGACACCAACCGGGAGATCACCCCGACGCCGACGACGCCGACGATCGCGAGCCACGCCGGCCATGGTCCCGGGCCGGGAGGGAAGACCGGCGCGATCATCACCGCATGCGCGAGGTGCCCGATGATGACGAGTGCGGCGGCGATCGTGATGCCGGTGGCCAGGCGCCGACCGCCGTGGCTGTCGCGCACATCGCCCGCAGCTCGTGCCGAGCGGGACGGCCGGCGGAACGCCCGTCCGACGGTCGTCGTCGCGATCTGCGGTTCGCTCACGGTTTCGGCACCTCGAGCATCACGGTCGTGCCCGAGCCGGGCGAGGAGAAGATCCTGGCGCGGCCGCCGACCATCTGCAGCCGGCCGACGACCGACTCCGCATATCCGAGGCGGGCGCCGTCGACGGTGCCGGGTTCGAAGCCCGTGCCGGCGTCGGTGACCATCGCGCGTACCGTTCGGTCGTCGTCGCTCACGGTGACGTCGGCCTCGGTGACGCCGGCATGCCGGCGCACGTTCTCGAGGCATTCGCCGACGGCGCCGAGGAGCGCGTCGAGGGTGTCGCGCGGGAGCGCGAGCCGGCCGGTGCCATGCCAGTTCACGTCGAGGCCCATGCGCGCGAACCGCTGACGCACCGACTCGAAGGTCATGCTCAGGCTTTCGTCATCGGACTCGGGAGAGAACACGGTGGTCGACCCGCGGTCGAGCGGCGCGCCCAACCGGAGCTGCCTGAGGAGGCGCGCATCGTCGCCCGCCTGCTGGCGAAGCGCGCTGGCGCCGACGCCGACGCCCGAGTGTGCGAGAAGACTGAGCGTGGCGAGCACGGTGTCGTGCAGTACTCGTGCGTCCTGACGTTGCTGCGATTCGAGTTCGCTCGCCAATCGCTCCGCCTCGTGCGCGCGGCCGACCTCGCCGATGCGCTCGGAAGCCGTCGCGATCGATCGGTCGAGCCAGATGCCGATCGAGGCATTCGCCGCCCAGCCCATGAGCGTGCCGACGGCCACGGCCTCCATCGAGTGCCCGGTCGCCGCGACGACTCCCACGGCGATGAGCGTCGCCGCGGCCAGGGCGAGCACGAGGTACGGTCCGTCGGCCCGCACGATGAGCGTGATCGCGACCGAAGATGCCGTCATCGCCGCGGTGACGGCCATCGCGGCCACAGCGACCGGGTCGAGCACCGGAGCCGCGCCCAGCACGCTCACGAGGGCGATCGCGCATGCGACGGCACCCAGAGCCGGCAGGAGTGCACCCCGCGCCGTGTGCAGCATGATGCAGACGCCGGCACCCGCGCTCAGCACTGCGGCGAGTGCGAGTTCGACGCCCGTCGAGGCACCGGGCACGAGGAGGCAGACGAATGCGCCGATCGCGCCGCTGAGCCCTGAGACCCTCGTGAGCTTCCGGAGCAACCGGTCGCGTTCCTTCTGGATGCGCTTCATGACACCGCCTCGGCGTGATCGGCGCCTGCGGATTCCCGCGCCGTCACTCTCGAAGGGTAGCGGAATCGGGCCGTTTCGCGGGAGAACTGCGACGCGTCATGCGGTGAGCAGTTCGCCGATCGCGGCGGCGATCGCCTCGTCTTCGATGAGGAAGGCGTCGTGGCCGTACTCGGAGGAGACGACGACGGGGGAGGAGCCGTGCACGCTGCCGCGAAGACCGGCCGCGATCATCTCCTGCCCGCCGAGCGGGAAGTAGCGATCGCTGTCGATGCCGAGCACGAGGCTGCGAGCCTCGACGAGCGCGAGCGCCGCCGCGGTGCCGCCGCGACCCCGGCCGATGTCGTGCGAGTTCATCGCCTGCGTGAGCACGATGTAGCTGTTCGCGTCGAAGCGGCGCGTGAACTTGTTGCCGTGGAAGTCGAGATAGGACTCGACGGCGAAACGACCATCGCCGCCGAGCGGGTCGAGGTCGGATTGCCAACTGCGGGCGAATCGCTGGTTGAGCTCGTCGGCAGTGCGATAGTTCAGCATCGCCATGCGCCGCGCGAGGGCGAGACCGCGCGTCGGACCGTCGCCGTCGGGCGCGTCGTAGTATTCGCCGCCGCGGAATGCCGGGTCGGTGCGGATCGCCTCGATCTGCACCGAGTTCAGGGCGATCTGATCTGCGGATGTCGTCGCAGGGGCTGCGAGCACTGCGATGCGCTCCACCGCGCCGGGGGCCATGATCGCCCACTCGAGCACGTGCATGGCACCCATCGAGCCGCCGACGACCGCGGCGAAGCGCTCGATGCCGAGTTCGCGCGCGAAGGCGATCTGCGCGCGCACCTGATCGCGGATGGTGAGGAAGGGGAACCGGATGCCCCACTCCGCACGGTCTGGCGCGAGCGAAGCGGGCCCGGTGGAGCCCTGGCACCCGCCGAGCACGTTCGGGGCGACGACGAACCAACGATCGGTGTCGATCGCGAGTCCGGGGCCGACGATGCCTGGCCACCAGCCCGAGCTCGGATGGGCCCTGCCCGCCGGACCGGTCACGTGGCTGTCGCCGGTGAGTGCGTGCAGCACGAGGATCGCGTTGTCGCGCGCGGGGGAGAGCGTGCCCCACTGCTCGTAGGCGATGCGTGCGGCGGGAAGCACCCGGCCCGATTCGAGGGGCACCTCGCCGATGTCTGCGAATCGGCGGTCGCCGACCGCATCGCCGTCGCGCCAGGCGCCCGTCGCGGGGGCGCGGCCGGCCAGCGACGCGACGCGCGCCTCGGTGACGATGCTCGCGGGCACCGCGTCGGCCGTCGTCTGCCAGTCCATGCTTCGATTCTCCCGGAGTCTCGGAGTCCGCCGTCGTTTGTTACGCAGGTGCGTGGCGAGGCCGGAGCGTCAACGGATGAGGCGAAACGCCGAATTGCCCGACTCTGCGGAGAATCGGGCAATTCGGGTGTTCAGCGTGGGTTCAGACGCGCGCGGCCTCGGTGGCGACACGTGCGGCGGCGAAGCCCGCCTCGAGGTCGGCCTTCAGGTCGTCGACGCTCTCGATGCCGACCGACAGGCGCACGAGGCCAGGCGTGACGCCGCTCGTGAGTTGCTGCTCAGGGGTCAGTTGCGAATGGGTCGTCGAGGCCGGGTGGATGACGAGCGAGCGCACGTCGCCGATGTTGGCGAGGTGGCTGAACAGCGAGAGGTTGTCGACGAGCGCACGGCCGGCGTCGACGCCGCCCTTCAGCTCGAAGGAGAGCACGGCGCCGACGCCATTGGGCGCGTAGGTGTTGGCCGCCGCGTACCACGGGCTCGACGGGAGGCCCGAGTAGTTGACGCTCGCGACGTCGGGGTGGTTGTCGAGCCACTCCGCGATCTCCTGGGCGTTCGCCACGTGTCGCTCGATGCGGAGCGACAGCGTCTCGATGCCCTGCAGCAGCAGCCAGGCGCTGTTCGGTGCGATCGCCGCGCCGAGGTCGCGCAGCAGTTGCACACGTGCCTTGATGATGTAGGCGAGGCCGTCGCCGACCGCGGCCGTGTAGCTCGCGCCGTGGTACGACGGGTCGGGCTCGGTCAGGCCCGGGAACTTCTCGACGTTCTTCGACCACTCGAACGTGCCGCCGTCGACGATGACGCCGCCGATGGTCGTGCCGTGCCCGCCGAGGAACTTCGTCGCCGAGTGCAGCACGATGTCGGCGCCGTGCTCGAACGGCCGGATCAGGTACGGGGTCGCGATCGTGTTGTCGACGATGAGCGGCACGCCCGCGTCGTGGGCGAGGCCCGAGACGAGGCCGATGTCGAGCACGTTGATCTTCGGGTTGCCGATCGTCTCGGCGAAGAAGAGCTTCGTGTTCGGGCGCACGGCTCGACGCCATTCCTCGGCGTCGTCCTGATTCTCGACGAAGGTCGCCTCGATGCCGAGCTTGGCGAGCGTGTACTTGAAGAGGTTGTACGTGCCGCCGTAGATCGATGACGACGAGACGATGTGATCGCCGGCCTGTGCGATGTTCAGCACCGCGAAGGTCGACGCGGACTGGCCGGAGGCCACGAGCAGCGCACCGGTGCCGCCCTCGAGCGCGGCGACCCGCTCTTCGACGACGGCCTGCGTCGGGTTCTGGATGCGGGTGTAGATGTTGCCGAACTCCGCGAGCGCGAACAGGTTCTGCGCGTGTTCGGAGCTGTTGAACACATACGACGTGGTCTGGTAGATCGGCGTGGCGCGGGCGTTGGTCACCGGGTCGGGGGCGGCCCCCGAGTGCACCTGCTTGGTCTCGAAGCGCCAGTCGGCGGTCTCGGTCATGGATGTCTCCTCAGGAACGGCTCGGGCGGGTTCGCCGCAGCTTTCGAGCAAGGCTAGGCGGGCAGGCGGGGCCGGGCAACGGATGCCGCAACACGGCGTCACGCGCGAGGCATCCGCTCGCGGGCTACTTCAGTTCGCCGTCGGGCGGCAGCACGAGCGTGCCGGTCGCCGTCGACGGTTCGGGCCGGAACAGCCACCGCGCCCGGGGCTGGACGAGGGGCCGGAACACCCGTCGTACGGACTTCAGCGAGAGCACGATCGAGATCGCGATGCAGAAGACGATCATCGCGGGAAGCACCCAGAACGGCTGGTAGCCGGCGAGCAGACCGCTCTCGCGGAACGGGAAGAGCACGAAGGTGTGCAGCAGGTAGATGTACATCGTCGCGGTGCCGAACGGTGTGAACCAGTGGGCGCCGCGCGGCATGACGACGAGGAAGGCGACGGTGAGGGCCATCGCGATGAGCATGAGCCCCAGCCGGATGACACCCGACCACGGCTCGTCGTAGCCGATCGCCTGATACGACTCGTCGTAGAGCATGAAGCGGCGGAGCTTCAGATCGCGCCAGGTCTCGATCGCGGCGGGCATGATCACGAGCGCCGCGCAGAACAGCACGATCGCGCCGGCTCGCCAGCGCCAGGTCGCCGCCGTGCCGAGCTCGAGCCAGCGGCCGGTCAACTGCAACTGCCGCAGCTTCCACCCGAACACGAAGAACGGGAGCATGCCGAGCGTGCGCGTCAGGGCGAGCGTCGAGTCGATCGTCTCGGTGTAACCGGCGCCGATCGAGATCGCGATCGAGATGAGCAGCGGGTAGCGCAGGAGCACGAGGTAGGGCAGCACGATGCGCCAGACCGCGAGGGCGATGAGGAACCAGAGGGTCCACGATGCCGTCGTGAAGTCGAGTGCGAACTCGGCACCGAGCACCCAGCGGATGATCGTCCAGATCGTCTCGAAGATGAAGAAGGGGAAGACGATGTCGGTGAGGATCTGCCGGAGCGCACGGGCGTTGGGCGGACCGGACTTCGCGAAGTACCCGCTGACCGTCACGAAGACGGCCACGTGGAACGAGTAGATGAACAGGTAGACGCTGTAGGCCACGTTGTCTTCGCCGATGAGCGGGAGGATGCCGTGGCCGACGACGACGAGGGTGATCGCGATCCACCGGGCGTTGTCCCACATGGGGACTCGCCTGCGCTTGGCCTGAGTCGGCGGAGGCTGCGAATGCATCACTCCATTCAACCGCACGACCGGCGCCGATCACGGCAGAATGGGCGCATGAGCGAGTTGCGTGTGGTCGTGACAGGAGCGAGTTCCGGCATCGGCGAGGCGACGGTACGAGCATTCCGCGCGGCCGGATGGAGCGTCGTCGGTGTCGCCCGCCGCGAGGAGCGGCTTCGGGCGCTCGCCGCGGAGACCGGGGCATCCGTCGTCGTCGCCGACCTCACGAAGCAGGCCGACATCGATCGGCTCCGCGACCACCTCGAGGCGACCGGCCCCGTGCACGCGCTCGTGAACAACGCCGGCGGCGCGAAGGGGCTCGACTCGGTCGAGGCGTCCGACATCGACGACTGGGCATGGATGTTCGAGGTCAACGTGCTCGCCCTCAAGCGCGTGACGAGCGCGCTGCTGCCGCTCCTGCGCCGCGGCGCGGTCGATCGCGGCGTCGCCGACATCGTGAACGTCACGTCGATCGCGGGGCACACCGCCTATGTCGGCGGCGGCGGATACAACGCCGCCAAGTTCGCCGCGCACGCGCTCACCGAGGTGTTGCGGCTCGAGCTCAACGGCGAACCGCTGCGGGTCATCGAGGTCGCGCCGGGCCTCGTGAAGACCGACGAGTTCGCGCTCGTGCGCTTCGGCGGCGACCGAGCGAGGGCCGACGCCGTCTACGATGACGTGCCCGAACCGCTCGTCGCCGACGACATCGCGGGGGTCATCGCCGACGCCGTGTTGAAGCCGCGGCACGTCGACCTCGACCTGATCGTCGTGAAGCCCGTCGCGCAGGCCGCCCCGTACCGACTCGCCAAGGGCACGCTCTCGGTGCGCGAAGGCGGGGAATGACCGTGGCCGACGTGGCGGCGTCGCCGGCGCGAACACGCTGGGAACGCGTCACCGCGACACCGCTCGTGGTGCTCGGCGTGCTCTTCATCGTCGCGTACTCCGTGGTGATTCTCATGCCGGCAACGTCGGGGCCGCTGTGGTCGACGCTCGTCGTGACGCTCGTGGCCGCGTGGGCGGTCTTCATCGTCGACGTGCTCGTGCGCATCGTGCTGACACCGACCGGCGGGCGATGGTCGTTCGTCTGGCACCACCCGGTGGATGTGCTCTCGGCGCTGATTCCGCTGTTCCGGGCGCTGCGTGTGCTCGAGCTCCTCCGGCAGGTGCCCTACCTGCGCCGCCGCACGGGCGCTGCGGTGCGCACGAACATCATCGTCTTCGCGCTCAGCTACTCGATCGTGTTCGTCTACTTCGTCGCGCTCGCGACGCTCGCGGCCGAGCGCGACGCTCCCGGCGCCACCATCACGAGCTTCGGCGAGGCCATCTGGTGGGCGATCGTGACCATCGCGACCGTCGGGTACGGCGATACCTACCCGATCACGATTCCCGGGCGGATCTACGCCGTGCTGCTCATGGCCGGCGGCATCGCGATCGTCGGCACCGCCTCGGCGACGATCATCTCGCTCATCAACGAGCGCATCGGCTCGGCGCGACGCGGTCATGATGAGGGCCCGCCCGCCGACGGCACGGTGTGAGTCGGGTTGCCCCGGCCTGCACGGCTACGGCGCACGGCGCTACCCTCGGAGCATGACCTTCGATGCGAACGACGCCGCGGGAGGCGCCGACGGGATCCGCCGCGAGATCCTCACCTGGGATGAGTTCGGTGAGGCGGCGCGCTCGCTCGCGAGCGACGTGCTCCGGTCTGGCTTCCAGCCCGACGTCGTGATCGCCATCGCCCGTGGCGGACTGCTGATCGCCGGCGCGATCGCGTACGCCCTCGGCACCAAGGCGTGCGGCTCGATCAACGTCGAGTTCTATACGGGCATCGACGAGCGGCTGCCCGAGCCCGTGCTGCATCCGCCGATGCTCGATGCGCCCGCGCTCGCCGGCAAGCGAGTGCTGCTCGTCGACGACGTCTCCGACTCGGGACGCACCCTCGCGAAGGTGCTCGCCCTGCTCACCGACGAAGGCGCCGAGGTGCGCACCGCGACGCTCTACACGAAATCGCACACCGTGCTCGCGCCCGACTTCGACTACCGCCGCACCGATGACTGGATCGTCTTCCCCTGGTCGGCGCTGCCGCCCGTCGAGGTCGCAGAGGGCGCAGCATGAGCGTGCACCTCTTGGGCGGCCGGGCGGCCACCGCAGAGGACCTCGCGTTGTACGCGCCGTTCGTCGCCGAGGCCGCCGCTCGGGGCAACGCAGCCGGCCGAGCCCGGCCGCGCATCGCCGTGATCTCGTTGCACCCCGAGGCGCACGAGAAGGCCGCGGAACTCGCAGGCCTCCTGACGGCGGTCGACGGCGATGGGATCGACGTGCACGCGACCGCAGGGCGGCCCGGTCAGCCGGTCGCGCTCAGCGCGATCGCCGACGTCGACGGCATCGCCGTCGGTGGCGGCTTCGTCGAAGAGGTGCGTGCCGGACTCGAACCGCTGTTCGGCGAGCTGCGCCGACAGGTCGCCGATGGGGTGCCCTACCTCGGCGTCTCGGCCGGCGCGATGGTCGCGGCGGAGGGCTCGCTCGGGAGCGGTTCGCGCATCGGCGGCGTGCTCGTGGCACCGGAGGAGCCGGCGGCCGACGGATCGGCGGAGCCGGGGCAGGAGCTCGAGATCGAGTCCGGGATCGGCTTGGTCGACGTCGCCATCGAGGTGCACGTCGCTCAGCGCGGCATGCTCTCCCGACTGGTCGCCGCCGTCGAATCCGGGCTCATCAGCGGCGGTCTCGGCATCGACGAACGCACGGCGTTGATCGTCGGCGACGGCCGTCTCAGCGCCGTGGGCACGGGCAGCGTCTGGCGAGTCCTGCCGACCGAGGGCGGCGTGCTGGTCTCCACGATCGGCGTCTGAGTGCCGCGGCCGATCCCGCTCCACGAGCTCGACGAGCTCGTGGCAGCCGGGCGCCTCGATGCCGGCTGGGCCGGGTCGCTCGCCGCGGTCACCTCCGACCTCGCCGAGCTCGACGGATTCCTTCAGGCCGAGATCGCCGCCGGGCGGGGGTACCTTCCGGCCCGCGAGCACGTGCTGCGCGCGTTCCGGGCGCCGCTCGCCGAGGTGCGCGTGCTCGTCGTCGGTCAGGACCCGTACCCCACGCCGGGGCATCCGATCGGCCTCGCGTTCGCGGTCGACCGGCATGTGCGCCCGCTGCCGCGGAGCCTCGCCAACATCTCGCGCGAGCTCGTCGACGACCTCGGCGCGCCTGCCCTGCCCCACGGCGACCTCACGCCGTGGAGCAGGAACGGGGTCATGCTGCTGAACCGTGTGCTGACGGTCGGGCCCGGTGCATCGGGCTCGCACCGCGGCCGGGGCTGGGAACAGGTCACCGACCACGCGATCCGCACGCTCGTCGCGCGCGACACACCCCTCGTGGCGATACTCTGGGGGCGCGACGCGCAGCGTCTGCGGCCGCTGTTCGGCGACGTGCCGGTCATCGAATCGGCGCACCCGAGCCCGCTCTCCGCGTCGCGGGGGTTCTTCGGGTCGAGGCCCTTCAGCCGCGCGAACGCCCTGCTCGAGTCACAGGGCGCGGCGCCGGTCGAGTGGGATCTGCCGGCGTGACCGGCCCGGCGCCGCCCGCGTAACCGGGCGGCAACATGCCGCGGGTACCCTTGGCCGCATGCTCGAAGAGGAATACCAGGAGCGCCGTGTGCTGCCCCGGCACCTGCGGAAGGCCGTGCCGGCCGAGACCCCGTTCGAGTACGCGATTCGAGACGCCCGCGCGACCGATCTGCCGGCGGTGCGCGAGATCTACAACCACTACGTGGCCAACTCCACCGTCACCTTCGACGAAGACGCCATGACGCTTCGCGAGTGGAGGACGAAGTTCGCCTACCTCGACCGCCTCGGCATGCCGTTCATCGTCGCCGAGTCACCGAGAGGTCAGCTGCTCGGCTACGCGCTCGTGTCGCCGTGGAAGCAGAAGCGCGCCTACCGGTTCACGGTCGAGAACTCGATCTACCTCGGGCCCGCGGCCTCCGGCAAGGGGCTCGGCCGCGTGCTGCTCACCGAACTCATCGAGCGGTCGAAGGCGGCGGGCCTCAAGGAGATGATCGCGGTCATCGCCGATCAGGGGGCCGAGGCCTCGATCGCGCTGCATGAGAAGTTCGGTTTCGTCGAGATCGGACGCATGGGCAGGGTCGGCTTCAAGTTCGATCGCTGGCTCGGCACCGTGCTCATGCAGCGGTCGCTGAAGTAGGCGAGCGGATGCCTCGGGCTCAGACGACGGCGAGCTCGACCTCTGCGGCCAGCACTGCGAGCAGCGCGGAGGCGAGCCCCGTGGCGAGGAGGAGGCCGGGGTGCGCGAGGCCGATCACGATCCGTCGCAGCCGCGGGCGGGCCGAGAACATCGCATCGGGCACCTCGCTCGTGGCGGGGGCTTCGCTCCAGCCGCGCAATCGTGCGAGGAACCATGAGCAACGCACGATGAGCGCGGCCCAGAGCACCGTCACGGCGACGGGGGTGAGGGCAGCGAGCACCTCGAAGCCGATGCCGGTCAGTTCCTCTTCGTTGCCCTCGGCAGCGAGCTGGATCGACGTGGAGATCGCAGCGCCCAGCACGACCGATCCCGACCACGCGATGAACGCCGCGACGAGCGCGAGGTACCGCGAGAAGAAGTGACCGAACACCGAGGTGCGGTGCGCGAGGTGGTCGCGCGGCGTCGCTCGCAACACGACGATCGTCGCGACGAGGCTCGGCCCGACGAGGGCCGCGACGAGCAGCGACCACGCCCAGGTGGGCCAGTCGAGGAAGGCCGCGACGACGATGCCGGCGCCGAAGAGCGCCGCCCAGGCGCCGCCCCAGGCGAGCGGATGCCTCGTGATGGATGTTCCGAGCAGCATGGCCCAACGATAGCGGCGTCGGAACACGCGCCGCCGTAGGCTCGAAGTCATGACGTCGCTGCATGATCACACCGCGTTCGAGCTGCACCAGATGCTGCAGCGAGGCGAGGTCACCCCCGTCGAACTGGCCGAGCACTACCTCGCCCGCATCGAACGGCTGAACCCCGAGGTCGGCGCGTTCGCGGCCGTGACACCCGATGCCGCGATCGAGCGGGCGCGCCGGGTGACCGCAGAGGTGCCGAAGACGGCGCCGCTGTGGGGGCTTCCGCTCGCAGACAAAGACCTGCACCTCCGCGCCGGCGTGCCGGCCCGGTTCGGCTCCCGTGCATTCACCGACTTCGTTCCGGATGCCTCAGACGAACTCGTGCAGGCGGTCGACACGGCAGGCGCGGTCAGCCTCGGCAAATCGCAGGCACCGGAGTTCGGACTGCCCTCCTACACCGAAGGGGTGGGCGTGCCGCCCACCCGCAACCCGTGGAACCTCTCGCTCGGCGCCGGCGGCTCGAGCGGGGGCGCGGCTGCGGCCGTGGCATCCGGAATGCTGCCCTTCGCACCCGGATCCGACGGCGGCGGTTCGATCCGCATCCCGGCCGCCTCGTGCGGGCTCGTGGGGGTCAAGCCCTCGCGCGGGCGTGTGTCGGCGGGCTCGGGCCTGACCGGCCTGGCAGGACTCGGCGTGTCGGGGCCGCTCGCCCGCACGGTCGCCGATGCCGCGCTGCTTCTCGACGGCCTCATCGCACCGTCGGGGTACCCTGCGGCGCACCGTTTCGCAGTACGAGCGCCGGGCGACGACGGGCCGTACCTCGGCGCGGCGATGCGCCACGAGGGCCGCTTTCAGCTCGGGGTCATGACCGACTCGCCGTGGGATGAGTCCTACGACATCGTGATCGACCCCGAGGCGCGCTCGGCGCTCGACGTCGCCATCGAGTCACTCGAGGCGCTCGGTCACGGCCTGGAGGCGATGGCGCCCGAGCCAGAGCCCGGGTATCCCGAGGCGTTCCGCACGATCTGGCAAGCCGGTGCCGCGACGATTCCCGTCGACGGCGAACGTGAAGCGCTGCTCGAACCGCTGACCCGCTGGCTGCTCGCACGCGGCCGTGCGCTGCCGGCGCGGCAGCTCGCCGAGGCGCTCGCGTGGCTGACGGGCTTCGAGGAGCGGATCATTCGCCGGTTCGCCGCATACGACGCCGTGCTCACGCCCGCACTCGCACTCACACCGCGGCCGGTCGGTTGGTACGACGCCGACGACGGCGAGCGCAACTTCGCACAGCAGGTGCAGTTCACGCCGTTCACCTCCTTCGTGAACGTCGCGGGCCTGCCGGCGATCACGGTGCCCGTCTCGGAGACCGACGGCGGCGTGCCGATGGGCGTGCAGCTCATCGGCCGCCCGGGCGGGGAGGCGACCCTCTTCGCGATCGCCGCGCAGCTCGAAGGACGCGTGCGGCGGAGCCGGCGACATCCAGAGCTCTGGTGACCGGGTGTGACGCCGAGATTGACGAAGTTAGGTAAGCCTCACCTATAGTTGAATCCATGCTCGGTCTCGGCCTCACCCTCTCCTACGACGGCGCCCCCGTGGTGCACGGAGCGGAGATCCACCTCGAACCGGGCAAGGTGACCGCGCTCGTCGGTCCCAACGGCAGCGGCAAGTCGACGCTGCTGCGGGCTCTCGCCCGACTGCATCGGCCCGACGCCGGCCGCGTGCTCCTCGCCGCCGACGACGGCCACACGATCAGCGATGGGTCGTTCGGCACCCCGCCCGGCGACGTGCTCGAGCACGGCATCGACGCCGCCACGCTGAACGGCCGCGAGTTCGCGCGGCGCGTGACCCTGCTGGCGCAGAGCCGGCCGACGCCCGGCGGCATCACGGTGCGCGAACTCGTCGAGTTCGGGCGGCACCCGCACCGTGGTCGGTGGATCGCCGGCGATGCCGACGGCGCCGGAATCGTCGCCCGGGCCATGGAGCTCACGGGGATCGAGGCGTTCGCCGAGCAGCCGGTCGATCGGCTCTCCGGCGGTCAGCTGCAACGCGTGTGGCTCGCGTCGTGCCTCGCCCAAGACACGAGCGTGCTCCTCCTCGACGAACCGACGACCTTTCTCGACCTGCGCTATCAGGTCGAACTCCTCGACCTGATCCGCGAGCTCGCCGACGAGCACGGGGTCACGATCGGCGTCGTGCTCCACGACCTCGATCAGGCCGCCGCCGTCGCCGACCGCGTCGTGCTGCTCGAGACCGGCCGCGTCCGCGCCGTCGGAACGCCGGGCGAGGTGCTCGTCTCCGATGTGCTGAGTTCGGCGTACGGCATCCGCGTCGAGGTCGAGGTCGACGACCGCGGCTGCATCACGACCTGTCCTGTCGGCCGCTACAACACGCGCCAACGCGCCGAGCGGCTCGTCGTCGCCGAGCGGTAGCGCCCGGCACCTGCCGAACCATCCACCCCTCGCGCGGCACCGCTGTGCCTGTGCACCGATCGAAGGACACCATGAGAACCGCTTCCCGTACCCGGCCGACCATCGCCCTGACCGCCATCGCCGCGGCATCCGTACTGCTCCTGACCGGCTGCGGAACGACTGAAGAGGCCGGCGCGGCGAGCGGCGAGGCCGCCATCGTCATCACCGACGACCGCGGCGAGTCCGTCGAGCTCGCGGCACCGGCCGAGAAGGTCGTCGCGCTCGAATGGAACACCGCAGAGAACCTCGTCGCGCTGGGCGTCATGCCGGTCGGCGTCGCCGACACCGAGGGGTATGGCGACTGGGTGAAGGCCGAGGCGCTCGACGACTCCGTGAAGGATGTCGGCGATCGGGGTGAACCCTCGGTGGACGCCATCGCGGGGCTCGCGCCCGACCTCGTGTTGACCACGACCGATCTGTCGGAGTCCGTGATCGCCCAGATCGAGGAGTTCGCGCCCGTGATGGTCGTGCGCGGCGCCGACGCCTCGAACCCCATCGGCCAGATGGAGTCGAACCTCGAGCGCATCGCGACCGCGACCGGTCACGAGGCCGAGGGCGAGGATCTTCTCTCCGGCTTCCATGAGAATCTCGCCGACGGCAAGTCGGAGCTCGAGGCCGCCGGGCTCTCGGGCGCCCCGTTCATGATGAGCGACTCCTGGGCAACCGGCGGCCAGGTCTCCATCCGTCCCTTCGCCGAGGGTGCCCTGCTGACGGCGGTCACCGAGGAACTCGGTCTCGAGAACGTGTGGACGGGCGAGGGCGACGCCGACTACGGCCTCGGTTCGATCGATGTCGAGGGCCTCACATCGGTCGGCGACGTCGAGTTCCTCTACATCGCGAACGGCGAGACCGATGCGTACCAGAACGAGCTCGCCGGCAATGCCGTCTGGCTTTCCCTGCCCTTCGTGCAGAGCGGCAACGTGCACCGTCTGCCCGACGGCATCTGGATGTTCGGCGGTCCCTCGTCGATGAACGACTACATCGATGCGGTCGTCACCACTCTTGCCGGCTGAATCGCCGCCCCTGGCAGACGAGTCGGCGCTCCTGCCCGCCGAGCAGGCCGACGGCGCGACCCCCGCGCGAGGCGCTCGGCCCCGCCTCGGCGGGGTGCTCCTCGTCGCCCTGGGGCTCGTCGCGGCGGCGTTGCTCGCTGCGGTGCACGTGACACAGGGATCGGCGGATGTCGGCCTGCAGGAGTTGCTCGGGCTGCTCACGGGCGCGTCCGAAGACCAGGCGAGCGCGGTGCTCCTCGCTTCGCGAATGCCGCGCCTCGCCGCGGGGGTGCTCGTCGGCGTCGCCCTCGGCGTCGCGGGCCTCGTGATGCAGAGCATCTCGCGGAACGTGCTCGCCTCGCCCGACACCCTCGCCGTCAACGCCGGTTCGTACCTCGCCGTCGTCGCGGTCGCGGCGTTCGGCCTCGCGCTGCCGTTCGCGGGAGGCGGCGTCGTCGCGTTCGTCGGCGGCCTCGCTGCGGCCGGCCTCGTGCTCGCCCTCTCGGCCGGCGGCGGCCGAGGCGGCGGCACCGTGCGTCTCGTGCTGGCGGGTTCGGCGCTCGCGCTCGCGCTCACCGCGCTCACGACGATGCTGCTGTTGCTCTTCCCCGAGCGCACCGAGGGGCTCTACGCCTGGGGTGTCGGCAACCTCGCCCAGATCGGCATGGGCCCCGTGCTCGAGCTCGGCCCCGTCGTCGTCGTCGCCGTGGCCGCGCTCTTCCTCTTCGCCCGTCGGTTCGACCTCATCGCGCTCGGCGACGACACGGCAACGGTGCTCGGCGTGCCGGTGCGTCGCACCCGGTTCATCGGCCTCGTGATCGCGGTGCTGCTCTCTGCGGCCGCGGTCACCGTTGCCGGGCCGATCGGGTTCGTCGGCCTCGCCGCCCCCGCGATCGTGCGTCTCATCGCCGTGCGCGTGCCCGGCATGGCGAAGCATGTGCTCCTCATCCCCGCTGCGGCGGTCATGGGCGTCATCGTCGTACTCGGTGCCGACGTGCTGCTGCGCCTCGCGTTCGGCGGGCAGGCCGCGGTCGAGGTACCCACCGGCGTCGTCACCACGATCTTCGGTGCGGTGTTCCTCGTCGCGCTCGCCCTCCGTGCGCGCGCCTCCTCCGAGAGCGGCACGGGGTTCGTCATCGGCACCGGGCTCTCGCGCCGCGGGCGTGTGCTCGTCATCGCGGCATCCGTGGTGCTGCTCATCGTGCTCGCCTTCGTGTCGCTCCTCCTCGGCGATGCCAAGATGCTCGGCGGCGACGTGCTCAACTGGGTGACCGGACAGGCGGGGCCCCTCGTCGAATTCGTCATGAACACCCGCGCGCCTCGCGTCGCCGCGGCGATACTCGCCGGTGCCGCGCTCGCGCTCGCGGGCACCGTCGTGCAGGCCGTCTCGCGCAACCCGCTCGCTGAACCCGCGATCCTCGGCGTCACCGGCGGTGCCGGCGTCGGCGCCGTGCTCGTCATCACCTTCTGGCCGCTCGCCACGTTCCTCGGCGTGACGGTCGGCGGCCTCGCGGGTGCTGCCCTCGCCGCGATCATCGTCTTCGGTCTCGCGATGCGCGGCGGGCTCGCCTCGACGCGGCTCATCCTGATCGGTCTCGGCGTGTCGGCCGCCGCCGCCGCAGTCACCTCGATGCTCATCATCGCGACCGACCCGTACAACGCGGCGAAGGCGCTCACCTGGATGTCGGGCTCGACGTACGGGCGCACCTTCCCGCAGCTGATCCCGCTCGTGATCGTGATCCTCGTGGCCGTGCCGTTGCTCGTCTCGGCGCGCCGCGAACTCGATCTGCTTGCGTTCGACGACGACACCCCGCGAGTGCTCGGGGTGAGGCTCGGTTCGGCGAGGCTCGGCCTGCTCGTCGTCAGCGTCGCCCTCACCGCCGCCGCAGTCGCCGCGGTCGGCGTGATCGGCTTCGTCGGCCTCGTGGCACCGCACGCGGCGCGAGCGCTCGTCGGCTCCCGCCACGCCCTCGTGCTGCCGCTCGCGGCGCTCCTCGGCGCGTTGCTCGTCTGCGTCGCCGACACCCTCGGCCGCACCGTCATCGCGCCGGCCCAGTTGCCCGCCGGTCTGCTGACTGCGATCGTCGGCGCCCCCTACTTCGTCTGGCTGCTGTGGCGTTCGCGCCGGAGCGACTGACGGCCGGCCCCCAGACGCCGGCCACCACCCGACCGTCCGTCCGACAGGAGAGAAATCGCATGGCCAAGCCCGGATACCGAGTGTTCGACACCCAGGTCGCCGAGATCAGGTGGATGTCGCCGCACTTCGTGCGCGTGACGTTCCGCTCCGACGATCTGCGTGAGCTCGGGTGGGACGGCCCCGACCAGCGCATCAAGGTCGTGCTGCCGCTCGCGGCGAGCGGATACGACGAGGTGCCACGCGAGGGCGACTGGTACTCGGCGTGGCGCTCGCTGCCCGACGACCGGCGCAACCCGATCCGCACCTACACGATCCGGGCCGCCCGCCCGGCGGCGGGCGAACTCGACGTCGACTTCGTCGGGCACGGAGACGGCGGCCCTGCCTCGCGGTGGATCGGCGCCGCACAGATCGGCGACCGCATGCTCGTCATCGCGCCCGATGCAACGAGTGAAGACGAGTCCGGCGGTTGGGAGTGGCGCCCCGGCGCCGCCCGCACGCTGCTCATCGCGGGTGACGAGACCGCGGTGCCGGCCGTCGGCGCGATCCTCGAGCAGTTGCCCGCCGATGCGCGGGGCGCGGTGTTCCTC
The DNA here is from genome assembly GCF_006337065.1 of Agromyces laixinhei. Taxonomy (NCBI): domain Bacteria; kingdom Bacillati; phylum Actinomycetota; class Actinomycetes; order Micrococcales; family Microbacteriaceae; genus Agromyces; species Agromyces laixinhei. The sequence continues at coordinate 2,660,627 of NZ_CP040872.1, read as the reverse complement.
GAGGTGCCGGAGGCCGGCGACGCGCTGGAGCTCCAGGCCCCGGCCGGAGTCTCGGTGCAGTGGCTGCCGCGTGCCGAAGCGGGCGGTTCGGCAGGAGTGGGGGTGCAGGCATCAGCGGGCGGCCCGGCATCATCGGGAGGCGCAGCAGGCGAGACGGGCTTCGGCGCCTGCCTCGTCGCCGCGGTCACCGCGTGGGCCGATGCGTGGGTCGAGGCCGACCCTGTTGCTGCCGCAGTGCCGGCCGCACCTGCGACGATTGCGGCCGCACCTGCTTCGAGCGAGCTCCCGAAGCTCGACGACGACGACATCCTCTGGGAAGTGCCGGACGCGGCCGACGACGGCGGGCTCTACGCGTGGCTGGCCGGCGAGGCCACCGCGATCACGACGCTCCGCCGACACCTCGTGAAGGGGCTGGGCATCGACCGCCGCCGGGTCGCCTTCATGGGGTACTGGAAGCTCGGCCGCGCCGAAGGGTAGGCGGCCGAGTGGGAGCGGGTTGGGAGCGTGTTCGCCGAGTGGGCAGGTAGCCGCCGGCCTCCAGGCCCGCCTCGATCTCGAAGCGGTTCTTCAGCGGGTTGCGTCCGGCGATCAGGTAGAGCAGCGGGAAGAGCATGCCGTACCGCAGCCATTGCGCCTTGTGCACGGCTTCGTGACCGAGCACGCGCTCACCGGTGTTGTGGTTCGTGAGGTAGCAGCCGCCGACGCATGAGCCGCCTCGGCCGAACGTCCACTTCGGCATGCCGGTGAAGATGACGAGCCCGTGGCGGCGCTCGATGGGGCCGGTGCTCCAGATGAAGCCCCACGTGAAGCCGACGGCAGTCGCCCACCAGTATCCGATCCGGCTGATGGGCGAGTCGGTCAGGCGGATGCGGATCGTGCGGTCGTCGGTGCGACCCGGCCGGAGGGCGCTCACGCTGCGGCCTCGGGCACGGCATCCGAAGCGACATCCGCTGCCGCTGGTCTCCCGAGCGCCTCGAGCAGCCGCAACCAGACCTCGCTCATCGTGGGGAAGGCCGGTACGGCGTGCCAGAGCCGATCGATCGGCACCTCGCCGACGATCGCGATGGTCGCCGAATGCACGAGCTCGGCGACGTCCTGTCCGACGAAGGTCGCGCCGATGACGGTGTTCCGCTCGGCGTCGACGATGAGCCTCGCCTGCCCCTCGTATCCGTCGGCGACGATGCCCGCGCCGCTGACCGAGGCGAACGACACGTCGGCAACGCGCACGCGCCGGCCGTCACGCTCGGCCTCTGCCACGGTGCATCCGACCGAGACCGCCTCGGGCTCGGCGAACACGACCTGCGGTATGGCCGAGTGGTCGGCCGTCGCGACGTGCGCGCCCCACGGTTCCGTGTGCTCGGCGCGGCCGAGGGCGCGCGCTGCGACGAGATCGCCCGTCGCCCGCGCCTGGTACTTGCCCTGGTGGGTGAGTAGAGCCCAGTGGTTCAGGTCGCCAACGGCGTAGAGCCACGGGCGCGCTTCGTTGTCGTCGGCGCCCGTGGCGAGCATCGTGTCGTCGACGGCGACCCAGGCGCCCGGTTCGAGCCCGACCGTCTCGAGTCCGAGCCGATCGCTGCGGGGCCGTCGCCCGGTGGCCACGAGCACCTCGTCGGCCGTGACGGTCTCGCCGCCCGCGAGTGTCACCACGACCTCGCCGGACGCGATGCGATCGACGCGTTCGATCTGCGCGCCGAGTCGTACGGATGCCCCGAGCTCGCGAAGCCCTTTCGCGACGGCCTCGCCGGCGAACGGCTCCATTCCGCCGAGCAGGCCGCTGCGGGCCAGCACGACGACGTCGGTGCCGAAACCCGCGAACGCCGTCGCCATCTCGACTGCCGTGACGCCGCCGCCGATGACGGCGATCCTGGCCGGCGGTTCGGTGACGCTCGTGGCCTCGCGGCTCGTCCACGGCGCCGCTTCGGCGAGTCCGGCGATCGGCGGAATGAACGAGTCGGTGCCGGTCGCGACGATGACCGCGTGGCGGGCGGCGTATGCGACCTCCTCGTCGCCCGGCCGTTCGACGACCACTCGCCGCACGCCGTCGAGTCGACCGTGTCCGCGTTCGATCCCGACGCCGATGCTCTCGAGCCAGTCGGCGCCGCCCTGGTCGCTCCAGTCCGAGACCCAGTAGTCGCGCCGGGCGAGCACGGCCTGCACATCGAGACGTCCGGTGACGGCCTGTTCCGCTCCGCCGACGCGCTGAGCGGCGCGGAGGGCTGCAGCGCTCCGCAGCAGCGTCTTGGACGGGATGCACGCCCAGTAGGAGCATTCACCGCCCAGAAGCTCTCGCTCCACGAGCACGACCTCCAATCCGGCCGCGCGTGCCCGATCCGCCGCGTTCTCCCCGACCGGCCCGCCGCCGATGACGATGACGTCGACTTCGCGTTCCATCCCGCTCCCTCCTGCCCGCGGCAGGTGCCGACGGCCTGCCGTCCAGCCTAGGCAGTCGGCGCGGCGTTGCCGGAAGTGAGCGCGCCGACCAGGCGCAGGATCGTCGGCAGGTCGTCGGCGGCGGTCTGCGCCGATGCCGGCGCGAATCCGGCGATCGCCGCACCCGCGAGGGGGAAGCGTGCTGCAACTGCGCGCACGAGCGCGATGAGCTCGGCGGCGCCGATGCCGAAGGGCATCGGGTACGACAGCCCCGCGAGCGCCGAGGGGTCGAGCACGTCGAGGTCGATGTGGATGAACACGTGCGAGGCGCCGGTCGCCTCGAGGGCTGAGATCACGAGCGAGGGGTCGGAGAGGTCTTCGACGGTGAGCGTCGCCACGCCGTGGGCGTCGATGAAGCGGCGCTCCTCGTCGTCGATCGCACGGATGCCGCCGAGCACGAGTCGTTCGGGTGCAACCCGTGCCTCGGGGTCGAGGGCGAGCCCTTCGGCACCCTCGCCGGCGATGGCCCGCAGCGTCATGCCGCCGAACCCGCCGGACGGCGAGGTTTCGGGGGTGTTCAGATCGGGGTGAGCGTCGAGCCAGAGCACCGCGAGACCGCCGGCGGCGCGGGCAGAGGCGTGGCCGACCGAGGCGAGCGAGGCTCCGCAGTCGCCGCCGATGGTGAGCGCCCAGTCGGGAACACGGGAGAGGGCTTCGGCGGTGCGCTCGCGCACCCGCACGAGCGTGCTGTACCGCTGAACTCCGGTGCCGAGCGACTCCCCGGCCTCGACCGGAACCTCGATGACGATGGTCGAGGTGCTCGGGAGGTCGCCGAGGATGGCGTCGGCGCCGTCCGCATGACTCATGGCGCGGGAGGAGACGGATCCCTGCCAGAGCGGGACCACCACGAATGTTGCGGGCATGTTCTCAAGTATCGCGCGCCCCGGGGCATCCGCGCCTGTGCGTCTGGGCCGATTCCGTGTGGCGGGCGGACTCTGCAGTTCGGGCCTGTCGAGACCTTCGAAGGCAAGACAGGCCCGACCTGAGCAGGTCAGCCGCCGATGGCGCCCTGGCTCGTGCCGCCGGCCTTCAGCGCCGCGAGTCGGGCGTCGACCTCGGTGAGCTCTCCGAGGTCGTCGAGCTCGTTGAACTGCGCGTCGAGGCTCGACGCGGCGAGCTCGGCCTGACCGCGAACGACGGCCTCCTCGCGGCGGATCTTGTCTTCGAAGCGGCCGATCTCGCTGGTCGGGTCGAGGATGTCGATCGACTTGACGGCGTCGTGCACCTGCTTCTGCGCCTCGGCCGACTTGGCGCGGGCGACGAGCTCGGAGCGCTTGTTCTTCAGCTGAACGAGCTTCTCCTTCATGCCGTTGAGGCCGTCCTTCAGCTTGTCGACGACCTCGGTCTGCGCGGCGATCTGCGGTTCGGCCGCCTTCGCCTCGTTCTCGGACGAGATCTGGCGACTGAGGGCGACCTTGGCGAGGTTGTCGAACTTGTCGGCTCCGGAGGCGTCGCCGGCCGCGCGCATCTCGTCGCCCTTCCGGCTCGCCGCGATGGCCTTCTCGCCCCACTCGCGCGCAGCTTCGGCGTCTTCGCGGTGGTCGTCTTCGAGCAGACGCAGGTTGCCGATGGTCTCGGCGATCGCGGCTTCGGCCTCGGCGATCGCGTTCGTGAAGTCGCGCACCATCTGGTCGAGCATCAGCTGCGGGTCTTCAGCCTGGTCGATGAGGTTGTTGATGTTGGCTCGCACGAGCTGCGAGATCCGTCCGAAGATGGACTGTTTCGTCATGGTGGTTCCCTTTCATGGTGTTCGAGTTCGGTCGTGGTCGGTCGTGGTCGGTCGTGTGGCAGCGGTCAACGGTGCGTCGGGCGGGTCAGAAGCGTCCCCCGCTCCCGCGCCGCGAACGGGTCGCGGCACCGCCGAAGCTTCCGGCGGAGCGGCCGCCGCCGAAGCCACCCGAGGAGCGGCCGCCGCCGAAGCCACCCGAGGAACGGCCGCCACCGCCGAAGACCGAATTGATGAGGATGCCGCCGAGCACCGCGCCGAGCATGTCGTTGCCGCCCGATCCTCCGCCCGTGCCGCCGTAGCCACCGGCCATGCCGCCCATGCCGCCGCCGAACCCGCCGACGTCGCGCTGGGCGAGCGACATGGCCTCGGCTGCGAGCCGTTCCGCGCGCTGCGCCGAGGCAAGGGCTGCGGCAGCGTCGGTCGTTGCGGACGCCTGCGCCTCGACGAGGAGTCGCCCGGCCTCGGCGAGTCTGGTGCGCGCCTCCGCGCCGATCGCTCCGCGGCGGGCGACGAGGTAATCCTCGGCCGCCTGCACCTGCGCTCTGGCCGTCATGAGCGAACGGCTGAGCTGCGCCTGCGCGCGGGAGGCGCGTTCCGCGGCATCCTGCACGTTCCGGATCATCGCGTCGATCTCGGCGTCGACGCGCTCGAGCCTCGCACGCAGTTCCATCGGATCCCGGCCCGGCGCGGCGATCGCGGCGCGGAGAGCCGCCACTTCCGCGGCCACCCGGTCGGCGGTCGCCGCGGCATCCGCATTCTGCAGCCCACGTGCGGTTGCGACATCGCGATCGAGGTCGCCGACGCCTGTGGTCACGGCCGCATCCGCGGCCTCGAGGTCGGCGGCGAGCCGATCGACGGCCGCCGTCAGCAGTGTGGTCTGGTCGACGGATTCCTCGGCTGCGCGGATACCGACCGCTGCCTGTGCGGTATCGCCTGCGGCGGCGTCCGCACTCGCGGCCGCGAGCGCCTCGCGGGTGAAGCCGATGCGCGACCGCGCTTCGGTCACGTTGTCGATGATCGGCGCGATGCTGGAAGCCGCGTACTGGGTGCCGAGCGCTGCGAGTCGCTGCTCGGCGGGCTCGAGGGTGGCTTCGGCAGCAACGGCCACCGCCTGCACTCGGGCGAGTTGGGCGGGCACGTCGCGTTCGAGGGCCCGCAGTTCGTCGAACCGTTCGACCTGCTCGTCGAGGAGTGCATCGGCTTCACCCGTGAGCCGCAGGATGCCGCCGTACCACTCGCGGCGCTGTTCGTCGGAGTCGGGCGTGGCGTCGTCGAGTTGCTGTTGCAGGGTGAACGCCTCAGCCACCCTCGCCTTCGCCGTGTCGAGCGCCGCACGGAACGACTCGGTCGCGTCCTTGCCGTAAGAGGCGACGGCGAAGCCGAGCTCCTCTTCACTCGTCTTCACCGCGTCGTCGACCTGCACGAGGGCGCTGCCCGCCTGACGGCGCAGCTCTTCGATCGAGGGGAGCGGCACCTGACCGGCGCCGGCGTCGCCCGACTTCTTCTTCTTGCGCCGGGCCAGCACGACCGCGATGACCACGACGACGGCCGCGGCGATCACGATGAACCACACGAAGCCCCAGCCGCTGCCTCCGGAATCGCCGGCGATGGCATCGGCGCCGGCGATCGCCGCGCCCGCCCAATCGCCGTCGCGGAGCTTCGGCTCGATGACACGCTGCGCGATCCGGTCGAGCTCGCCGTCGGAGAGCGAGGCGTCGCCCGCCGCCGACAGATGGTAGGCGCCGCCGTCGACGGCCACGGCGAGCAGGTAGTCGTCGCTGCCCATGTTGTTCGCGACGGCCGTCTCGTCGGCCCACTCCGTCGCCGAAGCGGGGTTCGTGAACGTCGAGACGTAGGTCACGAAGAGTTGACGACCGCTGCGGTCGGCCGCGGACTCGAGCGCCGCGACGACCCCGTCGGTGTCGGCCCCGAGCGCCCCGACGCTGTCGACGACGGGGGAGGAGGTGAACGTGACGGGATCTTCAGCCCATGCGAGCCCGGCCGCGCCGGTACCGATCACCGCTCCGGTGACGATCGCGAGCGCCGCGGACCACTTGCGTACTACGCGCATGCACCAGCGCCTTTCCCCGACCGACAGACGAGTTCGAGTCTATGGGGCGGGCGCGTGCGTCGTCCACGATCGACCGGCCACGAGGAGACTGCACGACATGCGTCTCCGTACCTATCGTCGGCGTATCGAAAATCGGATACGGGCCGGCAACACCGCGCTCCATTGACTGGGATGCATGAGCCACAGCGCACCACCACGAACCGCGGAGGCCGCGCCGGCGTACGCGTCCTCCGCACTCGCCCCGGCACGTGGAATCACCTTCTACGGATGCGGCCGGGACGAGGCCGACCAGTTGCGAGCGATGGCGCCGCGCTTCGGCGTGCTGCCGACCATCATCGAGGCAGCGATATCCGAAGCCAATATCGAATCGGCGACCGGAAACCGATGCATCAGCATCGGCCACAAGACACGCCTCACGAATGCCATGCTGCGTGCACTCAGCACGGCCGGCGTGGGCTACATCTCGACGAGGAGCATCGGGTACGACCACCTCGACGTGAACTATGCGGCGAGCGTCGGAGTCGCCGTCGGCAATGTCGCCTACTCGCCCGACAGCGTCGCGGACTACACGCTGATGCTGATGCTGATGGCCGTGCGCCATGCGAAGTCCGTCCTCCGCCGTACCGATGCGCATGACTACCGATTGGGCGAGATCCGAGGGAGGGAACTGCGCGACCTGACCGTCGGGGTGGTCGGAACGGGACGCATCGGCGGAGCCGTCATCGACCGGCTGGGCGGTTTCGGCTGCCGCGTTCTGGCCCACGACCGCCGCGCGTATACCTCCGCCGACCACGTTCCGCTCAGCGAACTGCTGCGGCGGAGCGACATCGTGACGCTGCACACCCCGCTGACCGCAGCCACGCACCATCTGCTCGACCGTCGACGCATCGACGAGATGAAGCAGGGCGCGTTCGTCGTCAACACCGGCCGCGGGCCGCTTCTCGATACCGAAGCCCTGCTTGCGGCGTTGGAGCGCGGCAGCCTGGGCGGTGCGGCGCTCGACGTCCTCGAAGGAGAGGAAGGGATCTTCTACACCGACCGCCGGAACGCGCCCATCGAGAACTCGACGCTGCTGCAACTGCAGAGGCTGCCGAACGTGCTCATCAGCCCCCACTCCGCGTTCTTCACCGACCGAGCACTGAGCGACACCATCGAGAACAGCCTCATCAACTGCCTGAGATTCGAAAGCGAGACACCGCATGGATAGGTCGAGAGTCGGCATCCTCTTCGGGGGAACTTCCGAAGAACACCTCGTCTCAGTCAAGTCTGCGCAAGAGGTCGCGAAGCACCTCGACATCGAGACGTACGAGCCGTACTGGATCGGCATACGGTCGAGCGGAGAGTGGCTGCTCTGCGACAGTCCTGAGCCGGGATGGGAGGAATCCGGCCGCCCCGTCGTGCTGTCACCCGACCGAAGCACCCACGGCCTGCTGGTCGTGAACGATGGCCGCGTCGAGGCGGTCAGGCTGGACGTCGTGCTTCCAGTCCTGCACGGCAGGCTCGGCGAGGACGGCGCCATGCAGGGGCTGTTGGAGTTGTCCGGCATCCCGTACGTCGGCTGCGACATCCAGAGCTCCGCCCTGTGCATGGACAAGTCCCTCGCCTACACCGTCGTGCGAAGCGCGGGAATCGCCACACCGAAGTTCTGGATCGTGACGCCTGACGACACGGTCGACCCCGACCAGCTCAGTTACCCCGTCTTCGTGAAGCCGGCCCGTTCAGGTTCGTCGTTCGGCGTGAGCAAGGTCACCCGAGGCGATGAGCTGCCGAGCGCGCTGGAGACCGCACGGCAGTTCGACTCGAAGGTATTGGTCGAGGAGGCGGTGGACGGTAGAGAGGTCGGATGCGCGATCGTGGGCAACGATCCGGACCTGACCGCGGGCGAGGTGGATCGCGTCGCCCTGTCGCATGGCTTCTTCAGGATCCACCAGGAGGACTCACCCGAGACCGGTTCGGAGAACTCGTCGTTCATCGTTCCCGCTGACATTTCCGAGGAAGCCCGTCGGCTCGTGCAGGAGACCGCGAAGACCGTCTATCGCACCCTGGGCTGCACCGGACTCGCCCGCGTGGACATGTTCCTCACGGATGACGGGCAGGTGGTCCTGAACGAGGTCAACACGCTGCCGGGTCTGACGTCGTACAGCCGCTACCCCAGGATGATGACCGCGGCGGGACTGCCGCTCTCCGAGGTCATCGAACGGCTCGTGTCGCTGGCGTTGCAGGGGGCGGAGCGATGATCGACGACTTCGTGTTCGTGGATGAACTGGTGCCCGGAGTGCGCTGGGATGCCAAGTACGCGACCTGGGACAACTTCACCGGCAAGCCGGTGGACGGCTATTCGGCCAATCGAATCGTCGGTACGACGGCGCTGTGCGAAGCCCTGAGACGAGCGCAGGAGAGCGCCGCGTCGCTGGGCTTCGGCCTGCTGCTGTGGGACGGCTACCGCCCCCAGCGCGCCGTGGACTGCTTCATGCAGTGGTCGAGGCAGCCCGAGGACGGTCGGAAGAAGCCGCGACACTACCCGAACATCGACAGATCGGAGATGTTCGAGAAGGGATACGTGGCAGCCAAGTCGGGTCACAGTCGAGGCGGCACCGTCGATCTGTCGCTCTTCGACCTCGTGACCGGCGAACTCGCCCACATGGGCGGGGACCATGACCTGATGGATCCGATCTCACATCATGGAGCAGACGGGATCACGGAAGCCGAGGCGGCGAACCGCCGGAATCTGAGCTCCATCATGGAGAGCGCCGGCTTCGATCGGTACGAGTGCGAGTGGTGGCACTACACGCTGAGGAACGAACCCTTCCCCGACACCTACTTCGACTTCCCCGTCACGCCGGCCGCTCGAGCTCGGTCGGCCGGACTGAGTGCGGGGCTGATGCGGTAGCCGACACCTGGCACCGTGGCGATGAGCCAGGGTTCCCCGAGGCGCTTGCGCAGGGCGGAGACCGTGATGCGTACGGCGTTGGTGAAGGGGTCGGCGTTCTCGTCCCAGGCCCGTTCCAGGAGCTCTTCGGCGCTGATGACTCCGCCGTCGGCGGCCATGAGGACTTCGAGCACGGCGAACTGCTTGCGGGTGAGCGCGACGTACCGCCCGTCTCGGTACACCTCGCGGCGGAACGGGTCCAGCCGCAGGCCGGCGAGCTCTCGCACCGGCGGCCTGTTGTGGGCACGTCTGCGGTCAAGCGCCCTGAGGCGCAGCACGAGTTCCTGCAACGCGAACGGCTTGGTGAGGTAGTCGTCGGCACCGAGCTCGAAACCGGAAGTCTTGTCGTCCAACCGGTCGGCGGCGGTGAGCATCAGGATCGGCATACCGCTGCCGGAAGCGATGATGCGCTCGGCGACCTCATCGCCGGAGGGCCCGGGAATGTCGCGATCGAGGACGGCGATGTCGTAGGAGTTGATGCTCAACAACTCCAGGGCAGTGTCGCCGTCACCGGCGATGTCTGCGGCGATCGCTTCCAGGCGCAGTCCATCGCGGACGGCCTCCGCCATGAAGACCTCGTCCTCGACCACCAGTACGCGCATGCTTCAAGGGTACGGGTCGGTGCATATCGTCGGCGTAAGGAAATCCGCAGACGAACCGGCAACACGATGCCGCACTCGACCCAACGTGCCCCCGGAGGGATTCGAACCCCCGACCTACGGTACCGGAAACCGGCGCTCTATCCCCTGAGCTACGGAGGCGCACAGCTAGAGACATTACCACTTCGCGCACCCGTTCCCGACCCCGACGGCACCGGAAAGCCGCCTCAGGAGAGGCTGAGCCTGGCGACGGTTCCGAGCAGCTCGTCGCGCACCTTCGCGGTGAGGAAGGCTCGCGCGCCGTGCAGTACCGGGTCGTGATCGAGGTGCGTCGCGACGACCTCGGGGTACCACCTGCTGATGCGACGGATGCCCCGCTCCACCGCCTCGGCGAGGGGCCGTCCTCCGACGATCGCAGTCGGGCCGGCGAGTACGAGCCTGCCCGGATCGAGCGTCGCGAGCAGCGGGAGCGACAGGTGGGCGACGCGTTCGCCGAGGTCCTCGAAGATCGCCGCCCGCTCGGGACTCGCCGCGATCGCCTCGAGCATCGCGCGGTGGTCGTCGGCGGCGAGCCCGTGCGCGACCGCGATGCGGCGCACCGCAAGGGCACCGGCGAGGTCCTGGCTCGTGACGGCGTGCTCGTCGAGTGCCTGGGCCGCGGCCGAGAGGGGCAGGAACCCGATCTCGCCGGCGCCGCCGAAGCTGCCACGGTGGAGGTCGCCCGCCACGTCGAAGGACGCGCCGACGCCGTTGCCGAGCCAGAGCAGCGCGAACACGTCACGGCCCTCGCCCGCGCCGGACTCGCGTTCGGCGATCGCCGCGAGGTTCACGTCGTTCTCGATGTAGACCGCGACGCCGAGCTCGGTCTCGAGGGTGCGGCGGAGTCCGGTGATCGGCCAGCCGGGCAGGGTCTCACTGAAGAGCGTGCCGTCGTCGTGGGGATCGACATAGCCGGCCGTGCCGATGCAGACGGTGTGCACGACGGAAGGGTCGGTGCCTGCGGCCGCGCTCGCGTCGCGGATCGCCGCGGCGACCTCTCGCACCGCGTCGCGCTCGGCGGCGTCGCGCGGGAACACGATGCGCACCATGGGCCGTTCACTGCCCGCGGCGTCGACGACGCAGGCGCGGAGCTCGTCGGCCTCGATCGCGATCGCGACGGCGAGCGGCCGGTCGGTGCGTGCGGCGTAGAGCGTGGCGCTCCGGCCGGGATTTCCGGCGACCTGCCCGCGCTCCTCGACGACGCCGGCCGCGATCAGGCGGGTCATCATCATCGACGCGGTCGGCTTCGAGACGCCGACGAGCTCGCAGATGCGATTGCGGGTGAGCGGGCCGTGGTCGAGCAGGGCGGAGAGTCCGACCCGATCGTTGACGGCGCCGAGCCACGACGGGGTGCCGTGCGATGCCTTCATGGTCGCAGCGCCGTGATCATGCCGGGGGAAGGTTGCCGAGCACATCGGCGACGAGCTGGCCGGCGTCGCCGGGTTCGAAGAGCACGGGGGAGGCGATCACGATCCAGTAGGGGCCGGTGAAGATCTGGGCGGCGCCCGTGCCGCTGGTCTGGCGGAAGTATCCCTCGACCGCGGGAGGAGTGCCATACGTCGGGACGGCGGTCGAACCCACGGCCGCCTCGTTCTTGTGTGCGAGCAGTGCCGCGGGCGACGGAGTCGAGACGGCGACCTCGATGATCTCGCCGCTCGTCTGGTTCATCCAGCCGCAGGCGGTGCCGTCTTCCTCCACGACGGCGACGACGTGCTCGCCCTTCGGCGAGTAGTCGGGCGCAGTGCCGAAGTTGGGGTTGAACGCATAGAGCTGATCGGCGGTCACCAGTGCGTCGCACTCGATGGCGAACGGCACGGTCGGCTCTGCGGTCTCAGTGGGCTCGGGGGAGGCGGAGCTGTCCGGTGCCTCGCTCGCCTGCGGCGGGGCCGTCGAATTCTCCGGCGCCGCGGCCTCGCCGGTGCATCCGCTCAGGAGCATCACGGATGCCGCGGCCACGAGTGCGACGGTGACGGCGGGACGGACGCGGAAGGGGTGGGGCGAGCGCAGCATGTGACGAACCTTATCAATGGCGGCGGGTAGGATTTACTGGTGACTCCCGCCGATCTTTCGCTCGCTCTGTACGACCTCGTGCTCGCCCTCGTCGAGCGACGTCGTGCCGAGGGCGAGGAGGTCGTGTTCGAGCTGACGGCGGCCGAGGTCGTGCTCGAGCGTCCGAAGAACCGCGAGCACGGCGATTGGGCCTCGAACCTCGCGATGCGCGTGGCGAAGCCGCTGAGTCGCAGCCCCCGCGACCTCGCGACCGAGCTCGCCGCCGGGCTCACCGGTGTCGACGGCGTCGCGAGCGCCGAGGTCGCCGGACCCGGCTTCATCAACATCCGCCTCGAGGCCGCAGCCGCCGGCGCTCTCGCCAAGACGATCGTCGAGGCAGGCCCTGACTACGGTCGCAGCGACTCGCTCTCGGGCAGCGTCATCAACCTCGAGTTCGTCTCGGCGAACCCCACGGGCCCGCTGCACATCGGGCACAGCCGCTGGGCAGCGCTCGGCGATTCGATCAGCCGGGTGCTGCGTGCGGCCGGCGCCGAGGTTGCGAACGAGTACTACATCAACGACGCCGGCAGCCAGATGGACGCGTTCGGAGCGTCGGTGCTCGCCGCGGCGAAGGGGGAGCCGACCCCCGAGGGCGGCTACCCGGGCAGCTACATCTCCGACCTCGCCGCGAGCGTGCTCGAACGCGAGCCCAAGCTGCTCGAGCTCGCCGATGACGTCGCGCTGCACACCGCGAAGGAGATCGCCTACGAGCTGCAGTTCGCCGAGATCCGCGAGTCGCTCGCCCGGTTCAACGTGCACTTCGATGTGTGGACGAGCGAACGCCGCATGCACTCGACGGGCGACGACGGGCTCAGCGACGTCGACACCGCGGTGGAGCGCCTGCGTGCCCAGGGCCACGTCTTCGAGCTCGACGACGCCGTGTGGGTGCGCACGACCGACTTCGGCGACGACAAAGACCGGGTGGTCCGCCGCAGCAACGGCGTCTACACCTACTTCGCGGCCGACGCGGCGCTGTACCTCGACAAGGGCGACCGCGGCTTCAAGCACAAGATCTACCTGCTCGGCGCCGACCACCACGGGTACGTGCACCGCCTCAAGGCGCTCGCGGGCGCCGCCGGCGACGACCCTGAGCGCGATATCGAGGTGCAGATCGGCCAGCTCGTGTCGATCAACGGTGCGAAGCTCTCGAAGCGCGCCGGAAACATCATCGAACTCGACGACCTGCAGGCCTGGCTCGGCACCGACCCGCTCCGGTACACCCTCGGCCGCTATCCCGCCGACTCGCCGTTGACGATCGACCCCGAGATCCTGCAACGCCGCACGAACGACAACCCGGTCTTCTACGTGCAGTACGCGCACGCCCGCACCTGCGCGGTCGACCGCAACGCGGCATCCGTCGGTCTCGATCGTTCGTCGTTCGCACCCGAGCTCCTGACGCACGAGACCGAGTCGGCGCTGCTCGGCGCGCTGCAGGAGTTTCCGCGCGTCGTCGCCCAGTCCGCCGAACTCCGCGAACCGCATCGAGTCGCGCGCTACATCGAGGAACTCGCCGGGCTCTACCATCGCTGGTACGACAATTGCCGCGTGCTCCCACTCGGCGAGGAGCCGATCGGCGAGATGCACCGCACGAGGCTGTGGCTGAACGACGCGACGGGCCAGGTGCTGCGCAACGGACTGGCGCTGCTCGGCGTGTCGGCACCCGAACGCATGTGACCGACCCGACCCGGAGGCACCGATGGTGAAGCACGGCGACGAGCGCGACCGGGGCGATGGCTCCGAGCGGGCGTGGTGGCGGTCGGGTGCGGACGAGCCCGAGGGCGAGCCGCAGGCGACCGACGAGGCCACGGCGGCGACCGCCGTCATGCCGGGCGACCTCACCGACGCGCGGCCGACCGAGGTCATCGCGCCGCCCGCCGCACGCAACGCCGCCGCTGCACCGGCCGAAGACCCCGCCGAGCCCCGGTCTCGCGGTCGACTCGGCCGCTCAGCCCGCATCTGGATCGTCGTGGGTGTCGTGCTCGCAGCGATCGTCGCCCTCGTCGTCGTGGCCGACGTCATCGGCCGGGGCATCGCCGAGCAGCGTGTCGCCCAGAACATCGAGGCGAACCTGCCCGAGGGCGTCGAGGGCGACGTCGACGTGCGCATCGGCGGATTCTCCGTCATCGCGCAGTACCTCTCGGGAACGATGCAGCACGTCGAGCTCTCCGCGCCCCAGCTGAGCGTCGACGGCGCACCCCTCGCCGTCGAAGTCGTCGCCGACGGACTGCCGGTCGACACGTCGTCGCCCGTGCGGCGCCTGAGCGCGACGATCACGGCCGACGAGGAGTCGGTGAACCGATTGGTCACCGTCGCCGGCGTCGAGACCGGACTCACGCTCGGCGACGGCATCGTCGGGTACGAGGGCTCCGTCGAACTGCTCGGCCTGCCCCTCACCTATCAGGTCACCGCGACCCCCACGGCCGCCGGTGACGCCGTGCTGCTCGAACCGTCCGGCGTCGAGGTCACCGCCGGGGGTGCATCGCTCGATGTGTCGGGACTCCTCGACCGACTCGTCGGCGGCACCCCGATCGAGCTGTGCATCGCCGACCGGCTGCCGGCGGGCGTGCTCCTCGAATCGGTCTCGGTCACGCCGGGCACCGCGGTCGTCGAGCTCGACGGCGACGGCCTCGTGCTCGACTCCGCGAGCCTCCAGCAGCGGGGCACCTGCGACTGACCGTGCTGACCGAACCCGAGCGCACTGCCGCCGGCGTCGATTCGGCTCGGCACGCACCCCTCGGTAGACTCGCGGTACGCCGACCCACAAGGTGGCGCGCACAGCAGGCTTCAGGAACCGATCCGGGTTCGCTCGCCTCGAGCGATCCATGCCGCCGCCATTCCGTCCGTGAGGTTCCCCCGTGGCATCCAGTGCACCTGTCCCCGGATGGCTCCGCGTGCCCGATGACGCCAACGCACTCGCGCCGCTCGTCTGGCCGTCCACCGCCGCACGCGACGAAGCCGGCCGGCTCGTGATCGCCGGAGTCGATGCGGCGTCGCTCGTCGCCGAGTACGGCACCCCGCTCCACGTCGTCGACGAAGCCGACGCCCGGGCCCGGGCGTCGCAGATCAGGCGCGCATTCGACGACGCCGCAGCAGCCATCGGCACGACCGTGACCGTGTATTACGCGGGCAAGGCCTTCCTGTCGGGCGCGATCGTGCACTGGGTGACCGAGGAGGGACTCGCGGTCGACGTGTGCACCGGTGGCGAACTCGCCGTCGCGCTCGCGGCGGGCGCGGACCCGGCCCGCATCGGCTTCCACGGCAACAACAAATCGGTCGCCGAGATCGAACGCGCCGTCGAGGCCGGCGTCGGCACGATCATCATCGACAGCGAGATCGAGATCGAACGGGTCGCGGATGCCGCGGCGCGCGCAGGCCGGGTGCAGCCCGTGCGGCTCCGCGTCAACAGCGGCGTGCACGCATCGACGCACGAGTTCCTCGCGACCGCCCACGAAGACCAGAAGTTCGGCGTGCCGCTGGCCAGTGCGGTCGAACTCGGCACCCGAATCCGATCGCACGCGTCGCTCGACCTCATCGGCCTGCACTGCCACATCGGCTCGCAGATCTTCGACGCTGCGGGCTTCGCCGAGTCCGCCGAACGACTGCTCGGCGCGCATGCGGAACTCTCGAAGACCGGGCCGGTTCCCGAGTTGAACCTGGGGGGCGGCTTCGGCATCGCCTACACCTCGGCCGACGAGCCCTCGCCGATCGAGGAGATCGCGCAGGGCATCGCCGCCGCCGTCGCGACCGGATGCCGCGAGCACGGCATCCCCGTGCCGAAGCTCGCCTTCGAGCCCGGGCGTTCGATCATCGGCCCGGCCGGGGTCACGCTCTACACGGTCGGCACGACCAAGCCCGTGCCGATCGAGGGCGGAGTGCGCCGCTACGTCTCGATCGACGGCGGCATGAGCGACAACGCCCGCACAGCGCTCTACGGTGCCGAGTACTCAGCCCGCATCGCCTCGCGGGTCTCGACCGCCGCGCCCGCCCTCGTGCGGGTCGCCGGCAAGCACTGCGAGTCGGGCGACATCGTCGTCGACGCCGAGTACCTGCCGGGCGATGTCGCCCCCGGCGACCTGCTCGCCGTGCCCGCGACAGGCGCCTACTGCTGGTCGCTCGGCTCCAACTACAACCACGTGCCGCGCCCGCCCGTCATCGCCGTGCGCGACGGCGTCGCGCGCGTCATCGTGCACGGCGAGACCGAGCAGCAGTTGCTCGCCCGCGACGCCGTGCTCGCGGCATCCGACCTCTCCAACGACCGCCCCATGGAAGGGAACCCTGCATGATCGAGTACCGCTCCATCCGAGTGGGCCTGCTCGGCGCGGGCTCCGTCGGCTCACAGGTGGCACGCCTCCTGCTCGACCACTCCGACGAGCTCGCCCAGCGAATCGGCGCCCGCATCGAACTCGTCGGCATCGCCGTGCGGGATCTCGACGCCGAGCGCGATGCCGAGCTGCCCCGCGAGCTGTTGACGACCGACTCCGACGCGCTCATCCTCGGCTCCGACATCGTGATCGAGCTCATGGGCGGAATCGAGCCGGCTCGTACGCTCATGCTGCAGGCCATCGCCTCCGGCGCCGACGTCGTCACGGGCAACAAGGCGCTGATCGCGCAGCACGGCCCCGAGCTCTTCGCCGCCGCTGAGCAGGTCGGCGCCCAGCTCTCGTACGAGGCGGCCGTCGCGGGCGCCATCCCGATCATCCGGCCGCTGCGCGACAGCCTCGCGGGCGACCGGGTCGACCGCATCCTCGGCATCGTGAACGGCACGACGAACTTCATCCTCGACCGCATGGACCAGACGGGCGCCACCCTCGAAGACGCCCTCGCGACGGCGACCGAACTCGGCTACGCCGAGGCCGACCCGACCGCCGACATCGGCGGCTACGACGCCGCGCAGAAAGCGGCGATCCTCGCGAGTCTCGCATTCCACACGAGCGTGCCCGTCGAGGCGGTGCACCGCGAGGGCATCACGGAGATCTCCGCCGCACAGGTCGACTCCGCACGTCGCGCGGGCTACGTCGTGAAGCTCCTCGCGATCTGCGAACGGCTGACCGACGGCGAGACCGGCGAGGAGGGCGTCTCGGCGCGGGTCTATCCGGCGCTCGTGCCGCGCAGCCACCCGCTCGCCGCCGTCCACGGCGGAAACAACGCGGTCTTCGTCGAGGCATCCGCTGCCGGCCCGCTCATGTTCTACGGGGCGGGCGCCGGGGGAGTGCAGACCGCATCGGCCGTGCTCGGCGACCTCGTCGCGATCGCCCGTCGGCACGTGATCGGCGGCCCGGGCACGGCCGAGTCGACGCATGCGGCGCTGCCCGTGCTCGAGATCGGGCGAATCACGACGCGGTACGCCATCACCCTCGAGGTCGCCGACGAACCGGGCGTGCTCGAGCAGATCGCCCGTACCTTCGCCGACCACGGCGTCTCCGTCGAGCAATTGCAGCAGACGGTCGACGAGGGTTCCGATCGGGCTACGCTGGTGATCGGGACGCACGAGGCGAAGGAGTCCGCGCTCGCCGAGACCGTCGCCGCCCTCGTCCAGAGTCCAGTCGTCGCATCCCTCGCGTCCGTCCTCCGAGTCGAAGGAGCAGTGTGAACACCCCCATCAGCCCCAAGGCGAATTCCCGCCAATGGCGCGGAGTCATCCGCGAGTACGCCGACCGGCTCGACGTCACCGACGCCACTCCGATCGTGACCCTCGGTGAGGGCGGCACGCCGCTCCTGCCTGCTCCCGCACTCTCGGCACGCACCGGCGCCGACGTCTGGGTGAAGTTCGAGGGCATGAACCCCACCGGCTCCTTCAAGGACCGCGGCATGACGATGGCCGTCACGAAGGCCGTCGAGCACGGTGCGAAGGTCGTCATCTGCGCCTCGACCGGCAACACCTCCGCGTCGGCGGCCGCCTACGCGACGCACGCCGGCATCAAGGCCGCCGTACTCGTGCCCGAGGGCAAGATCGCGATGGGCAAGCTCAGCCAGGCCATCGCCCACAACGCCGAACTCCTGCAGGTGCAGGGCAACTTCGACGACTGCCTCGACATCGCGCGCGACCTCGCGGCCAACTACCCGGTGCACCTCGTGAACTCGGTCAACAACGACCGTATCGAGGGGCAGAAGACGGCGGCGTTCGAGGTCGTCGAAGTGCTCGGCGATGCTCCCGACTTCCACTTCATCCCCGTGGGCAACGCCGGCAACTACACGGCGTACACGCGCGGCTACCGCGAAGACATCGCGGCGGGCAACGCCACGCGTCTGCCTCGCATGTTCGGCTTCCAGGCCGCGGGCTCGGCGCCGATCGTGCGCGGCGAGGTCGTGCGCGACCCCGACACGATCGCGAGCGCGATCCGCATCGGCAATCCGGCGTCGTGGGAACTCGCGCTCGAGGCGCGCGACGCGTCCGACGGCTACTTCGGCGCGATCGAAGACGAGAAGATCCTCGAGGCACAGCGCATCCTCTCCGCTGAGGTCGGCATCTTCGTCGAACCCGCGTCGGCCATCTCGGTCGCGGGCCTCCTCGAGCGTTCGGCCGCCGGCGTCGTCCCCGCAGGCGCACGCGTCGTGCTCACGGTCACCGGGCACGGTCTGAAGGACCCGCAGTGGGCGCTTCGCATGGCCGACGGCTCCGACGTGCAGCCGACGGTCGTTCCCGTCGACACCGCGCAGATCGCCTCGGTGCTCGGACTCGCCTCATGACCGCTGTGCCGTCGCTGACCGGTCACCGCGTACTCGTGAAGGTTCCGGCGACCTCGGCCAACCTCGGCCCGGGCTTCGACACCCTCGGTCTCGCGCTGGCCAGGTACGACGAGATCGAGGTCTCGGTTCCGGATGACTCGCCGGGGCACGACGGCTCAGGGCTCGAGATCGAGGTGCACGGCGTCGGCGAGGGGGAGGTGCCGCTCGACGAGCGTCACCTCGTCGTTCGCGCGATCGCCCATACCTTCGCCCGCGCAGGGGTGCCGCTGCCGGCGCTGCGGCTCGTGGCGCACAACTCGATTCCGCATGGCCGCGGTCTCGGTTCATCCGGTGCCGCGATCGTCGCCGGTGTCATGGCCGCCAGGGGGCTGCTCGACGGCGTCGTCGACTTCGGTGCCGATGAACTGCTCGATCTCGCCACCGAACTCGAGGGCCACCCCGACAACGTGGCTCCGGCACTCTTCGGCGGCCTCACGATCGCCTGGGTGACTCCGGAGGGTCCGCGACACAAGAAGCTCATCGTGCATCGCGGCGTCTCCCCGCTCGTGCTCGTGCCCGAGCACGAGATGTCGACGGCGCTCGCCCGCTCGCTGCAACCCGAGTCGGTGCCGCACGAAGACGCGGTGTTCAACGTCTCGCGATCGGCGCTCCTCGTCGCTGCGCTCGTCCAGAGCCCCGAACTGCTCTTCCAGGCAACCGAAGACAAGCTGCACCAGCACTATCGGGCCAAGGCGATGCCCGAAACCGATCGGCTCATCGGGGTGCTTCGCGAGGCGGGGCATCCGGCGGTCGTGTCGGGGGCCGGGCCGTCGATCCTCGTGCTCGCGAGCGATCCCAGCGAACGCGCTGCGGCCATCGCACTCGTCGAGGCGACCGCCGACACCGCATGGCAGGCCCTGCCGCTCGCCGTGGACTTCAAGGGCGCGACGGTTCAGAGCGCCTAGCGGTCCGAACCGTCGCGAAAGGCGGCAGCCCCAGCTCGCTCGGCGTCCCAGCGCCGCGCAGCGTCCGCGGCAGACCACTCAGGCGACGCCGCCCCTCGCGGGAGACCGGAGAGCGAAAGGCGGCAGCCCAGCTCGATCATCCGCACGTGACATCCGCACTTCACAGGCGCGCCGCGTGTGAAACCAACGGCCCGGTGATGATAGGCTGGCGACGCACCTGGCAGGCGACGCACTGTTCGCGTCCCGGCTCGCTCGTGCAATTTCCGGCAATCTATTGCTTCGCTCTCGCGCGTGTCTGCGCCCTCGTGCGCACCGACATCGCTCGTGTCAGCGATCAGCTCTCCTGAATCAGCAACTCTTGCGACAGGGGAAAGGAACATACCCAGTGACCAACGGAACCGACCACGCCGATCGCGTGGCCAACACCGCCCGACTGTCCGCCATGAAGGTCGCCGAGCTCCAGGAGCTCGCAGCGTCCCTCGGCCTCGCCGGCGGCTCGAAGCGCCGGAAGGGCGACCTCGTGGAGCTGATCGCCGCGCACCAGGAGTCGGCCGCAGGCTCAGATGCTGCCGCGTCGGTCGAGACGGCCGAGGCTTCCACGACCGAGCGGGCCGCGCCCGTCGAGCTCGACGTCGACACCCCTGCCGATGCTCCGGCCGAGGCCCCGGCGGCGCCGTCGGCAGCCGTGACCGATGTCGCGGCCGACGAGACCGCAGCGGCCGCTCCCACCCGCCAGCGTCGTCAGCCCCGTCGCGCGACCAGTGCGACGACCACCGCGGTGCAGCACGTCAACGGCGGCGCCGCCGGTGTCGACCTCGCTGGCGCTCCTGCTCCCGCTCCCGCTCCCGAGACCGACGAAGCCCGCGAGGCGGCCCGTGCCGCCGTGCGCGAAGAACTCGCTGCAGCGACCGGTGAAGGCGCACGAGGCGCGAAGTCGACCGGTGCAGACGGCGAAGCCGCTCCCGCCGAAGAGCCCCGCCAGGGCCGCAGCCGCAACCGCGGTCGTCGCGGCGGCGAGCGTGGCGACCGGGCCGAGCGCGGTGACGACGGTGCGCAGCCCGAGCAGAAGCAGGGCGAGCGCAAGTCGGGTCGTCAGAACGACCGCCAGAACGACGACCAGGGCCGCAAGGGCGACGAGCAGGGCGGCAAGTCCGGCGAGAAGCGGCAGGGCGGCGACGCCGACAAGGGCAAGCAGCAGGGCGAGGGCGGCCGCGGCCGCGACAAGCAGGCACGCGACAACCAGGGTCGCGACAACGAGGGCCGCGACGGCCAGGGCCGCGACGGCCAGTCGCGCGACCCCCAGGCCCAGCCAGACGGCGAAGGCGGCCGTCGCAACCGTTACCGCGACCGCAAGCGCCGCGGTCAGGGCATGGGCGACGAGGTCGAGCCCGAGATCCTCGACGACGACGTGCTGATCCCCATCGCGGGCATCCTCGACGTGCTCGACAACTACGCCTTCGTGCGCACGACCGGGTACCTGCCCGGCCCGAGCGACGTCTACGTCTCGCTCGGTCAGGTGAAGAAGTACAACCTGCGCAAGGGCGACGCGGTCGTCGGCGCGATCAAGCAGCCGCGCGACAACGAGTCGAACAGCCGTCAGAAGTACAACGCGCTCGTGAAGGTCGACTCGATCAACGGCCAGACGACCGACGAGGCGGCGGGTCGCGTCGACTTCCAGAGCCTCACGCCGCTCTACCCGCAGGAGCGTCTGCGCCTCGAGACGGAGCCCACCAAGCTCACGCAGCGCATCATCGACCTCGTGGCACCCATCGGCAAGGGCCAGCGAGGCCTGATCGTGGCGCCGCCGAAGGCCGGCAAGACGATCGTGCTGCAGCAGATCGCGAACGCGATCTCGATCAACAACCCCGAGGTCCACCTCATGGTCGTGCTCGTCGACGAGCGACCCGAAGAGGTCACCGACATGCAGCGCACGGTGAAGGGCGAGGTCATCGCATCGACCTTCGACCGTCCGGCCGAAGACCACACGACGGTCGCCGAGCTCGCCATCGAGCGCGCCAAGCGACTCGTCGAGCTCGGACACGACGTCGTCGTGCTGCTCGACTCGATCACGCGTCTCGGCCGGGCGTACAACCTCGCCGCACCGGCATCCGGTCGCATTCTCTCGGGCGGCGTCGACGCGTCGGCGCTGTACCCGCCGAAGCGCTTCTTCGGCGCTGCGCGCAACATCGAGAACGGCGGTTCGCTGACGATCCTCGCCACGGCCCTCGTCGAGACCGGATCCAAGATGGACGAGGTGATCTTCGAGGAGTTCAAGGGCACCGGCAACTCCGAGCTCCGTCTCTCGCGCCAGCTCGCAGACAAGCGCATCTTCCCCGCGGTCGACGTCAACGCGTCGTCCACGCGCCGCGAAGAGATGCTCCTCTCGCCCGACGAGGTGAAGATCACCTGGAAGCTGCGCCGCGCCCTCGCGGGTCTCGAGCAGCAGCAGGCGCTCGAAGCAGTGCTGGGTCGCCTGAAGGAGTCGCAGTCGAACGTCGAGTTCCTCATGCTCATGCAGAAGTCGATGCCGGTCGCCGGCCACGGCAACTCGCACGGGCACGAGACCGATCACCGCTGAGGCTCTCGTGTTCGAGTCCGTCCAGAGCCTCGCCGCCGAGCACGCGCAGTTGCAGGAGGAGCTCGCCGACCCGGCGCTCCACGCCGACGCCGCCCGGGCGAAGAAGGTCAACCGGCGTTACGCCGAGCTGAGCCGCATCGTCGCCGCGCATTCGGCGTGGCTCGGGGCGGAGGACGACCTCGCTGCCGCTCGCGAGCTCGCGAAGGAGGACGAGGCGTTCGCCGAAGAGGTGCCCGCGCTCGAAGAGGGGCTCGCAGCGGCACAGGAGCGACTTCGGCGCCTCCTGATCCCGCGCGACCCCGACGACGGCCGCGACGTGATCATGGAGATCAAGGGCGGCGAAGGCGGAGCCGAGAGCGCTCTCTTCGCCGCTGATCTGCTGCGCATGTACATCCAGTACGCGCAGTCCAAAGGGTGGAAGGTCGAGCTGCTCGACCAGAACGAGTCCGACCTCGGCGGCTACAAAGACGTGCAGGTGGCGATCAAGTCGAACGCCACCGACCCGTCGCAGGGGGTCTGGGCGCACCTGAAGTACGAGGGCGGCGTGCACCGCGTGCAGCGCGTGCCGGTCACCGAGACGCAGGGGCGCATCCACACCTCGACGACGGGTGTGCTCGTCTTCCCCGAGGTCGACGAGCCCGAAGAGGTCGACATCAGCCAGAACGACCTGAAGATCGACGTCTATCGTTCCTCGGGTCCCGGCGGGCAGTCGGTCAACACGACCGACTCCGCAGTGCGCATCACCCACCTGCCGACCGGCATCGTCGTGTCGATGCAGAACGAGAAGTCGCAGCTGCAGAATCGCGAGGCCGCGATGCGCGTGCTTCGAGCCCGCATCCTCGCTCGTCAGCAGGAGGAGATCGCTGCTGCGGCGTCCGACGCCCGCAAGTCGCAGATCCGCTCGATGGATCGTTCGGAGCGTATCCGCACGTACAACTTCCCCGAGAATCGCATCGCCGACCACCGCACCGGGTACAAGGCGTACAACCTCGACCACGTCATGAACGGCGCGCTCGATCCGATCATCGAGTCGGCCGTCCAGGCCGACGAAGAGGCGCGACTGGCCCACCTCGGCGACCAGCAGTAGCCGCCCTCGTCGCCTCGAGCGCGCTGTGGGTTCAGATATGCCAGTCGTGGATGCCGCGCGCCGCGTCGGCCGTCGCGTGCGAGAGCGGCTTGACGGTTGCGGGGATGCCGACGACGAGCGAGTGGGGCGGGGCGTCCCTCGTCACGACGGCGTTCGCGCCGACCGCACTCCATGCGCCGATCGTGACGTTGCCGAGCACCTTCGCGCCCGCGCCCACGGTCACGCCGTCTTCGAGGGTCGGATGCCGCTTCGCCCCGCGCCCGATGCCCCGAGCCGCCTTTCCGCCCAGTGTGACCCCGTGATACAGCATCACGTCGTCGCCGAGCACGGCGGTCTCGCCGATGACGACACCCATGCCGTGGTCGATGAAGAAGCGCCGGCCGATGGTGGCGCCGGGATGGATCTCGACCCCGGTCAGGAACCGCACGAATTGCGAGATCACGCGAGCGGGGAGCCGGAGCCCGGCCGCCCAGACGATGTGGGCGAGCCGGTGGCCCCAGATGGCGTGCATGCCGGAGTACGTGAAGAACACCTCGAATCCGCTGCGCGAGGCGGGGTCGTGCGATCGCGCGGTGGCGATGTCCTCGCGGAGAGCCCGAATGAAGGTCACGGATTCAAGTCAATCAGGTGCGGCCCCGATGTCGCTCGCCTGCCTCAGTCGCGCAGGTCTTCGTAGAGCACGGTCGAGAGGTAACGCTCACCGAAGTCGGGTACGACGACGACGATCGTCTTGCCGTCGTTCTCGGGTCGCTTGGCGACCTCGAGTGCCGCCCAGACCGCGGCGCCCGACGAGATGCCGCCGAGGATTCCCTCTTCGGATCCGAGCGTGCGGGCGGTCGCGATGGCGTCGCCCGCGGCGACGTCGATGACCTCGTCGTACACCTCACGGTCGAGTACGTCGGGAACGAAATTCGCACCCGAGGCCCTGGATCTTGTGCGGGCCGGGGGCGCCCCCGGTGAGGATGGGGGAGTCGGCGGGCTCGACGGCGACGACCTGCAGCTCGGGCTTCTGCTCCTTGAGGAACCCGCCGGCGCCGGTGATGGTGCCGCCCGTGCCGATGCCCGAGACGAGGATGTCGACCTCGCCGTCGGTGTCGGCCCAGATCTCGGGACCCGTGGTCGAACGGTGGATCGCCGGGTTCGCCTCGTTCTCGAACTGACGGGCGAGGATCGCCCCCGGCGTGTTCGCGACGATCTCGCCGGCGCGCGCGACGGCACCCTTCATGCCCTCGGCACCGGGAGTGAGCACGACCTCGGCGCCGAAGGCACGCAGCACGACGCGACGCTCGACGCTCGCGGTCTCGGGCATGGTCAGCACGACCTTGTAGCCGCGGGCGGCGCCCACGAGCGCGAGGGCGATGCCGGTGTTGCCGCTCGTGCCCTCGACGATGGTGCCCCCGGGCTGCAGTTCGCCCGACTTCTCGGCCGCGTCGATGATCGCGACGCCGATGCGGTCTTTCACGCTGGCGGCGGGGTTGTAGAACTCGAGCTTGGCGAGCACCGTGGCGCCCGCGCCCTCGGTGAGCCGGTTCAGGCGCACGAGCGGTGTGCGGCCGACGACCTCGGTGATGTTCTCGTAGATCTGCGCCATTGGCTTGCCTCTCGGGTTCGGTGGTGCACGACGGCCTCAGCCTAGGGTTCGGCTCGCACCGAGGCGAGTGCGTTACATTCCATTGCGTGGATACGACACCCCCCGACGACCGAGCCCGGCCCCTGCGCGCGCTCCGAGACGAGTCGGTGTCGACTCTTGCCGCGGCCGGGGTCCCTGATCCCGAGGTCGATGCAGAGCTCCTGATCGGGCACGTGCTCGGCCTCTCGCGCGGTGCATTGCATGCACGCATGGTCGTCGGCGGTGAGGCGGGCGAAGCGGATGCCGCGGCCCTCGCAGGGCTCGTCGCGCGGCGAGCCGGCCGTGAGCCGCTGCAGCACATCACGGGTCGGGCGCCGTTCCGGAGCCTCGAGCTGCAGGTCGGGCCAGGGGTCTTCGTGCCGCGGCCCGAGACCGAGCAGGTCGCCCAGCTCGCGATCGACGCGCTCGGGGCCGCCGCCGAGTCGGCGCCGATCGGTGTCGACCTCGGAACGGGCACCGGCGCGATCGCGCTCGCGCTCGCGACGGAGGTGCCGCACGCGAGGGTGTGGGCGGTCGAGAAGTCGGCAGAGGCGTTCGTGTGGACGAGACGGAACGTCGCCGAAGTCGGTGCGCCGAATCTCGAACTCGTCTTCGGCGACCTCGCCGATGCCCTGCCCGAACTCGACGGACGGGTCGCGGTCGTGGTCTCGAACCCGCCATATGTGCCGCTTCGGCAACTGCCGCGCGACCCCGAGGTGCGACGTCACGACCCCGAGACGGCGCTCTACGGCGGTGCCGACGGGCTCGACGTCGTGCGGGTGCTCTCGCGGCGGGCGTTCGCGCTGCTGCGGCCGGGCGGCGTGCTCGTGATCGAGCACGGCGAGGAGCAGTCGGCGCCGATCGCCGAGATCCTCGCGGCCGACGGCTGGCGGGCGATCGCCCATCACCGCGATCTCACGACGCGCGACCGTGCGACCACGGCCGTGCGCTGAGCGCTACTCCTTCTTGGCCCGCTCCGCCTTCTCCCGAGCGTGCTTCTCGCGTTCGAGGGCGTGCTTGATCGCCTCTCGCTCGCGCTTCTGCGCCTCGCGGAGCGCCTTCTCGGCCTCGCGCCTGGACTTCGCCGCATCGCGGACCTTTCGGTCGCGAGGCAGGTCGAGCAGCGGCGGGAGGGGCGCGTCGGTCACGACGGCATCGCCGGACTCGACACGCCCGACGTGGTGCTCGATGCCGTCGAGGATGCGCGCCAGGCCGAAGTCGAAGTCGTCGTCGGTCTCGTCAGGCGCCTCGCCGGGCACGGCGACGTAGCCGCCGCCGGCGAGCAGCGGGCTGAGGTAGGGGAACCGCTCGGGGGTGACGAGTTCGGCGAGCGCCTCGAAGAAGTTCGCGCCCGTCACATCGGCCGGGTCGGCGGTCGCCGCGGCGACGCCGAGGTCGCGCTCCTGCGCTCCGGTGGCGCGTGCATAACTCGTGAGGAGGAGCAGCGTCGACATCTTCTCGCCGTCACTGAGCGGCAGGTCACGCACCTCGCGAAGGAACCAATCGACCAGCAGCAGGCTGTTGGGCGTGATCGGGGCGCCCGAGATGGGGATGTCGACGAGCCACGGGTGCGCCAGATAGGCGCCGCGAATCGCGAGCACCCACGCCCTGACGCCGTCGCGCCAGCCGCGTTCGATCGTCTCGTCGGGCACCGGCGGCACCATCGCGCCCTCCTGCATGAGCAGGATCAGGTCGTCTTTGCTCGTGACGTAGCGGTAGAGCGACATCGTCGTGAAGCCGAGCGCCGCGGCGACGCGGCTCATCGAGACGGCCGCGAGCCCCTCGGCGTCGGCGATCTCCACGGCCGCGTCGACGATGCGTTCGATGGAGAGTTCGCGTTTGGGCCCGCGTTGCGGGTTCGCCGCGACGCCCCAGGCGAGTGCGACGCCGCGCGGGAGTTCTGGGTCGCCTCGTTCGGGGTTCACACGCTCAGGGCTCACTTGGGGTCCGTTCTCGATTGGTGTTGACGACAGTCTAGAACTGTGTATTACTTAAACAACAGTGCATCACATAAACAGTTTGCGCCATACTCAATCGGTGGGGGTGCAGACGAGAGAACAGGAGAACTCCATGTCAGTCGCGATCGAGACGCGCGGGCTCCGCAAGCGATTCGGGTCGACCGAAGTGCTTGCGGGCCTCGACGTCAGTGTGCCCGAAGGGTCGGTGTTCGCGCTGCTCGGCCCGAACGGCGCAGGCAAGACGACCGCCATCAACATCCTGACGACGCTCGTGAAGCCCGACGCGGGCAACGCCAGGGTCGCCGGCTTCGATGTCGCCGCCGCACCCCAGCAGGTGAAGCAGCGCATCGCGCTCACGGGCCAGTCCGCAGCGGTCGATGAGGTACTCACCGGCACCGAGAACCTCGTCATGATGGGCCGGCTCTCCGGGCTCGGCCGACAGCAGGCACGGCGCCGCGCCGCCGAGCTGCTCGAGCGGTTCGAGCTGACGGATGCCGCGCGCCGGCGTCTCGGCACCTATTCCGGAGGCATGCGCCGACGCCTCGACCTCGCGCTCAGCCTCGTCGTGGACGTGCCGATCCTGTTCCTCGATGAGCCGACCACGGGGCTCGACGCGCGCAGCCGCCAAGAGCTCTGGAACGTCATCCGATCGCTCACCGAGGCCGGCACCACGGTCTTCCTCACGACGCAGTACCTCGAGGAGGCCGACCGGCTGGCCGACCGCATCGCCGTGCTCGACCGAGGGCGCATCGCCGCGGAGGGCACCGCCGACGAGCTGAAGGCGCGCATCGGCGGTGACGTCGTCGAACTCCGCGGCGCCGACGGCGAACTGCTGCTCGAACTGCCGACCGACGGCAGCGTGCACGGGCTGCGCGCGGCCATCGACCTGATCGACCACTCGCCGGCCTCTGCGGCCGAGGGTGCGCAGGTCTCCATCCGACGCCCGAGCCTCGACGACGTGTTCCTCGCGATCACCGCCGGCTCTGCGGCATCCGCCCCCGAACTCATCGAATCGAAGTGACCACCATGACGACCCTGACGACCGCCGGCCCGACCACGACGACCTCTGGCGGCGCCGCGCCGGCGCCCGCCCGAGCGAAACTCGGCCCGTTCACGGCCGAGTCCACCTTCATCGTCCGCAGCTTCCGCCACTCGGTGCGCGACATCGACGCGATGCTCATGGCGGTGCTGCTGCCGACGATGCTGATGCTGATGTTCACCTTCATCTTCGGCAACGCGATCGACCCCTCGGGCGGCTATGTCGACTACGTGGTGCCCGGCATCATCCTGCTCTGCGCGGGATTCGGCGCATCGTCGACGGCCATCTCGGTCTCGCGCGACATGACGACGGGCATCATCGACCGGTTCCGCACCATGCCGTTGCGCAGCGGCGCTGTGACCACCGGGCACGTCGTCGCGAGCCTCGCCCGCAACCTCGTGGCGACGGCCGTGGTGATCGCGGTGGCATTCCTCGTCGGCTTCCGGCCGACCGCGAACCCGCTCGAGTGGCTCGCCGTGTTCGCGCTCGTGGCGCTCTACATCCTCGCGATCACCTACCTCTTCGCGGCGATCGGCCTCGCGGCGTCGAGCCCTGAGGCGGCGAGCGGCTACGGATTCATCCTGCTCTTCCTGCCCTACCTCTCCAGCGCGTTCGTGCCGGTCGCGACGATGCCGGAGTGGCTGCAGTGGATCGCCGAGAACCAGCCGATCACCCCCGTCATCGAGACGATCCGCGGGCTCCTCATGGGCACGCCCATCGACGACTCCGCGTGGTGGGCCCTCGGCTGGTGCGTCGGCATCATCGTCGTCTCGGTCGTCTGGGGCGGCTGGCTCTTCCGCCGCAAGTCCGGGCGCCGCTGAGTCGGTCGACCGGCAGCGGATGCCGCGGCGCAGGCGAGCGCCGCGGCATCCGTGTTCCGCCGGCGCGGTCGTCACCGGGCGCTGGTCTAGAATCGGGCAGGTCATGACTGCCATCTACGACTGTTCGGTCGACTCTGAGCTCCTCACCGGCATGCGCCTCGCACGAGGCGCCATCGGGCGCGGAGAACTCGTCGTCATCCCCACCGATACGGTCTACGGGGTCGCCGCCGACGCGTTCGATGCGAAGGCCGTCACCCGGCTGCTCGAAGCAAAGGGGCGCGACCGCACCTCGCCGCCGCCCGTGCTCATCCCCGGCACGCCGACCCTCGACGCGCTCGCGAGCGAGGTGCCGCCCGCCGTGCGCGAGCTCGTCGACCGGTTCTGGCCGGGCGGGCTGACGGTGATCCTGCACGCACAGCCCTCGTTGCAGTGGGATCTCGGCGAGACGGGCGGCAGCGTCGCCCTCCGAATGCCGGCGAACCCGATCGCGCTCGAACTGCTCGCGGAGACGGGCCCGCTGGCCGTGTCGTCGGCGAACCGCTCGGGCGAGCCCTCGGCGACCACGGCGGCGGATGCGGCCCGGATGCTCGGCGACTCGGTGCGCGTCTACCTCGACGGCGGCCCCGCCGGCGGTTCGTACGAGGCCGTCGGCGAACGCGAGGGGGACACGTCGTCGACGATCGTCGATGCCACGGCGCTCGCCCATGACGGCGGGCGACTCCGCATCGTGCGCGCCGGCGTGATCTCGCGCGAGCGCATCGCCGCGGTCGTGGGGGAGGAACTGCTGGAGCCCGAGGTCGTCGAGCCTGCGGCCGAGCGCGAGCCTGCGGCATCCGACGACGAAGCGGGCACCCCCGCCTCATGACCCTCTTCCTCGCCATCGCCCTGCTGACGGCGCTCGTCACCTTCGGCGGGTCGATCATCGTCTGGAAACTGAGCCTGAAGTACAAGCTCTACCCGAAGATCCGCGAGCGCGACGTGCACACGCGGCCCACGCCTCGCCTCGGCGGCGTCGCGATGTTCGTCGGCATCCTGATCGCGTTCGCCGCGGCCGCCGTCATCGCGAACCTCGGTTCGGCGCGCTTCTCGAGCATCGCGATCGTCTTCCAGAACCCGGGCCAGATCCTCGCGATCCTCGGTGCGGCGCTCCTCATCGTCGTCGTCGGCGTGGCCGATGACATCTGGGACCTCGACTGGACGACCAAGCTCGCGGCCCAGTTCCTGGCGGCGGGCCTCATCACGTGGCAGGGCGTCTCGATCGTGTCGCTGCCGATCGGCGGCATCACGGTCGGCTCGTCGTGGATGTTCGCGATCATCACGGTGTTCGTGATCGTGCTCGTCATGAACGCGGTGAATTTCATCGACGGACTCGACGGCCTCGTCGCCGGAGTCGCCCTCATCGCGAACGGCGTGTTCTTCCTCTACTCCTACCTGCTCGTGCAGCAGACCTCGCCGACGAACTACTTCAACCTCGCCTCGCTCGTGGCCATCATCCTCGTCGGCGCGTGCGCCGGGTTCCTGCCGCTCAACTGGCACCCCGCGAAGCTCTTCATGGGCGACGCGGGGGCGCTCCTCATCGGTCTGCTCATGGCCACGTCGGCCGTCGCGGTCACGGGCCAGCTGAACCCCACGGGCGTCGGCCTCAACCAGTTCGTCGCCGCGTTCATCCCGATCCTGCTGCCGTTCGCCGTGCTCGTGATCCCGCTGCTCGACTTCGGGCTCGCGGTGATGCGCCGCCTCCGCGCCGGCAAGTCGCCGTTCTCCGCCGACCGCAAGCATCTCCACCACCGACTGCTCGACATGGGCCACTCGCATCTGCACGCGGTGCTGATCCTGTACGGCTGGACCGCGGTCGCCTCGGTCGGATGCCTCCTCACCTACGTCTTCCCGGTCTACTTCAAGATCTCCTCCCTCTGGGCGCTCCTCGCGCTCTTCATCGGGTTCGTCATCTGCGCCGTGATCACGCTCGCCCCCCTCGGCCGCCGCAAGCGACTGACCGTCGCGGCCGAGGCGGAGGCCGTCGACGAGACCCCTGAAGCGGATGCCGCGGGGCTCGACGAGCTCGCCGGTGCCGAAGCATCCGCTGCCGGTGCTCAGGACGCCTCGGTAGAATCCGGCGACCCCGAATCTGGAGCACGATGAACGACGCACGACCCGAATCAGACCGCACGCCGACCTCGAACCCCGTGTTGCAACGGGCACTGCTGTGGGGTGCGGCGCTCGCCGGTGTGATCCTCGTCGTGAGCGCGGTGCTCGGATTCCTGTTCGCCGGGGTTCCCGGCCTTCTCGGCGCCCTGGTCGGAACACTCATGGCCGTCGTGTTCATGGGCGTGACCGCCGCGAGCATCCTCCTCGCCAACCGGTTCTCGGGCAGCGATCTCTTCGTCGGTGCGTTCTTCGGCATCGTGCTCGGCGGGTGGCTGCTCAAGTTCATCGTCTTCATCGTGCTCGTCGTCGTGCTGCGAGGGGCCGACTGGCTGGATCCCACGGTGCTCTTCCTCAGCCTCGTCGCGGGCGTCATCGCCTCGCTGGTCGTCGACGTGCTCGTGGTGGCGAAGTCGCGCCTGCCGTACGTCAGCGACGTCGAGTTGCCGAAGGCGCCCACCGACGAGTGAGCCCTGCCGTGGTTCGTCGTGAGCGCGAAGTATTGCTAGAGTAATGGGGATCCCCCCACGGTTCGGCCTTGCTCGCGCACGGGCGCTCCGCAACCCATGTTCGTCGCCGCAGGAGCCGAGCTCCTCGCCCCGAAACAGGAGAAAGCGCTGCTAGTTAACGCTCTGAGCCTGCTGGTTCCGATGTCAACCGACGACGGCGGCTTCCACCCCCCGTCGATCTGGGAGTTCTTCCCCGAGGTCTTCCTCTTCGAGGGCACGCCGTTCGCGATCAACCGAGTCATGCTCGTGCGCTTCATCGCGGTCGCTGCGCTGCTGCTCGTGTTCTGGCTCGGCACTCGCCGCATGAAGGTCGTTCCCGGCCGTTTCCAGAGCCTCGTCGAGATGGGTCTCGACATGGTGCGTGTGAACGTCGCCGACGACCTGCTCGGCAAGAAAGACGGCAAGCGGTTCCTGCCGATCCTCACCACGATGTTCTTCATGATCCTGTTCATGAACCTGACGGGCATCATCCCCGGCCTGAACCTCGCGGGCACCTCGGTCATCGGTGTGCCGCTCGTGCTCGCCGTCATCTCGTACTGCACCTTCATCTACGCAGGTCTCAAGAAGAGCCCGAAGAACTTCATCAAGAACTCGCTCTTCCCGTCGGGTGTGCCGTGGCCCGTCTACATCATCGTCACGCCGATCGAGTTCATCTCGACGTTCCTCATCCGGCCGGTGACGCTGACTCTCCGACTGCTCATGAACATGATCGTCGGCCACCTCCTGCTCGTGCTCTTCTTCTCGGCGACGCAGTTCTTCCTCTTCACCGCCGGCGGGTGGTGGTCCGCGCTCGCTGCGGGCAGCCTCGCCTTCGCCTTCGCCTTCACGCTCTTCGAGATCCTCGTCGCAGTGCTGCAGGCCTACGTCTTCACGCTCCTCACCGCGGTCTACATCCAGCTCGCGGTGGCGGAGGAGCACTGAGCCCGGGCATCCGCCCAGAACATTCCCTAGGAAAGGAAACCGAACGTGGACTCAACCACCGTTCTCGCTGAAATCTCCGGCAGCATCGCGACCGTCGGATACGGCCTCGCGGCCATCGGCCCGGCCATCGGCGTCGGCATCGTCGTCGGCAAGACCATCGAAGGCGTCGCCCGCCAGCCCGAGCTGGCCGGTCGTCTCCAGGTCCTGATGTGGATCGGTATCGCCTTCACCGAGGCGCTCGCCTTCGTCGGCATCGCCACGGGCTTCATCTTCGGCTTCTGACCCCTGCCACGTAGGAGGCAACTGTGCTGCAAGCAGTCTTGAGAGCTGCGACCGAGGAGCAGGAGGGCACTCCGCCCGTCCTTCTTCCGGCGATGTACGACGTCGTCTGGTCGGCGGTCATCTTCGTCGTCCTCCTGATCTTCTTCTGGAAGTACGTGCTCCCGCGCGTGCAGAAGCTGCTCGACGAGCGCGGCGAGGCGATCGAGGGCAACATCGCGAAGGCCGACGAGGCGCAGCGCAAAGCGGAGGCGGCGCTCGAGGAGTACACCGCCCAGCTCGCCGACGCGCGCACCGAAGCCGGTCGCATCCGCGAGACGGCTCGCGATGACGGCAAGAAGATCGTCGCCGAGGCGAAGGAGTCCGCGACCGTCGAGGCCGCTCGCGTCACGGCAAGCGCACAGGCGCAGATCGAGGCGGAGCGCCAGACCGCGCTCGTCTCGCTCCGCTCCGAGGTGGGCACGCTGGCCATCGACCTCGCCTCCGGCGTGATCGGCGAGTCGCTGTCCGACGACGCCAAGGCGACCGCGGTCGTCGACCGCTTCCTCGCCGACCTGGAGGCCTCAGAGGCCGCCGCCGGAGGGAAGAAGTAGTCCATGGGTAGCGCTACGAGAGAGGCCCTGGCCGGTTCGAAGGCCGCGCTGGCAGAACTCGGCCGCGCCGAGCTCCCGGTGGCCGAGGCACTCCTCGCCGCCGGCCGGGTGATCGGCGATTCCGCGCACTTGCGAACGGCGCTCATCGACACCGAGGCCGACGTCGCACAGAAGCGCGAGCTCGTCGGTGCCGTGTTCGGCTCCCGTATCCCCGCGGAGGCCGCTTCGCTCCTGGTGAGTGCGGCGTCGCGTCGCTGGTCGTCCGGCGACGACTTCCTCGCGGGGATCGAAGAGCTCGGCATCCGCGTCGCCGCGGAGTCGGCGCCCGACGGCGTCGACCTCGACGCCGAACTGCTCGCATTCGAGCGAGCCGTCGCGAGCGACGCAGAGCTCGAGCTCGCGCTCGGGTCGAAGCTCGGCGAGACCGCGGCCAAGACGAAGATCGTCGACCGGCTCCTCGCCGGCAAGGCATCGCCTCAGACGATCGTGATCGTGCGGCACCTCGTGCTGCAGCCCCGAGACCGCCGCATCGGCGAACTGCTCCGCCACGGGGCATCCGTCATCGCAGACCAGCGCGGATTCGACATCGCGACGGTCACGAGCGCGGTTCCGCTCAGCGCCGCCCAGTTGGGCCGGCTCGAGCAGGGACTCGCAGCCCAGGCGGGCCGCCGAGTCCGCTTCGACACCATCGTCGATCCCGCCGTGCTCGGCGGGGTCCGCGTGCAGATCGGCGACGACGTCATCGACGGCAGCGTCGCCTCGCGCCTCAGCTCGCTGCGGCAGAAGCTTGCCGGCTGATGCCGGTTGACACAACCGGCGTCCGCGCCGCGACACACCAGTAGCTGTACAACCGGTACAGAAAAAGGGAAAAGACAATGGCAGAACTCACCATCAGCCCCGACGAGATCCGTTCGGCTCTCTCGGAGTTCGTCTCCTCGTACGAGCCGGGCCAGGCAGAGAAGACCGAGGTCGGGTACGTCACCGACGCCGGCGACGGCATCGCGCACGTCGAAGGGCTTCCCTCGGTCATGGCGAACGAGCTGATCCGCTTCGCGGACGGCACGCTCGGTCTCGCGCAGAACCTCGACGAAGACGAGATCGGCGTCGTCGTGCTCGGTGAGTTCACCGGCATCGAAGAGGGCATGGAGGTGACCCGTACCGGCGAGGTGCTCTCCGTTCCCGTCGGCGAGGGCTACCTCGGCCGTGTCGTCGACCCGCTCGGCAACCCGATCGACGGCCTCGGCGAGATCACCGGCATCGAGGGTCGTCGTGCCCTCGAGCTGCAGGCGCCGGGCGTCATGCAGCGCAAGTCGGTGCACGAGCCGATGCAGACGGGCATCAAGGCGATCGACGCCATGATCCCGGTCGGCCGCGGTCAGCGCCAGCTCATCATCGGCGACCGTCAGACCGGCAAGACGGCCATCGCGATCGACACGATCATCAACCAGAAGGCCAACTGGGAGTCGGGCGACCCGTCGAAGCAGGTTCGCTGCATCTACGTCGCCGTCGGCCAGAAGGGCTCGACCATCGCCTCGGTGAAGGGCGCCCTCGAAGACGCCGGAGCCATGGAGTACACGACCATCGTCGCGGCTCCCGCCTCCGACCCCGCCGGCTTCAAGTACCTCGCGCCGTACACCGGCTCGGCCATCGGCCAGCACTGGATGTACGACTCCAAGCACGTGCTCATCATCTTCGACGACCTGTCGAAGCAGGCCGAGGCCTACCGTGCCGTGTCGTTGCTGCTCCGTCGCCCGCCGGGACGCGAGGCGTACCCCGGTGACGTCTTCTACCTGCACTCGCGTCTGCTCGAACGTTGCGCGAAGCTCTCCGACGAACTCGGCGCCGGTTCGATGACGGGTCTGCCCATCATCGAGACCAAGGCGAACGACGTCTCGGCGTACATTCCGACCAACGTGATCTCGATCACCGACGGCCAGATCTTCCTCCAGTCCGACCTGTTCAACTCGAACCAGCGCCCGGCGGTCGACGTCGGCATCTCGGTCTCCCGAGTCGGCGGCGACGCACAGGTCAAGTCGATCAAGAAGGTCTCGGGCACGTTGAAGCTCGAGCTCGCGCAGTACCGGTCGCTCGAGGCGTTCGCGATGTTCGCCTCCGACCTCGATGCGGCCAGCCGCCGCCAGCTCGCCCGTGGTGCGCGCCTGACCGAACTGCTCAAGCAGCCTCAGTACTCGCCGATGCCGGTCGAGAAGCAGGTCGTGTCGATCTGGGCGGGCACCAAGGGCAAGCTCGACGAGGTTCCCGTCGAAGACATCCTCCGCTTCGAAGCCGAGCTGCACGACTACCTCGCGCGCAACACCGAGGTGCTGAATTCGCTGCGCGAGACCAATGTGCTCTCCGACGAGACGGCGGCCGAGCTCGATGGCGCCGTCGACGCGTTCAAGCTCGAGTTCCAGACGGGCGAGGGCAAGCCGCTCGCCTCGGTCGGGTCGGAGCAGTTCGAAGCGATCGCTGAAGAAGAGGTCGTCCAGGAGAAGATCGTCAAGGGCCGCCGCTAGTCATTCCGAGGTTCCCTGCGGCTCTCGACGGGAACTGACCTCACAGGGTCGCGTCGAGAGCCCAGCACCAGGAAGACAGGACACAGGAGAAACATGGGAGCGCAGCTTCGGGTCTACCGGCAGAAGATCAAGTCTGCCCAGACGACCAAGAAGATCACGCGAGCGATGGAGCTCATCTCCGCCTCGCGGATCCAGAAGGCACAGGCGCGCGTTGCGGCGTCCGAGCCGTATTCGACCGCCATCACGCGGGCGGTCTCGGCGGTTGCGAGCTACTCGAACGTGGCACACGTGCTGACGACCGAACCCGAGCGCATCGATCGCGCGGCGATCGTGGTCTTCACGTCCGACCGCGGCCTCGCGGGTGCATTCAACTCGCAGGTGCTGCGTGAAGCCGAAGAGCTGACCGAGCTCCTGAAGAGCCAGGGCAAGCAGGTCGAGTACTTCCTCGTCGGTCGCAAGTCGGTCGGGTACTTCAACTTCCGGCGCCGCTCCTTCGAGCGCAGTTGGATCGGCGGCACCGACAACCCCGACTTCGACACGGCGAAAGAGATCGCAGATGCGGTGCTCGAGGCGTTCCTCCGGGACGCCGGCGACGGCGGCGTCGATGAGATCCACATCGTCTACAACCGCTTCGTGAGCCGCATCACGCAGGTTCCGGTGGTCACCCGACTGCTGCCGCTCGAGCTCGTCGAGAGCGATGAAGCACCTGAGGCGCCGGCGGGCAAGGCCGAGGTGTTCCCGCTGTACGAGTTCGAGCCCGACCCGGAGACCGTTCTCGACGGTCTCCTGCCGGTGTACATCGAGAGCCGCATCTACAACGCAATGCTGCAGTCCTCCGCAGCCAAGCACGCGGCGACGCAGAAGGCGATGAAGTCGGCCTCCGACAACGCCGACAAGCTGATCACCGACTACACGCGCCTGGCGAACAATGCACGCCAGTCCGAGATCACCCAGCAGATTTCCGAGATCGTGGGCGGCGCTGACGCGCTGTCGTCCGCCAAGTAGCCCCTTACGAAGAGAGAGAACACATGACTGACACCGCTACCGCTCCGGCCGCGGCCGCGCCTGTGGCCGGCGCCGTCGGCCGCGTCGCCCGGGTCACCGGCCCCGTCGTCGACATCGAGTTCCCGCACGACTCGATTCCAGAGATCTACAACGCACTGAAGACCGAGATCACGATCGGCGACACCACCACCGCGTTGACGCTCGAGGTCGCCCAGCACCTCGGTGATGACCTGGTGCGTGCCATCGCCCTCAAGCCGACCGACGGCCTCGTCCGCGGCCAAGAGGTCCAGGACACCGGCGAGGCGATCTCCGTGCCCGTCGGCGACGTGACCAAAGGCAAGGTGTTCAACGTCACCGGCGAGGTTCTCAACGGGGAGCCCGGCGAACAGATCGAGATCACCGAGCGCTGGCCGATCCACCGCAAGCCCCCCGCCTTCGACCAGCTGGAGTCGAAGACTCAGCTCTTCGAGACCGGCATCAAGGTCATCGACCTCCTCACGCCCTATGTGCAGGGTGGAAAGATCGGCCTCTTCGGCGGTGCCGGTGTCGGCAAGACCGTGCTCATCCAGGAGATGATCCAGCGCGTCGCGCAGGACCACGGCGGTGTGTCGGTGTTCGCCGGAGTCGGCGAGCGCACCCGTGAGGGCAACGACCTCATCCACGAGATGGAAGAGGCCGGCGTCTTCGACAAGACCGCCCTCGTCTTCGGCCAGATGGACGAACCGCCGGGAACGCGTCTTCGCGTCGCCCTCTCGGCCCTGACCATGGCGGAGTACTTCCGCGATGTGCAGAAGCAGGATGTGCTGCTCTTCATCGACAACATCTTCCGCTTCACGCAGGCCGGTTCCGAGGTCTCGACGCTCCTCGGCCGCATGCCGTCCGCTGTGGGATACCAGCCGAACCTCGCCGACGAGATGGGCATCCTTCAGGAGCGCATCACCTCGACGCGCGGTCACTCGATCACGTCGCTGCAGGCGATCTACGTGCCGGCCGACGACTACACCGACCCGGCACCGGCCACGACCTTCGCGCACCTCGATGCGACGACCGAGCTCTCTCGTGAGATCGCGTCGAAGGGCCTCTACCCGGCCGTCGACCCGCTGACCTCGACGTCGCGCATCCTCGACCCCCGTTACCTGGGCGAAGACCACTACCGCGTCGCCACCACGGTCAAGCAGATCCTGCAGAAGAACAAGGAGCTGCAGGAGATCATCGCCATCCTCGGTGTCGACGAGCTCTCCGAGGAAGACAAGATCACGGTGTCGCGCGCGCGCCGCATCCAGCAGTTCCTCTCGCAGAACACCTACATGGCGAAGAAGTTCACTGGTGTCGAGGGTTCGACCGTGCCGCTCAAGGACACGATCGAGTCGTTCGACGCGATTGCTCGCGGCGACTTCGACCACGTGGCCGAGCAGGCCTTCTTCAACGTCGGCGGAATCGGCGACGTCGAAGAGAAGTGGGCGCAGATCCAGAAGGAGAACGGCTGAGCATGGCCAGCCTCAACGTGAGTGTCGTCTCGGCCGACCGCGAGGTCTGGTCGGGCGAGGCGACCATGGTGGTGGCTCGCACCGTCGAAGGCGAGATCGGCATTCTGCCGGGTCACGAGCCGATGCTCGCGATCCTCGCCGGCGGCGAGGTTCGAGTCACCCTGCCCGGCGGGGAGAAGATCACCGCCAATGCCGAAGACGGCTTCCTGTCCGTTCAGGCCAACGCCGTGCAGCTCGTGGCATCACGGGCCGAGCTGGCGTAGGAGACACGGATGCAGGGGGAGCCGCCGATCGAACGACAGTTCGGTGATCTGAGCGTCACGCAGCTCATCGTCATGGCCGGGTTGCCGGGGGCGGGAAAGTCGACGATCGGTGAGATCGTCGGCGCCCGGCTCGGCGCCACGGTCGTGTCGGTCGACCCGATCGAGTCTGCGATCCTGCGGGCCGGCATCGATGCCGACCAGCCCACGGGTCTCGCCGCCTACCTGGTGGCCGAGGAGATCGCCGAGAAGGAGCTCGACTCGGGCCGCACGGTGATCGTCGACGCGGTCAATGCCGGTGAGGCGGCACGGCTCCAGTGGCGAGATCTCGCTGAACGAGCCGAGGTGCGACTTCGCGTCATCGAGGTCGTCTGCTCTGATGAGGCGTTGCACCGCGCCCGTCTCGAAAAGCGGGAGCGCGGGCTACCGCACCTCGAGGAGACGACGTGGCGCGCCGTGGAGCAGAGCCTCGAGGGCTATGCACCGTGGACCGGCCCGTCGTCGGCGCTGCCGCGAATGACGATCGACAGCATCGAGTCGCTCGGATCGAACGTCGAAGCCGCGCTCGCCTTCATCGGCTCCTAGTGCGGCTGCTGCTCCCGCCGTCGGAGACCAAGCGCGACGGCGGAGATGAAGTCGCGCTCGATCTGCATGCGCTCTCGTTCGCTGAACTCACGCCGATTCGCACAGCGACGGCCGGCGCCGTGGTCGCGCTGGCGCGCGAGCCCGACGACATGATGCGTGCCCTGAAACTCGGCCCGCGACAGGTGCACGAGGTCGGGCGCAATCGAGACTTGCTCGTCTCGCCCACGATGCCGGCGCTCGACCGTTACACCGGTGTGCTGTACGACGCGCTCGACGCTGCCACGCTCGACGCGGAGGCGCGTGCGTACGCGGCGGATCACGTCGTCGTGCATTCCGCGCTGTTCGGACCGCTCGGTGCCATGGACCGGATTCCCGCGTATCGGCTCTCGCACGATTCGCGACTGCCCGGCGTTCGGCTGAAGGCACTCTGGCGCGCGCCGATCGCGGCAGCGCTCGAAGCGGAGCCCGGCGTGATGCTCGACCTCCGCTCCGAGGCGTACGTCGAGCTCGGACCGACCCCTGTGCGCCCCGACTCGGCGTTCGTTCGGGTGGTCTCCGTCGATGGGGCGGGCCGCCGACGTGCGTTGAACCACTTCAACAAACGAGCGAAGGGGCTCTTCACCCGCGCGGTGCTGACCGAGCGACCGAACCCCCGCTCGATCGACGAACTGATCGAATGGGCGCGCGAAGCGGGCTTCTCGCTCTCGTTCGGGCAGCGCCGGCACACCGCAAGCGTCTGCGAACTCGAACTGGTGGCCGCCTGATCACTCGCCGGGGGTTCACGCGGCGGCGGCGTGCGATGAACGGTGACATGCGGCGAGGTGGTCGTCGACCATGCCTGCGGCCTGCATGAGCGCATACATGGTCGTCGACCCCACGAATCGGAACCCGCGGCGGCGCAGCTCTGTGCTCATCGCAGCTGACTCGGGCGTCGTCGAAGGCACCTCGGCGAAGCTCACCACGGCTGCCGCACGCGGCGGGGGTGCGAAGCTCCAGAGCAGTTCGTCGATCGGCATCTCGAGTTCGAGCGTGGCCCGGGCGTTCTGGATCGTCGCTTCGATCTTGCCCCGATGGCGGATGATGCGCTCTTCGTCGAGCAGGAGCGCGACGTCGTCTTCGGTCATGGCGGCGACCCGCTCGGCATCGAATCCGTGGAAGACCTCGCGGAAGGCCGGGCGACGTCGCAGGATCGTGATCCACGAGAGTCCGGCCTGGAAGCCCTCGAGGCACACTTTCTCGAAGAGCCTCACCGGATCATGCTGCGGCCTTCCCCACTCCTCGTCGTGGTACCGGCGGTACTCGGGGTCGGCGGCCCCCCACCCGCACCTGGCGAGCCCGTCGTCGCCCACGATGATCTCGGGTCTCGGGATCACGCTCACGCGGCGAACCCGATCTGCTCGTGCCCGAGCAGCCAGAGTTTCGTGGGCACCCCTTCGCCGCCCGAGTACCCGGTGATGCGACCGTCGCTCGCGAGCACGCGGTGGCAGCCGACGATGATCGGCACGGGATTGGCTCCGACCGCGCCGCCGATGGCCCGGGCAGACCCGGGCCGCCCGACGGCCGCAGCGAGCGCGCCGTACGAGGTGGCCTCACCCCAGTGCAGACGCTCGAGCTCGGCCCACACCGCCTGCTGGAACGGGGTGCCGGCCAGTCGCACCGGCACGTCGAAATCGAGCCGCCGCCCGGCGAAATACTCGATGAGCTGCTCGCGAGCCGTGCGGAGCACGTCGTTGGCGTGTTCGGGTTCACCATCGTGGGGGAGCCTGCCTGCGCTCTCGATGGAAAGGCTCGTGACGGCCTCGTCGTCGGCGACGAGTTCGAGACGCCCGATCGGGCTGTCGAGGCGGATGAGGTACACGTTCGTCATGGTTCGAGCGTAACCGCGGCCTCCGACAGCGGCTGGCGGGAAACGGACATCGGCCGGTCGCGTGTTGCATCCGGGGCTGTGGAGGGAGAGTGCCACCGACTTCCCCTCGACAGGGGCGGATTCGCCGAGAATGCGCACAGGGCGTTCACGGACGCCGCCCGGCCCGTCGTGCCGGCGGAATGCTCGCCGCATGACGACCATCATCCGCGCCGAGGCGGCGCACGACTTCCTCGCTCTCGTTCCGTCGCTCGCCGGGTTCCGCCCCGAGCGCTCCCTCGTCTGCGTGGCCTTCATCGGCAACCGCACCGCCGGAGTGCTGCGATTCGATCTGCCGAGACGCGTGCGCGACCGTGCACCGCTCGTCGCAACGATCGTCGGCACCCTCTGCCGGCTGCCCGGGGTCGACGCCCTCGTGCCGATCGTGTACACCGATGCCCGGTTCGGCGTCGGGCGCGGCATGCCGCAACGATCGCTGCTCGGCATGCTCACCGCACGTGCAGAGGAAGCGGGCTTCCTCGTTCGCGATGCACTCTGCCGGGCGTCGGACGGGTGGGGTTCGCTGCTCGATCCCGACACGCCCGCCACGGGACATCCGCTCGCCCTGATCGACGAGAGCCCGGTCACCAGGCTCGCCGCCGACGTGCGAGAGGTCGCGTCGTCGCCGTCTGAGAGCGCGACCCTGCCCGCTGCGGAGCCCGACGTCGCCGCCCGAATCGTCGATGCGCTCGAGCAGCTCACCGGTGAGGCGCACGAGAAGACGCTGCGGCGGCTGGGCGAGAACGGCGATCCGGTGGCGCTCGTGGAGACGCTGCTGGGCCGCGAGTCGGTGCATCCGCCGCTCCGACTCGCGTGGTTCCTGCATCTCGCGTCCATCCCGGCGCTGCGCGACGCCATGATGCTGCAGATCGGATTCGGCGTGCTCGTCGGCGAGGCGGCGCACGACGACGCGATGAACACCGCCGACCGCGCCGCCGAGCTCGGCGAGACGGTCGACGGCTTCGTCGTACGGGAGATGGCGGCCGGCACACTCGGCGAGGTGAGCGAGATGCTCTCGCGGCTGATGATCGGCAGATCGACGCTCCGGCCCGATGTGCGCCGAGTGGAACGCGCGCTCGCGTTGTTGCGCCAGCTCATCGCGAACGCGTCGCCGGCCCATCGGGTCGGTCCGCTGTGCATCGCGGCGTGGCTCGCGTGGTCGCTCGGTCGCGGTTCGGCGGCCGGGGCGTTCATCGACCGCGCGATCGACATCGACCCCGGTCACTCGATGGCCGGGCTGCTGTCGACACTCATCGGCAGCGGCACCCTGCCCGAGTGGGCGTTCAGTGGCCGGTGAATCGCCCGCCATCAGATTCGGTTCGAGGCCTCGGTGAGCACGCCGCGGAGCTTCTGCTCGATCTCCGTGAATTCGGCAGGGCCGATCGTGAGCGGTGGCGCGAGCTGGATCACGGGGTCGCCGCGATCGTCGGCGCGACAGTAGAGACCCGCATCGAACAGTGCCTTCGACAGGAAGCCGCGGAGCAGCTGCTCGGATTCGTCGTCGTCGAAGGTCTCGCGCGTCTGCTTGTCCTTCACGAGTTCGATGCCGAAGAAGTACCCGTCGCCGCGCACGTCGCCGACGATCGGGAGGTCGAGCAGCTTCTCGAGCTCGGCGCGGAAGCGCGGCGAGTTCTCGCGGACCCGCTCGTTCAGCCCCTCCTCCTCGAAGATGTCGAGGTTCTCCAGAGCGACCGCCGCCGATACCGGGTGCCCGCCGAAGGTGTACCCGTGAGCGAACGACGTGTTGCCCTCGGCGAACGGCGCGTAGATCTTCTCCGAGACGATCGTCGCGCCGATGGGGGAGTATCCCGACGTCATGGCCTTCGCGCACGTGATCATGTCGGGCACATATCCGTAGGCGTCGCACGCGAACATGTGCCCGAGGCGGCCGAACGCGCAGATGACCTCGTCGGAGACGAGGAGCACGTCGTACCGGTCGCAGATCTCGCGCACGCGCGCGAAGTACCCGGGAGGCGGCGGGAAGCAGCCGCCCGAGTTCTGCACCGGCTCGAGGAAGACCGCGGCGACGGTCTCCGGGCCCTCGAAGAGGATCATCTCCTCGATGCGGTTCGCTGCCCACAGGCCGAAGGCCTCCAGGTCGTCGGCCGGTGCGCCCATCTCGGCGGCACGGTAGAAGTTGGTGTTCGGAACCCGGAACCCGCCGGGGGTCACCGGCTCGAACATCTCCTTCATTCCGGGAATGCCGGTGATCGCAAGTGCGCCCTGGGGCGTGCCGTGATAGGCCACCGAACGGGAGATCACCTTGTGCTTTGTTGGCCTGCCCTGGAGCTTCCAGTAGTACTTCGCGAGCTTGAACGCCGTCTCGACGGCTTCACCTCCGCCGGTCGAGAAGAAGACGCGGTTGAGATCGGCCGGCGCGTACCCCGCCAGCCGGTCGGCGAGCTCGATCGCCGAGGGGTGGGCGTACGACCAGATCGGAAAGTAGGCGAGCTGCTCCGCCTGCCTGGCGGCGGCCTCGGCGAGACGGGTGCGGCCGTGACCGGCGTTCACGACGAAGAGTCCCGCGAGCCCGTCGAAGTACTCACGGCCTTCGATGTCGTAGACATGGTGGCCAAGTCCACGGGTGATGATCGGCACCCCCGACGTCTCCATGGTGGACTGCCGGGCGAAGTGCATCCAGAGATGGTCCTTGGCCTTCTGCTGCAGGGCGTCGATGTCGGAGTGCGTGTCGACGGCGATCGTGTCGGTCATGGCCTTCCCCTTCTCGGTGCGCACCCGCTCGTCTCAGCGGGTGCCCCAGTTGTAGTACTGCTTCTGGAGCTTCAGGTAGACGAATGTCTCGGTCGACTGCACGCCCGCGAGCACGCGGATGCGCGTATTCAGGAGGTCGAGCAACTCGTCGTCGTTCTCGCAGACGATCTCGACCATCACGTCGAAACTTCCGGCAGTGAGCACGACGTAGTCGATCTCGGGAATCTCGGCGAGCTGCTCGGCGAGCACTCGGGTGTCACCCGAGGTGTGGATGCCGATCATGGCCTGCGTCGTGAAGCCGAGCTGCATCGGGTCGGTCACGGCGACGATCTGCATGACGCCCGACTCGGTGAGCCGCTGCACGCGCTGCCGCACCGCGGCCTCCGACAGGCCGACCGCCTTGCCGATGTCGGAATACGAGCGCCGCCCATCGGCCTGCAACTGCTCGATGATCGCCTTGGAGACGACGTCGAGGTGCATGGGTCGCGGTTGCGAAGAACGCCCGTTGTTCGTCGTCATGGCACGATTCTGACAGCGAAGGATGCCTCGTGCAAGCGATTCCGTTGAGTTGCGGCGTCCAGGCAACTGAATCCACAGAGTTCGGCCGATGCCCACCGGTGCCGGAAGGCACGACCCGTGTCGGCGAAGGGGGCGGGCGCGGTGCCAGAATGATCCGCATGGTCTCAGGCGCGGTCTCGAGTTCGGCGGTTGCCGGTGCACGTGTGTGGGACGTGATCCTGGGAGACCGGTTCATCGCCGCGCTCGCGGCGCCCGCGCCAGACGAGGTGCTGACCGCGCTCGCCGAGGCCGCAGGCGACGATGAGCTCGCGCTCGAGGCCCTCGTCGGGCTCATTCCCTCGGGCCGGACCGACCCGATCGACTCGTTCGGCCTCGTCTGGTGGACCGGCGAAGACTCGTCGACGGGCGTCACCGCGGTCGTGCGCGGCGATGCGGTCGTCGACCTCGCCTCGCCGGGCGGCAGTCGGCGGTTCGATGCACGCGGCATACAGCCGTGGCATCTCGCCGACTTCGACGACGTCGTCGCGCTGCGCATCACCGATGCCGCGTCGCCGCTCGAACGC
Source organism: Agromyces laixinhei (assembly GCF_006337065.1). Lineage (NCBI taxonomy): Bacteria > Bacillati > Actinomycetota > Actinomycetes > Micrococcales > Microbacteriaceae > Agromyces > Agromyces laixinhei. The sequence goes on along the minus strand of NZ_CP040872.1, from coordinate 2,616,061 downwards.
GCGCCGGGCTCCGGTGAGCGCATCACCCATCGTCGGGCGAGTCTTCGGGCCTCGTCCATCGAGTGGGCGGCAGTGCCCGAGACGGCGGATGCCGCAGCGCCCGCGACGGTGGAGATCGCCGTCGCCGACACGATCGTGACCCCGCGACCATCCCGGTCCGCCACGGGGGAGGCCGGGCCGAATCCTGATGCGGAGCCGAAACGTGAGCCCGAGCCGACTTCGCCGGGGGAGCAACGGCAGACCGAGTCGATCGGGGCGCGATTCCGGGTCGGCATCGGACCGCCGCAGACGGTGACGGTTCCCGTGCTCATCGGGCGGCGCCCCGTGAAACCGCGCATCGGCGCATCCGGCCCACAGCCCGAACTCCTGACCGTCTCCTCGCCCGGGGCGGTCGTCTCGGGTACGCATCTCGAGTTGCGCATCGTCGGCTCCCGACTCGTCGCCACCGACCTGCACTCGACCAACGGCACCGTGCTCCGCACGGGTTCGGGCGCTCGTCGCTTGCGCGCCGGGGAGTCCATCGTCGTGCTTCCGGGAAGCAGCCTCGATCTCGGAGACGGTACGATCGTCGAGATCCTCTTCGCTCTGGGTGCTCCCGGCGCATGACCCGAACAGACAGCAGGCCTCCCAGGTGACCCAGATCGGCAAAGGCAATGCCCGTCATCGGATCACGCTGCCAGACGGCACCGAGGTCACGCTCGCGTGGGCGGCGGTCACCGATACCGGGCATCGCCGCGAGGTCAACGAAGACAGCTTCGTCGCCCAGGCTCCGATCTTCGCCGTCGCCGACGGCATGGGCGGCCACGCTGCAGGCGACTTCGCGAGCGCCGCGGTCGTCACCCGGCTCGCCGAACACGGCGGCAGGAGCCTCGTCGGCACGGCCGAGATCGACCAGTCCCTGCGGCTCGCGGTCGAGGACATGGGTCGCGGTGCGGGTGTCACCGATGAAGGCAGCGGCACCACGGTCACCGGTGCCGCGCTCGGAGTGATCTCCGACGAACCCGCGTGGATCGTCTTCAACATCGGCGATTCGCGGGTGTACCGGCTCGTCGGCGGCGTACTGGAGCAACTGACGGTCGACCACTCGATCGTGCAGGAGCTCGTCGATGCAGGCCAGATCACGCGCGAAGAGGCCGACACGCACCCGCACTCGAACGTGATCACGCGGGCCGTCGGCTTCCATGAGATGCCCATCCCCGACTACCGCGCGATCGCCGTCGAGTCGGGCATGCGGTTGCTGATCTGTTCCGACGGACTCACGAAGGAGCTGACGACCTACGGGATCCGGCACTTCCTCGTCGCCAATGCGAAAGCCGAGAAGGCAGCGAGGCAGTTGCTCGAAGCCGCACTCGGCAACGGAGGCCGTGACAACGTCACGGCGATCGTCGTCGACGTGCTCGAGGTCGTCGGGCCGGCGGCACCGCAGCAGACCGGCGTCGGCGAGCCGGAACGCGACTGACGGGTGCGGCGAGGGCGGCCGACCGGGCTGTCCACAGCGCCACGAGGCATCCGTCGCCCGCGGTTACAATGATGTGCACCGGGCGCCGCCGGCGACCGGGTGGCGCTGCAACGACCCCGAGCAGGGCAGGAGGAACGTGTCGCGTCGACTGCCGTCCACTCCGCCGAACCTCCCCGGGTTCGCGTTCGTCAGCGTGCTCGGCTCCGGCGGTTTCGCCGACGTGTACCTCTACGAACAGAACATGCCGAGGCGGCTCGTCGCCGTGAAGGTGCTCCTCGCCGAAGTCGTCACCGACGACCTGCGCCAGATGTTCCAGGCAGAGGCGAACCTCATGGCACAGCTCTCGTCGCACCCGTCGATCCTCACGGTGTACCAGGCGAGCGTCGCAGCCGACGGGCGTCCGTACCTCGTGATGGAGTACTGCTCCGCCTCGCTCGGCCAGCGATACCGTGCGGTGCAGTTGCCGCTGGCCGAGGTGCTCTCCGTGGGGGTGCGAATCGCGAGCGCCGTCGAGACCGCGCACCGGCAGGGGGTGTTGCACCGAGACATCAAACCGTCGAACATCCTCACGACGGCGTATGGCCATCCCGTCCTCTCCGACTTCGGCATCGCGGCGACCCTCGGCGAAGCGGAGTCCTCCGACGCCGTCGGGCTGTCGATCCCGTGGTCGGCGCCCGAGGTGCTGCATGACGAGGTCTCCGGCACCGTCGCGAGCGAGGTCTGGTCGCTCGGCGCGACCGTGTACTCGCTGCTCGCGGGTCGCAGCCCGTTCGAGGTGCCCGGCGGCGATAACGGATCCGGCGCACTGATGGCCCGCATCGACAGGGCGAAGCTCGCTCCGACCGGCCGCACCGACGTGCCGAAGAGCCTCGAACAGGTGCTTGCACGTTCGATGTCGCGCCGGCCGTCGGACCGGCAGGCGAATGCGCTCGAGTTCATCCGCGACCTGCAATCGGTCGAGGAGGAACTCGGGCTCACCCAGACTCCGATCGAGGTCGCGGTGGACGACTGGGCCCTCGCGACCGCCGTCGACGTCGAGGAGCGGACCCGCGTCAGCGGGGTGCACGGCACCGGTGACGCCGGCCGGCGCCGCCGGCGGCCGCGCACGGCACCCCGCAGTGCAGCGCTCCCCGGCGCCGACTCCCGCGCCGACGACCTCGGCATGAGCGGCAGCCGCACGAGCCGGCCCGGCAGCCGCCGGCTCGCGTGGGGTGTCTCGCTCGTGTCCGTGGCCCTCGTGGTGCTCGTCGGCGTCGGTGCCTACGCGGTGATCCAGGGCGCCCGATCGATCCCCGTGGTGACCGACGTCCAAGGCACGGCGACCGACGGCGGCGTGACCTTCTCCTGGAACGACCCCGGTCTCCAGACCGCTGACGCGTACGTCGTGACCGTCGACGATGAGATGCTGCCGCCGCAGCGCGAGGCGAGCATCACGGTGACCGCCGGGGACGGCGACCGGGTGTGCGCGAGCGTCGCGGTCACGCGTGACGGCAGATCGGGCGCGTCGAGTGCCGAGCGCTGCGTCGACGTGTCCGTCGCCGTCGACCAGGGGTCATGATGCCGCAGATCCCCGACCTGACTCGCATTCTGAGACGCCGATCCGCCGCCATCACGGTGGCGGCGACCACCGCCGTGGTGGCACTCGTGGCCGGTGTCGCGATCGCCTCCGGGGGGTACGCCGCGCAACGCGTCGATCTCGGCGACGCCTCTGCGTGGGTGGTCAGCGGCAAGCATCAGGCGGTCGGCCGTGCGAACACCGCCCTGCTCGAACTGAACTCGGTCGTGGAGACCCGCTCGGGCGGTGTCGAGATCGTGCAGCAGGGATCCACGGTGCTCGTGCTCGACCCCGATCGGGCGACCGTGCGCATGGTCGACGCGACCACGTCGAGTCTCACCGAGACCGTCGCGATCCCGCCCGACGACGCAGTGCTCGCCCTCGCCGGTTCCCGGGTCGTCGTCGAGTCGGGAGGAGACGTCTGGTCGACGCCGGTCTCCGAGTTCGCGCGTTTCGACGCCGATTCCGAGCCCATGCTCTCGTTCGGACCCGGATCCGTCACCTCGGTCGAACCCGACGGCACGCTCTTCGCCTACACACCGTCGACGGGCGACATCGGCGAAGTCGACGCGGCCGATGCCGAGACGGTCGGAGCACGCTGGCAGATCGAGCCGCTCGTCGAGGAACACGAGGTGGTGATCACCTCGGTCGGCGGACGGTGGGCGGTCTACGACGTCGATACCCGCATCCTGCATCTCGAGCGCGGGGCGATCGACCTCGGCGACGCCATCGGCGCCAACGACGCGCCCGTGCTGCAGGCCCCGTCGAACAGTGGCGACGAGGTCGTGATCGCCACACGGCGTGGGCTCGTCAGCGTCGGACTCGACGGTGAGGCGCCGCGGATGCTGGTGGAGGGTCGTTCGGGCATTCCTGCCGCACCGTTCACGCACGACGGATGCCTCTACGCCGCGTGGGGCGGCGGCACGGCATGGCGCTCCTGCGGTGCCGATGCCGGCGACGACGTCGAACTGCCGTCTGCACCGGGCACCGGCGACTACGCGTTCGTCGCCAACGGCGCGACGCTCGTGCTCAACGAACGCCGCAGCGGCCTCACGTGGGCGGTCGATGCCGGCTTCGGACTCATCGACAACTGGGATGCCCTGCTCGCGATCGAGCGCGATGAGGAGACGGTCGAGCAGAACGACCCCGACACGCCGCCGACGCTCGAGAAGAGCCAGGTGCCGCCGGTGGCCGCCGATGACGACTTCGGCGCTCGCCCGGGCCGCACGACGTCATTGCCGGTGCTGCTGAACGACTACGACGCGAACGGCGACGCCCTCATCGTCAAGACCGTCGACGGTGAGCTGCCTGCCGGTGTCGTGCTCGAACGGATCGCCGACCAACAGCAGTTGCAGCTCCAGCTCGACGACGAGGCATCCGGGGTCATCACCTTCGGCTACACGATCGACGACGGCTTCGGCGGCACCGCCCATGCCTCGGTCAGCGTGACCGTGCGCGACCCCGACGAGAACTCGCCGCCCGTGCAGCAACGGCAGTCCAAGGCACTCGTGGCGGCCGGGGGCCGCGTGAACACGGCGGTGCTCGGCGACTGGGTCGACCCCGACGGCGATCCGTTCTTCCTCGAGCGAGCCACGACCGCCGCGCCCGACGCACTGTCGTCGACGGCCGACGGCATGATCGTGTTCGACGAGAAGGGCGGTGCCGGCACCGAACGATCCGTCTCGCTCGTGGTGTCCGACGGGCGCGACACCGGCGTCGGCGTGCTCGGCGTCGGCGTTCGGCCGCCCGGTGATGTGCCCATCGTTGCGGATCCCTTCGTCGTGCTCGCGACGGCGGGCGAAGAGGTGCGGATCGACCCGCTTCGGCACGTGCGCGGCGGTTCGGGTCAGATCCAGCTGAGCGCCGTCCCCGCCAAGCCCGACGCGCAGCTCACCCCCGACTTCGACGGCGGCACCTTCCGGTTCGTGAGTTCCGCCGTGCGCACCCACTCGCTCGAATACACGGTGACGGATGGCACGTGGACGACGACGGGCCGCGTCAGAGTCGAGGTCGCGGCCCCGCCCGAGCAGGACACCACCCCCATCACGGTGCCGCACACGGCGTTCCTCAGGATCGGACAACCGGTCGACGTCGACGTGCTCGCCACCGACATCGATCCGACGGGCGGCGTGCTGATCCTCACGGGCCTCGGCAGCCCCGAGGTCGACGCCGGCATCCAGGTCGAGGTCGTCGAGCACCGTATTCTCCGGGTGACGCTCTCGGGACCGCTCGAGACCGGCTCGTCGGTGTTCGGGTACCGCATCAGCAACGGCCTCGCCGAGGCCGAGGGCGAGGTGACCCTCGTCGAGGTGCCACAACTCGAGATCGCCCAGCCGCCCGTCGCGGTGCCCGACAAGATCTCTGCGCGTACCGGCGACGTCGTCGACATCTCGGTGCTCGCCAACGACGAGCACCCCGACACCCTGCCGCTCGCACTCGATCCGACGGTCGAACGGCAGCCCGAAGCCGGTCTGCTCTTCGTCGACGGCGATCGGCTCCGCTATTTCGCCCCCGAGACGCCGGGGGAGTACGAGGCGATCTACCGCATCACGGGGCCCGACGGACAGTCGGCCACCGCCACTGTGCAGATCTCGGTGCGTGCCGCCGACGCCGAGACCAATACGCCGCCGGTGCCGGCGACCGTGACCGCCCGCGTGCTCTCGGGCGAGACGGTCCGCATCCCGGTGCCGCTCGGCGGATCCGACCCCGAGGGCGATAGCGTGCAGTTGCTGGGGCAGGGAGGCAGCCCCGAACTCGGCAACGTCAACGCCCATGGCCCCGACTGGCTCGAATACCAGGCGGGTGAGTACTCGGCGGGCACCGATGACTTCGAGTACGAGGTCGTCGACGCCCTCGGTGCGCGCGCCGTCGGCACCGTCAGAGTCGGCATCGCGCCGCGCCTCGACGGAGCGCGCACGCCGGTCGCCGTCAACGACTTCGTGCAGGTGCGGCCGGCGCGCACGGTCTCCGTCCGGGTGCTCGAGAACGACTCCGATCCCGACGGGGGCGCTCTGACGCTGACGAACGTCACGCCGACCGAGGGTGAGGCCGTCGCGACCATCGTCGACGATCGCATCGAGGTCGAGCTTCCGCCGGGTGAAGGCGAGTACGGCTTCATCTACACGATCGAGAACGAACAGCTCGGCAGTGCCTCGACCTTCCTCCGCGTCGAAGCCAGCGATACCGCGGCGCTCGCTCGCCCCGAGGCATCCGACACGGTGCTCACCCTGAGCGACATCCTCGACAAGGACAGCATCGACGTGCCCGTGCTCCGCAACGTGTTCCTCGCCGACGCCGAGGTCTCCGATCTCACCGTCGGACTCGTCGACGGCTACGAGAGCGGCGCCGAGGTTCGCAGCAACGGCAGCATCCGGGTGCCGGTGGCGGACCACCGGCGTGTCATCCCGTTCTCCGTCGCGCATCCTGAGGACCCGTCGATCGTCGCGTACGCATTCATCTGGGTGCCCGGCCGCGACGACGCGCTCCCGCAACTGCGCACCGATGCCCCGGCCGTTCGCGTCGTCAGCGGCGACGAGGTCACGATCGAACTCGACGACTACGTCATCGCCGCTTCGGGGCGACCGGTGAAGATCACGGATGCCGCGACCGTGCGCGCATCGCACAGCGACGGAACCGAGTTGGTCGTCGATGAGAACACGCTCAGGTACCGGAGCGAGGAGGGCTACTTCGGGCCGGCCTCCCTCTCATTCACGGTGACCGACGGCGAATCGGCGACCGACCCCTCGGCACGGATCGGCACCATCGTGGTGCCGATCACCGTGGCGCCGACGAAGAGCCAGCCGCCCGTCTTCGTCGGTGGCGTCATCGACTTCGAACCCGGCCAGTCCAAGCAGATCGATCTGCTGAAGCTCACGAACTACCCGTACCCCGGGGCGCGCGACGAACTCGTCTACCAGCTGCTGCCGCCGCCGGTCGAGGGCTTCGATTTCTCGTTCGACGGCAGCGAGCTCACGATCAGCGCCGACGCCTCGACCTCGAAGGGAACGCGGGCCGCGGTCCCCATCGGGGTCGCCGACGATGCCGGCGAGGGCAGACCGGGCCGCATCGAGCTGCGAGTGGTGCCGTCGACGAAACCGATCGCCCGTCCGGCACCCGACAGCGCGATCGTCGCCCGCGGACGCACGACGGCGATCGACGTGCTCGAGAACGACCGTGCCACGAACCCGTTCCCCGACGTTCCGCTGCGGGTCGTCGACGTACGCGGGGCCGACGCCGACGATCTGCCCGCCGGAGTCTCGATCGAACCGAGCGACGACCGCTCGACCCTGAACGTGACCATCGATCCCGGCGCGGCGCCCGTGAACTCGACGGTGCAGTACCAAGTGGCCGACGCCACCGGCGACGCGAGCCGATACGCCTGGGGGCTCGTCACGATCTCCGTGCAGGACCGCCCCGACCCGGTCACCGGGGCGAGCGTGACCGGCTTCGGCGACGGCACCCTCGACGTCGCCTTCGGCGCGGGCGCGTTCAACAACTCGCCGATCACGGGCTACGAGATCGAGGTCGTCGATGCCGACACGGGCGAGGTGACGAGCACGACGGGGTGCTCCGCGACGACGTGCACGGTGCCGACGTACGGCAATGGCCCGGCGAACGCCGTCAACGTGCGGGTGCGGGCGAAGAACGCGATCGGTCTCTCCGACCCGGCGGACGCGCCGGGGCCGCTCTGGTCGGACGTCGTTCCGCCGCCGCCGAGCGGACTGCGGGCGATGCCGCTCGACGGACGCCTCTCCATCGAATGGGATCCGGTGCGGGCCGGTTCCGGGAGCGCGATCGAGTCGTACGTGGTCACCGTCGCCGGCGCTCCGAGCGAAGTCTCGGCGAGCACCGCGTGCACGGCGACGCTCTGCTCGGTCGATTCCCCGCCGCTCGTGAACGGTAGCCAGGTGCCGATCACGGTCAGTGCCCGCAACCAGGCGTATCCTTCGCTCGCGGTCTGGAATGAGGCGGGCACCAGCGGCACCCCGTTCGGCGCACCGATCGCCGGCGGCATCGCCGTCAACGGCGACGCCGCAGCCGGCACGGTCACGGTCGCCTGGGATGCGTTCGCGGGCAACGGCGACCCCATCGGCGGGTATTTCGTCGAGCGTCTCGTCGACGGGGAGTCGAGAGTGCCGGGCGGAGGCCAGGCGTGCTCCGTGTCGAAGCCGGCGCCGGGCACCGTCTCCCCGCCGGTCGGCGGAGGGTCCGTCGCCGAAGTGGTCTCCGTGGGGCCGGGCGTCACGAGCGTGCAGTTCGCCGGCACCGCGGAGTCCACCAGGTACTCCTTCGTCGTGTGGGGCTACAACCGCGCGGCATGCGTGAACACCGAGGTCGCCGGAGCCGTCGTACGGCCCGCGCCCGGTGCGGTTCGTGACGTCGACAGCCGCATGGACTTCCGCACCGCCGATGTCTACGACCGGTACATCACCGGCGTCTCGCCCGATGCGTGGCGCTACGACATCGTCGCCGTCGACCAGAACGGTGCGCAGATCCCCGGTACGCTGCAGAGCTTCAGCGGCTCGGGGTGGGCGCAGGATCTCTTCGCCCGTCCGTTCGGCGAAGCCGTGAGATTCCAGGTGCGCACCTGCTCGGTCTGGGGCAGTTGCGGAGCGTGGTCGGGAGCCATACCTTCCGATGCGAGGCCCTCGCTGTCGTTCGCGTTGCCGAGCCGGATCTGGGATGAGGGTGCGAAGAACTGGTCGTGGACCGCGGCACCCGCGAACTCCGGCCTCCCGGTGGCGTTCAGTTGCGGCATCGACGGCGACCGCACCGGCCGCCCCGCGCAGACTCCGACGAACTGTCAGATCCCCGACGCCGTGGGCGGTGAGCGCGTCTGGTTGGATGTTGAGATCGCGGGCGTCGTCGTTCGCTACGAGAACCGCTGAGATGGAGCCGAGATGACCATGACCCCCGAGGAGGCGGCGCGGTTCGCCGCGACGCTCGATCGACTCGTCGGCGCGGTCGAAGAAGTGCTACTCGGCAAGAACCGGGTCATCCGGCTCGCATTCACCGCGTTCCTCAGCGAGGGTCACCTGCTGCTCGACGATGTGCCGGGCACGGGCAAGACCTCGCTCGCGCGGGCGATGGCCCAGTCGATCGACGGCACGAGCAATCGTGTGCAGTTCACTCCCGACCTTCTGCCCGGCGACATTACGGGGGTCACCGTCTACGATCAGCGCACCGGGGTGTTCGAGTTCCATCCCGGCCCGGTGTTCTCGATCATCGTGCTGGCCGACGAGATCAACCGAGCGAGCCCGAAGACGCAGTCGGCGCTTCTCGAGGTCATGGAGGAGGGCCAGGTCACGGTCGACGGGCAGACGCATCCGGTGGGGCATCCGTTCATGGTCATCGCGACGCAGAACCCCGTCGAGCAGGCAGGGACGTACCGGCTGCCCGAGGCGCAGCTCGACCGGTTCCTGATGCGCAGTTCCATCGGCTACCCCGACCACGCTTCGACGATCCGCATCCTCGAGGGCGCCGATCAGCGAGCGCACGAGCACCGCGTGACCCCTCAGCTCGCCGCCGAGGAGGTCGTCGAGATGGCCGCAGCGGCACGCACCGTCTATGTCGACCCCACGATCCACGACTATGTCTCGCGCCTCGTCGACTCCACCCGTACGGCTCGCGAGGTGCGGCTCGGCGTCAGCGTGCGCGGGGCGCTCGCGCTCATCCGAGCGGCCAAGACGCACGCGGCAGGGCGCGGTCGCCATTACGTCGTGCCCGATGACGTGAAGGCACTCGCCGAGCCCGTGCTCGCTCATCGGCTGATCCTCGACCCCGAGGCGGAGTTCGACGGCGTGACGGCCTCGAACATGATCGCCCAGGTGTTGATCGAGACGCCGCCGCCCTCGACCAGGCAGGCGGTGTGACGCTCACCGAGACCCGCACGACCATCCCCGAGGAGGCCAGGAAGGCCGGCCTGCTCGCGGTGATCATCGGGCGAGCCGTCGTGGCGGCAGGTCGCGCCGGAACGGCCATCGTCCAGGGCGCGAGGTACGTGCAGGGCGTCGTGACGCCGCTCGGCTGGGCGGTGGTCATCGCCGCGGCATTCGTGCTCGTCGCCGGGTACACCTGGGGTCTGCTCGAGCTCATCGCGCTCGGGTGGGGACTCGCGGTGCTTGTGGCCGCGGCATCCGTCTGGCTCATCGGGCGCGGTGCCGGCACCATCCAGCTCCTGCTGCCGTTGCCGCGGGTGGTCGTGGGCGAGCCGGCCCGCGCGAGGCTGATCGCCGCGAACCCGGGTCGCCGCAGATTCGGTGCGGTCCAGCTCGAACTGCCCGTGGGCCGGCGCATCATCGAACGCGTGCTGCCCGGGTTGCCGCGCGGTGCGGTGTTCGATGAGCAGTTCGACATTCCGACCGAGCGCCGCGGCGTGGTGCCGGTCGGTCCGGCTCGCACGGTCCACGCCGATCCCATCGGGCTCATGCGACGTGAGTACGTGTGGTCGGAGACCGCCGAACTGCACGTGCATCCCCGAACCGTGGCGATCAACGCGCTCAGCACGGGCTTCATCCGCGATCTCGAGGGCACGCCGACGCGCGACCTGACGGTGAGCGACATCGCCTTCCACGCCCTGCGCGAGTATGTACCCGGCGACGATCGTCGCTTCATCCACTGGCGGAGCTCAGCCAAGACCGGCGTCTTCATGGTGCGCCAGTTCGAGGAGACCCGGCGCAGCCGTCTCATGGTGCTCCTCGACCTCGATCCCGCCGCCTATGTCGACGAGGCGGAATTCGAGCTCGCCGTCGGCGCGGCGGCATCGGTCGGTGCGCGCGCGATCCGCGACGCCCGGACGGTGTCGTTCGTGGTCTCCGGGCGTCGGCAGGCGACGGGGGGTGGTCGCTCAGCGATGCGCGAGCTCCCGACGGTCTCGCGCGATCGGCTCCTCGACGCGCTGTGCGTCGTCGAGACCGAGACAGATGCCGTGATGCTGCCCGACGTCGCCCGGGCGGCCGCCGAGACGATCTCGGGTGTCTCGCTCGCATTCATCGTGACGGGCTCCGCTCGCGGTGTCGCCCCGGTGCGAGCTGCGGCGGCGCGGCTGCCGCCCGCGGTCGAGGCGATCGCCGTGCAGTGCTCGCCGGAGGGCGAGGCGAGCGCGCGAACGATCGCCGGCCTGACCGTCTTCGGCATCGGCTATCTCGAAGACCTGCGCGCCCTGCTCGCGCGATCGGCGTCGGTCTCGTGAATCACCGCATGCCGGCGGGCGCACGTCGATTCGGACCGACCCTCGTCACGGTCGCGCTCGTCGCCGCGATGCTCGCCGCGGCGATGGTGCCGTGGTGGCCGATCTACGAGAGCACGGCGTTCCTCATCGCCGCAGCGGTCGCGATCGTTGCCGGTGTCGTGATCGGCGTGCTCGGGGCGCGGTTCCGCTTGCCCACGTGGGTCGTCGTGCTCTCGGTCTTCGGCGTCTTCCTGGTGCTGGGAGTGCCGGCCGCGGTGCCCGGTCGCGCGATCGCCGGCGTCGTGCCGACTCCCGCCGGCTTCGTCGAACTGCTTGCGGGCGCCGCGCTCTCCTGGAAACAGCTCGTCACGATCTCCGTCCCGGTCGGGTCGTACCAGGCACTGCTCGTGCCGCCGTTCCTGCTGGGGTTGATCGCGGCAACGGCCACGACCACGATCGCGCTGCGCAGCCGTTGGCCGGCGGCGGCGGCCCTGCCGCCGGCCGTGCTCCTCGTCACGGGCATCGCACTCGGCGTCGTTCATTCGGCATTCGCCGTCGAGGCGGGCATCGCCTTCCTCATCACGACGGTGGCGTGGCTCGTCAGGGTCGCGATCGCCGATCGTCGTGCGATCACGAGCGGCCGCAAGGTCGAGGCCGCTCTCTCCGACGCGCGCCGCGTGGCCGGGGCGTCGGTGCTCGTCGCCATTGCGGTCGTGGGTGCGACCGCGGCATCCGTCGCCCTGCCCGTGCCGCCGCGGAACGTCGTGCGAGCAGAGCTGCAGCCGCCGTTCGAGCCGAGGGAGCACGACAGCCCCCTCGCGGGGTTTCGGGCTGCATTCCGCGACGGCGTCGCGGACCGGCCGATGCTCGACGTTCGCGGGCTGCCCGAGGGGGCCGGCGTGCGAATGGCGAGCCTCGACTCGTACGACGGCATCGTCTACACGGTGGGCGGGGGCGACGGCGATTCCGCATCGGGGCGGTTCACGCGGGTGCCGTACCGGCTCGACCAGTCGGGGTTGGGCGATGCCACCGATCGGCTCTCGATCGAAGTCGAGATCAGCGGGTACGCCGAGGTATGGGTGCCCGGCATCGGCCGTCTCGAGCGCATGACGTTCGGCGGGCCGCGCGCCGAGACGCTCACCGAGTCGTTCTTCTACAACGAGGTCACGAGCACGGGTGCGGTGCAGACGCCACTGCAGCCCGGTGATCGCTACACGGCGACCTCTGTGGTGCCGGTCGATCCGTCTGCACTCGGTCCGCTCGACCCCGGCACGAGCGTGCTGCCGGCGGCGCCGGAGTTGCCGAAGGAGCTCGCGCTCCTGCTCGAAGAGTGGGCTCCGGCGTCCGATGAGCCGGGGGATCGTCTGCGGGCCGTCATCGAGGGATTCCAAGCGAACGGGTACGTCAGCCACGGTGCGGACGACGAGGTGGCGAGCCGATCCGGGCACTCGCTCGGCCGTCTCGCAGAACTCGGGAACGAACGACCCATGGTCGGCGATGGCGAGCAGTACGCGGTGGCGGCGGCGCTCATGGCGCGGCGCATCGGGTTTCCGGCGAGGGTCGCCGTCGGGTACCTGCCCGGCAGGGCGGCGGCCGCCGCGGCGGCAGATGAGGCCGCGGCCGTGGCGGCAGGGTCGGCAGGGCCGTCGGGGTCGTCGGGCGAGACGGATGCCCCGAGCGAGTCGGTGCCCGACGGCGTCACGCGGTTCGTGAGCGGTGACAAGCAGGCCTGGATCGAGGTGCAGCGCGCCGACGGCGTGTGGATCCCAGTCGACCCGAACCCCATGCCGCGGCCGATACCCGAGCGCGAGCCCGACCAGCCGACGATCGTGTCGCGGCCGCAGTCGGCGCTGCCACCGCCGGCGGAACGCACGCCGGTCGACGAACTCGCGAACGATCCCGAGACCCCGCCCGACGAATCCGACGGCCGGGATGCCTGGATGCAGACGCTGCTCGGCGTGCTCGGGGTCACCGGACTCGTGCTCGGGGTGCTCGCGGTGCTCCTGAGTCCGTTCCTCGCGGTCGTGGTCGCGAAGCTGCGGCGTCGGCGTCTGCGGCGTACAGCACCGACCGCCGTCGAACGCATCGAGGGCGGGTGGCAGGAGTTCGCCGATTCGGCTGCCGACTTCGGCTATCCGATCAAGCCCACCGCGACGCGAGCCGAGCAGGCGGCCACTGTGGGCGGGCTCGCGCCGCTCGTGCTGGCCTCGGTCGTCGACCGCTCGGTGTTCGCGCCCGACGGCCCGACCGACGGTGATGATCTCCGGGTGTGGGAGTCGGTCGATGAACTGCAGCGCCGGCTCGGGGAACCCCGATCGTTGCGCGAGCGACTCAGGGCCCGGGTCTCGCTGGCCTCCCTCGGCGGGTACGCTGTGAGCCGGAGAGGAGCGCCGTCGTGAGGTGCCGGATCTGCGGGGCCGAGCTCCCCGACGGAGCGATGTTCTGCGGCGAATGCGGCAGTTCGACGAGCGCGACTCCCGAGTCGCGCCGCCGCCTCGACCCTCGCCCCGGCGACACGACGGTGCTCGAGCGTTCAGTGCGGCGCAGCAGCGGCGTGATCTCGATCCCGGTCGAGGGTTTCCGCGCCCCCACGGCGATAGAGCGGGCGGATGCCTCGGGCGACGAGTCGCTCGTGACGGGCGGGCCGCTGGTGAGGGGCGGGCCGGTGCGGTTCGCATTGGCATTCAGCACCGGCGAGACCCGCACGGTCTTCGGCACCGGACTGATCGGTCGTCGTCCGCTGCCGCAGCCGGGCGAGGTGTTCGATCATCTCGTGCAGATCGCCGATCGCTCCCTGTCGGTGTCGAAGACGCACCTCGAGTTCGGCGAGCACGATGGCACGTTCTGGATCGCCGACCGGTTCTCGGGCAATGGCACGATCGTGCGTCGTCCCGACGACGGGGCGATGCGGTGCGAGCCCGGCCGCCGCTACCTCGTGCCGAGGGGGAGCCGGGTCGAGCTCGCCGAGCAGTTCTTCGTGGTTTCCTGACGTTCCTTGCGAGGAGGGGCAACTCGCCTCGGGCCGACGTTTCGCACGGACCCCTCCTCCACAGCCCCATACCGTCCGACGAGCCCACCGAACCGTGCCGGCCTCGGCGCCGGCTCTGCCGCTCGTGATCTGATCGCACCGTGGACCGTTTCGATACCGCACCCGCGTCGCTCGACATCCCGCTCGCGCTGCCCCCCGCTCCCGCGGATCCCGCACGCGCGGGATTTCCGCTCATCGCCTCGCTCGCCCCGGTGGCCGGCGCGATCGGACTGTGGGCGATCACTGGGTCGCTGTTCTCGCTGATGTTCGCGGCGCTCGGCCCGCTCGTGGCGATCGCCTCGATGGTGGATGCGCGGCGCTCCGCGCGTCGGCAGCGCCGACGCGGGGCCGATGACCGACGACGGAGGCTCATCGAGCTCTCGGCTGAGATTCGGGAGCGGCACGATCTCGAACGGAGAGCCGCGTGGCATCGATCGCCGTCGTCGCGCCGTGTGCTCGAGCAAGCGGAGCATTCGGCGTGGCGAGACGACCCGCCGCCCCCGATCGTGCTCGGTCGCGGTGCAGTGGCGAGCTCGCTCAGGGTCGACGGTGCGCCGATCGATTCCACCGACCGTGAGCTGCTGCTCGGGGCCGGGCGACTCGACGACGCGCCGGTGCTCGCAGCGGCAGGCTCCGGAATCGGGTTCGCCGGCGAACTGCAGCTCGCGCGCGCCGCTGCGCGCGCCTGCGTGGTGCAGTTCGCCCACCACGCGCATCCTCGCGGCTTCACCGTCGCCGGCCCCGTGCAGCGCGATGGCGATCCCTGGGCATGGCTGCACCACCTGCCGCACGCGGGAGGGCGGGGCCGTGCCGGACTGGTGGTGATCGATCGGCCGGCGGGGTCACCGCAGACCGATGAGCCGGACTCCGCCGTGGTCGCGATCGCGAGGATCCCTTCGGAACTGCCGCCGGGTCTCGGTGCGATCGTCATGCTCGAAGGGCCCGACCGTGCGATCCTGCGACGTCAGGGCACAGCCGCAGATGCACCGATGGTCCCCGTGCTCGTCGGTGCCGCTGAATCGGAGAGCTGGGCCCGCTCGGCCGCGGCCGCGGCCGAACGAGCCGGATTCGGCAACCGCTCACGCGCGCTTCCGTCGCGAGTGCGGCTCGACGAGCTTCGCAGCTCGGGCGGCGACGGCGCCGATCGGTCCACGCTCGCCGCCGTCGTCGGCATCGCGGCCGACGACGCGCTCGAACTCGACCTCGCACGGAGCGGACCGCACGCGCTCGTCGCCGGCACGACCGGCAGCGGGAAGAGCGAATTCCTGCTCGCCTGGATCGTCGCGCTCGCGGGGGCCCACCCGCCGTCGCGCGTCTCGTTCCTGCTCGTCGATTTCAAGGGAGGGGCGGCGTTCGAGCCGGTCCGCCGGCTTCCGCATGTCACGGGCATCGTCACCGACCTCGACGAATCGGAGGCGGAGCGCGCCGTGCTCAGCCTGCGCGCCGAGCTGACGCACCGCGAGACGGTGCTCGCCGCAGCGGGTGCTCGAGACATCGCCGCTCTCGACCACCGGGTCGAGTTGCCACGTCTCGTGATCGTCATCGACGAGTTCCAGGCGATGATCGAGCGCTTTCCCGAACTGGGCGCGGTCGTCGGCGACATCGCCGCACGGGGACGCTCGCTCGGCGTTCACCTCGTGCTCGCATCGCAGCGGCCCAACGGCGTCGTTCGCGAACAGGTCACCGCCAACTGCGCGATCCGCGTGTCGCTGCGTGTGCTGCAGCGCTCCGACAGCGAGGCGGTGGTCGGCACGCCGGAGGCCTCGGAGATTCTTTCGAGCGCTCCCGGCCGTGGGGTGATCGATCGCGGTGACGGCATTCCGGTGCTGTTCCAGAGCGCGATCGCCGTCCGCGAACTGATCGATGAGGTCGCGGCGGCATCCGGCTCCCGGCGAGCGCGACGCACCTGGCTCGATCCGTTGCCGACCCGCATCGCCCCCGATGCGGTCGCCGAACTCGTCACCGCCGCAGAACCGGAAGCGGCGGGGCAGCGGGCGGGAACGGTGAACGACCGCCCCGCCATCGGTGACGATGCGCTCTCGTTCGACGGGCTCTCGTTCGGCGTGGTCGACGAGCCCGAGCGGCAGCGCCGCAGTGCCGCACGGTGGTCGCCGCTGCGCGACGGCGCCCTCCTCGTTCTCGGCGCTCCCGGCAGCGGGCGGAGCACGGCGCTGACTGCGGTCGAGAACGCGGTCGAGAACGCCACCGAATCCGCCGCAGAGAGCCTGGCCGGGGGTGACGACGTTCCGTCGACGACGCTGCGTCTCGACGGACCGCGGAGCGCGGTCTGGGACGCGCTTGCCGGCGCACAGGCCGCTGTCCGCGGGGGAGCGGTCGTTCCGACGCTCGTGGTGATCGACGACCTCGACATGCGCTTCCGCGCCTGGCCGGAGGAGTACCGGCATGCGGCCTCGGCCATGGTGGAGTCGCTGATCCGCGAGGGGCGCGCACGGGGGCTGGCGGTCGCCGCGTCAGCGGTGCAGCCGACGGCGCTCGGGGCGGGGCTCCGCGATGCGTTCGGCTCGCGTCTCCTGCTTCGGCACGCGACGCGAACCGATCTCGTGCAGGCGGGCGGCCGGGGTGAGCTCTGGCGCGGGACGGCGCCTTCAGGGTCGGGCCAGTGGCACGGGCACCGGCTGCAGGTCGTCGATGCGGCCCGACGCTCGTTCGGCGCCGCGCCCCCGGTGCTGCCACTCGAGCTGCGCCCCGACACGCCGTACACCGTCGTGACGACGGCACCTCGCGCGGCCGCGGCGACGATCGCCGCCGCAGGGCGAGCGCCGATTCTGCTCACCGCCGGCGGCGAGGTCGCCGTGCGGGCCGCTCTCGCCGCCTCGAGCCCGGATGCGCCGCCACCGGTGATCGTCGGCGACGGCGACGCGTGGGCGTCGAGTTGGTCGCTGAGCGCGACGCTCAGGGAGGATGCGGTAAAGGTCGTGCACGGCAGCCTGATCGAGTTCCGCTCCCTCGGGCGAACCCGAGAACTGCCTCCGCTCCTCGACGACACTTCGCAATGCTGGGTCATCCACCCGGTGACGGGCGTGCAGCGCGCGATCTGGCCCGTGGCACCCGGCGGTTGACGACAGTCGGCCGAGAGCTCGGGTACAGGGCCGGGTCAGATGGTGGCGCGGATCGAGCCGACGCGCTGCTCGCCGCCGATGACCCAGAGGTCGAGCTCGGTCTGCACGGCATCGATGGCCCGGTCGTCGATCGCGCCCGACTGGGCGAGCAGCCGGAGCGCGATGATCGTCGAGGCGCGAGAGGAACCGTCGAGCACCTTGAGCGCCACGGTGGTGCCGTCGGGTGCCGTCATGACCATGACGCCCTCGGCGCCGATCTTGGCGAAGACGCCGAGGCGCTCGACGGCGACCGTGTCGGGCTGGCCGGGGCCGCCCACGGCCCAGGCGTGCTCGCGCACGGCCTCGGTGAGCGCCGCCGCTTCGCGATACAGGGCGAAGGGTGAGCCGGCCGCGGCGGTCGTGATCTTCTGGATGCCGCGAGCGAGCCCGCCGAGGCTGATCGCGTGCACGGGGGCGCCGCAGCCGTCGACCGCCGTCGCCGCCGGGCGCTCTCCGGTGAAGCGTTCGATGACGTCGAGCACACGCTTCTGCAGCGGATGGCCGAACTCGAGGTAGCCCTCGAGCGGCCAGTCGCCTGCGACGCAGGCGAGGAGCATCGCCGCGTGCTTGCCGGAGCAGTTCATGTAGACCCGCTCACGCGGGCCCCCGGAGCGGGTGAGCTGTTCGCGCGCCACCTGGTCGCTGGGGGCCGCCGGCGGGCAGCCGAGCGCCGACTCGGGCAGCGACTGCCGTTCGAGCAGGCGCCGCACGAGTGCGACATGCGCCGCGGTGCCCGAATGGCTCGCCGTTGCGATCGCCGCGTCTTCGCCGCGGAGCGTGACGCCCGAGGTCATGACGGCGACGGCCTGGAACGGCTTCAGGCAGGACCGGGGGAAGATCGGGGTGACGACGTCGCCGAGGGCGCGCAGCACCTCGCCCTCGGGGGAGAGCACGACGGCGGAACCCGCGTGCCGGGACTCGGTGAAACCACTACGCTCGACCACGGCGAGTTCGACGCTGTCAGTGACTGAGAATGTGCCGGTCACCTGTGCTATCCGATGGAGGCGAGGGCGTCGTCGAGCACGCGGAGACCGTCTTCGATGAGTGCGTCGCTCACCGCCAGGCTCGGCAGGAAGCGCAGCACGTTGCCGAAGGTGCCGGCGCTGAGGAAGAGCACGCCGTGCTGGCCGGCGAACGCGACGATCGCGGCGACCGCTTCGGCATTCGGGATCTTCGTGGTGCGAGCGGTGCCGGGTTGCACGAGCTCGATGGCGATCATGGCTCCCATGCCGCGGATCTCACCGATGATGTCGTAGCGCTCCGCGAGCTTCGTGAGGCCCGCGCGGAGGGCGGCCTCGATGCGCTGCGCGTGGGCGAGCAGGTCGTTCTGCTCGATCGATTCGAAGACGGCGATGGCCGCGGCGCATGCGACGGGGTTGCCGCCGAAGGTGCCCCCGAGTCCGCCGGGCTGCGCGGAGTCCATGATCTCGGCACGACCGGTGACCGCGGCGAGGGGAAGGCCGCCCGCAATGCCCTTCGCCGAGAGCACGAGGTCGGGCTCCCAGCCGAAGTGCTCGCTCGCGTAGTAGCGGCCGGTGCGGGCCATGCCCGACTGGATCTCGTCGGCGATCATGACGACGCCGTGCTCGGTGCACCACGCCTGCAGGGTCGGGAGGAACCCGTCGGCGGGCACCATGAAGCCGCCCTCGCCCTGGATCGGCTCGACGACGAGGCAGGCGAGGTCGCTCGCCCCGACGACCTTCTCGAGGTAGGCGACCGTGCGGGCGGCAGCATCTTCGCCCGACAGGCCGTCGCGGTATGGGTACGAACTCGGCGCGTGGTAGACGTCGCCGGCGAGCGGACCGAACCCGGTCGCGTACGGCATCGCCTTGTAGTTCATCGCCATCGTGAGGTTCGTGCGGCCGTGATAGGCGTGGTCGAGCACGGCGACGGCACGGCGACCGGTGTGCTTGCGGGCGATCTTCACGGCGTTCTCGACCGCCTCGGCTCCGGAGTTGACGAGCACGCTCTTCTTCTGCCAGTTGCCCGGCGTGCGCTCGGCGAGGAGTTCGGCGACACGCACGTACTCCTCGTACGGGGTGATCGTGAAGAGCGTGTGGATGACGTCTTGCAGCTGCTCGGCCGCCGCGGCGACGACGCTCTGCTCGGTGTGCCCGACCGTGGTCACGCCGATGCCGGCACCGAAGTCGACGAAGCGGTTGCCGTCGACGTCGACCAGGATCGCGCCGTTCGCCCGCTCGATGTAGACGGGCAGCGCCGAGGAGACGCCGGATGAGACGACCTTCGATCGTCGGGCCTGCAGCTCGAGCGACTTCGGACCGGGGATGGCGGTCACGATCTTGCGCTCCTGCGGCACGGAATAGACCGGGGCGGCGGCTGTCTGGGCGTCGATGCGGGAATCAGTCATGGTGACCCCAGCCTATCGCCGCGCCGAGGCCGCCAACGGGGTGCAGAATCGGATGGCGCGGCCCGCGCGCACGATCGGAGGAAGCATGCTCGGCGAACACCGCTACGAGATCGAGGTCGAGTGGCAGGGCGACCGCGGCACGGGCACCTCGGGCTATCGCGACTACGGCCGTCAGCACGTCGTTCGCGCGGCGGACAAGCTGCACGAGATCACGGGGTCGAGCGACCGGGCGTTCCACGGGGATCGCGAGCGCTGGAACCCCGAGGAGCTGCTGCTCGCCGCTCTCGGACAGTGCCACATGCTCTCGTACCTGCACGTCGCGACGAATCACGGCATTCTCGTGCGCGGCTACACCGATCGGCCCGTCGGGCTCATGCGCGAAGACGGCCGCGGCGGCGGGGCATTCGTCGAGGCCGTACTGCGACCGCGCGTCGTCGTGGCGGATGCCTCGATGCTGGGGCTCGCCCGCACGATCCACGGCGAGGCGGCCGAGAAGTGCTTCATCGCGGCATCCGTGGCATTCCCGGTGCGGCACGAACCGGTCGTGACCGTCAGTCAGCGCTGAGTCGCGCCAGCGGCACCGCGGGCAGCGTCGCCTCGGGGATCGGGCACGCCTGGCCGCCGACGAGCCTGCTGCACGGCGGCAGGAAGCCGGGGTACCGCTCCGATTCGGGGTCGCCGAACCACCGGTGCCACAGTCGCCAGAAGTTCAGGTTGCCGAAGGCCGAGCACCCGTCTCCGACCTCGGGGTCGGCCACGGCGGCCGGGTTCGGCTGGTACGGCGTGTAGTTGTACAGGTTCGCCGTCGCCTGGTTGGCGATGGCGACGGGTGCCGCGCCGCACGCGGCATCCGGATGGAACTGCACGTCGACCGCGCCGATGCGGTACGCGCGATCGGGCTGCTCGGTGTACTGCCGGAACTGCCAGGCGGCGTTGTAGACCTGATTGAAGAAGCCGAAGTACTTCGTGTCGCAGTCGGCGGTGTCGGGGCAGCCGTACCCCATCGCCCGGAGGTAGCCGGACTCGCTCGGCCGAGTGAGCAGCGACTGCTCCTTCTGGAGGAGCACGAGCAGGGTCTTCGGGCTCACACCGCACGACGCGGCGACCTTGGAGATGATGCGGCTCGCCCGCTCCCGGATGCCGCCCCGGTACTCGGTGCAGTGCCCGGGCCCCGCCGCCGGGAGCGTCGCCGTGCTCTGCATGAAGTCGGCGAGGCACGGCACGCGGTCTTTCGGGCGGCAGTCGAGACCCTCGAGGAAGGCCTGGATCTCGACCTCGCTCATCGCGCCGCTGTCGTAGAACGAGTCGTCGCTCACGATGTGGCCGGGGTCGAACTCGGTCGCCGACGGGATCGGCAGCTCGACGACGGCGGCGGCCTCACTGCCGGCGGCGGCACGCTTGATGTCGCCGGAGCCCGGACCCGAACACGCGGCGAACGCGAGCACCACGACGACCGCCGCGGCGACGCGGCTGATGATCGAGGCAGAGCGCATCGAACCGACGATACCGGTGCGAGACCGGGAACAGCTGGGAATCCGGTCAGATCCGCTCGCGCGGAACCACGCGGTCGGCGAGCTTGGCGAGGGCGCCTTGCGGCGGGGTTTCGTTGTACACGCCGGCGAGCTCTTGCTCGCTGAGCGCGTGGATCGCCGCCATGATCTCATCGGTCGCGGCTCGACGGGCGCGCCCAGACCCGGCCTGGCCGTGCCTCGCGAGATCGAGCGGCGCTCCGAAGCTCACCGTCACGGGTCGCACGCGCGGCAGCTTCGCCCCGACGGGCTGGATCTTCTCGGTGCCGATGAGACCAACGGGCACGACACGGGCACCCGTGGTCAGTGCGAGCCAGGCGACACCGGTGCGGCCGCGGTAGAGACGGCCGTCGAGCGAACGCGTGCCTTCGGGGTAGATGGCGAAGGCGTTGCCGGCGTCGAGGATGCGTTCGCCGGCATCGAGGGCCTCCTGTGCCTGCGAGCCGGCGCCGCGGTCGACGGCGACGGCGCCGATCGCGCCGAAGAAGGTGCGCGAGACCCAGCCCGAGAAGCCGGTGCCGGTGAAGTAGCTCGACTTGGCGAGGAACTGCACGGGTCGCGGTGAGGCGAGCGGAATCACGATGCTGTCGACGAACGAGAGGTGGTTCGAGGCGAGGATGACCGGCCCGTGCATGGGAACGTGTTCGGCCCCGGTGATCGTCGGCCGGTAGATGAGACGTACGAGCGGGCGGAGGATGCCGCGGACGATTCGGTAGAGCGGACCCTGCCGGACCGGAGCGGGAACGGTGTCGCCTTCGATCTCTGTCACCGTTCGACCCTACGGGCCATGGCATGCGCACCGCGGCATATCCGAGTGAAGGTGCGTCGGCCGCCGCGGCACGGGTGCGAGAGGATGGGGGTATGGATGTCGCGGCCGAGGGCGAGCTCATCGAGCTCGGGGACTCCGGTGTACGAGTCGTCGTGATGCTTCGCGGGCGCCGTGGCCCGGCGGCAGACACGGTTCTGCGCGGACTGCTCGCGCATGCCACGGGGGTGCCCGCCGACGACGTCGAACTCGTGCACGGCTGCGTGGAGTGCGGGGCACGGCACGGGCGGCCGTCGATCGCGTATCCGCTGACCCCCTCGGGCGCCCCGTGGTACGCCGATGTCGCCGTCGCAGGCGATGCCGTGGTCGGAGCGGCGGCCACGAGGCATCCGGTCGGGGTCGGTATCGAGCCGGCCTCACTCGAGACCGGAGCCGTCATCGATGAAGCGGCCTTCCATGCGAGCGAGCGTGCGGCGCTCGACCGTTTCGACCCGAACGCACGCGCCATCGCCCGGGCGACGCTGTGGGCGCGGAAGTCGGCGCTCCTCCGCGCCATCGGCCACACCGACTTCATCGAACCTTCGAGGCTGGCGCTGAGCATGCCGAGCGACGACGGCGGCGTCGGCCGAATCGAGGTGAGCCCGCCCGAATTCGGCTCCGGATGGCGCGGCATCCGCTTCCACGACATCGAGGTGCCCGGCGGCCGGGCCGCGTCGGTCGCCCTGCTCTGAGGACTTGCCTGCACCGCGGTCTCCTGCACCCGCACGTGCTCCCATACAGTGGTGACGTGCGCTCCGTCATCATCCTCGGCTCTTCCGGTTCGATCGGCACCCAGGCCCTCGACGTCATCAGGGCGAACCCGCGCCGCTTCGACGTGGTCGGGCTCGCCGTCGGCTCGAATCGAGCGCTGCTCGAGGCCCAGGCGGCGGAGTTCGGCGTCGAGCACACGGCCGTCGGTGTCGATGAGGCGGAACAGCTCGTGCGCGAGGTCGACGCCGATGTCGTGCTGAACGGCATCACCGGCTCCGTCGGGCTCGGGCCGACGCTCGCGACGCTCGAGCGGGGCACGACCCTCGCGCTCGCCAACAAGGAATCGCTCATCGTGGGCGGCGACCTCGTCACCCGGATCGCCCGGCCCGGTCAGATCGTGCCCGTCGACTCCGAGCACTCGGCGCTCGCCCAGGCGCTGCGCTCGGGCACCGATGACGAGGTGCGCCGGCTGGTGCTGACGGCGTCGGGCGGCCCGTTCCGTGGGCGCCGACGCGACGAGCTGACGGCCGTGACACCGGCCGAGGCGCTCGCGCACCCCACGTGGGACATGGGCCTCGTCGTGACGACCAACTCTGCGACGCTCATCAACAAGGGGCTCGAGGTGATCGAGGCGCACCTGCTCTTCGACGTCGAGTACGACCGCATCGACGTCGTCGTGCACCCGCAGTCGATCGTGCACTCGATGGTCGAGTTCATCGACGGCTCGACGATCGCGCAGGCCTCGCCGCCCGACATGCGCCTGCCCCTCTCGCTCGGGCTCGACTGGCCGCACCGGGTCGGCGGCATCGGCACGCCTCTCGACTGGACGCGCGCACAGGAGTGGACGTTCGAGCCGCTCGACAACGAGGCATTCCCCGCGGTCGCACTCGCCAAGCAGGTCGGGCGTGCCGGCGGCGAGTATCCGGCGGTGTTCAACGCCGCGAACGAGGAGGCGGTGGCGGCGTTCCACGCCGGGCGCATCGGGTTCCTCGACATCGTCGACACGGTGCAGGCGGTCGTCGAGCACCACGAGGCATCCGAGACGGCGCTCTCCGTCGCCTCGCTCGCCGAGGCCGAGCGCATCGCCCGTCGCGGCGCCGAGGCGCGCATCGCGCGCATCTCGGGCTGAGTTCGCGCTCGCCGAGCTCACAGCCGACCGACAGCGCGCTCAAAGCCGACCGCAGTACGCTTGCAGCCGTGGATTCCGTGCTCGCCTTCATCATCGGCGTCGTCATCATCGTCATCGGCCTCGCCGTGTCGATCGGTCTGCACGAGGTCGGGCACCTCGTACCGGCGAAGCTCTTCGGAGTCAAGGTCACCCAGTACATGATCGGTTTCGGCCCGACCCTCTGGTCGCGAAGAAGGGGCGAGACCGAATACGGCGTCAAGGCGATTCCGCTCGGCGGCTACATCTCGATGATCGGCATGTTCCCGCCCGGCAAGGGTGAACGCGTGCACGCCGACAGCACGGGATTCTTCCGCGGGCTCGTGCAGGATGCCCGCGATTCGAGCACCGAGTCGATCACGCCGGGCGATGAGCACCGCGCGTTCTACCGGCTGCCGGTGTGGAAGCGCATCATCATCATGTTCGGCGGCCCGTTCATGAACCTGCTGCTCGCGACCGTCTTCTTCGCCATCGTGCTCATGGGATTCGGCGTGCAGCAGCTCTCGACGACGGTCGGCTCGGTCTCGGCGTGCGCGCTGCCCGCGACGAGCGAGCGGCAGACGTGCGAGCCCGGTGACCCGGCGGCCCCCGGAGCCGCGGCCGGTATCGAACCCGGCGACCGCATCGTCTCGATCGCCGGTGAGCCGATCGGGTCATGGAACGAGTCGACGGTGATCATCCGCGAGAATGCGGACGAGCCGGTCGCCTTCGTCGTCGAGCGCGACGGCGAGACCGTCGAGCTCGAGGTCACGCCGATGCTCAGCGAGCGTTACGTGCTCGACGACCAGGGCGGCGTGGTGCGAGATGCCGCGGGCGAGCCGCTCACCGATCAGTTCGGGTTCGTCGGCATCTACGCGGCGAACGAGATCGTGCAGCGGCCCGTGACCGCCGTGCTGCCCACCGTCGGCGAGAACGTGGCCGGCGTCGCCGGTATCATCCTGAACCTGCCGCAGCGCATGATCGACGTGGCGAACGCCGCGTTCGGCACCGAAGAGCGCGACCCGAACGGCCCGATGTCGGTCGTCGGCGTCGGCCGGCTCGCCGGCGAGATCGCGACGATCGACGAGATCCCGATCGCGTCGAAGGCTGCCACGATGTTCGGCATCCTCGGTTCGCTGAACATCGCGCTGTTCGTCTTCAACCTCATCCCGTTGCTGCCGCTCGACGGCGGGCACATCGCCGGCGCCCTCTGGGAGGGCATCCGTCGCGGGTTCGCCAAGCTCTTCCGTCGGCCCGATCCGGGCCCAGTCGACCTCGCGAAGCTCATGCCGGTGACGCTCGCGGTCGTCGTCGTGTTCGGCGCGATGAGCGCCCTCCTGATCTACGCCGATGTCGTCAAGCCGGTGCAGATCTTCTGATCGCATCGCCCATCGCCCTCGCCGCGCGCAGCGCACCCTCGAACCGCGCCGCCTCGTACACCGCTCGGAGTAGCGAGTGAGTCTCCGAATGGCCGATTCGCGTACACGGCGCCGGGGATACGATCGGGGAATGCCGTCGCAGAACTGGGACGGACCGCCGTGGCACGCGCCGTGGGGCGGTCGCCCCGAACGATTCCGGCCCCCGTCGGGCGTCGTACTGCTCGCGCCGGTCATCATCAGCCTCATCGTGCAGGTGCCCGCCGCGATCGGCATCGCCGTGTGGAGCCACGCCGGGTGGGTCGTCGGCATCGGCCAGGTCGCGCTCGCCGCGGCCGGCCCGATCGCGCTGCTCGGGGCGAGGCGCCTCCCGGGGCCGACGGTCGCGCTGGTCGCCGCCGCCGCGCTCGCCGATTTCGCGCTGGCGCCAGATGTCGGCCCGCCCTACATCGCCGTTGCGTTCGCGATCGTACTGGCGGTCGCCCGCGGAGCGGTCGTCTGGGCCGTCTCCTCGGTCGTCGCGGCGTGGGTCGCGGCGCTCGTGCTCGGTTCGATGCTCGGGCAGTCATGGCATCCGTTCCGCATCGCGTTCACGACGCTCGCGCTCGCCATGTGCTTCGGCATCGGCTGGTTCGTGCGGGTGCGTCGTGCGCGGGCCTCGGCCCACCGTGCCGAGGCGATGCGGCGCAGGCAGAGCGCCGAGGAGCGCGAGCGCGTACGCATCGCCCGGGAGTTGCACGACGTCATCGGGCACGCCCTGTCGCAGATCAACGTGCAGGCGAGTGTCGGACTGCACCTCATGGACCGCGACCCCGAGCAGGCCCGCACCGCGCTCGGCAGCATCAAGGAGACCTCCAAGTCGGCGCTCGAAGAGGTGCGCACCGTGCTCGGCGTCATCCGCGACGGGGACGCGCCGCTCGTGCCGCAGGCCGAGCTCGCCGAGATCCCGAGGCTCGTGCGCGGCATCCGCTCGCCCGAGCTCGATGCGCGGCTCGTCGACCGACTCACGGAAGCCCCTCGGCGCGCCGTGCAGTTCGCGGGATTTCGCATCGCGCAGGAGGCGCTCACGAACGTCGTGCGGCACGCCCGCGCGACCGAGGTCGTCGTGACCGTCGAGCGGGCGAGCGACGAGTTCGTGCTCACGGTCGACGACGACGGCGTCGGTCCGGCCGGCCCAGGCCAGGACGCCCCCGGCGATCGCCGCGTCGAGAACGGCGAGGGCAGCGGCATCCTGGGCATGCGCGAGCGCGCGGCCCTCCTCGGCGGCGCGGTCGAGGTCGCCCGGTCGCCGCTCGGCGGCACTCGCGTCACTGCGCGGCTGCCATGGGATGGCGTCGCATGATTCGCGTTGCGCTCGCCGACGACCAGGTGCTCGTGCGCGCCGGCTTCCACGCGCTGCTCGCCGCCGAAGATGACATCGAGGTCGTGGGAGAGGCGTCGAGCGGCACCGAACTGCTGCGGCTCGTGGGGCGGGAGCCGGTCGACGTCGTGCTCATGGACATCCGCATGCCGGACGGCGACGGCCTCTGGGCGACCGAGCAGATCGCCGCCGATCCGAAGCTCGCGGGCGTGCACGTCGTGATCGTCACGACCTTCGAGCTCGACGAGTACGTCGCGAGGGCGGTGCGGGCCGGGGCGAGCGGATTCCTCGTGAAGGACACCGAGCCCGTCGACCTCATCCGCGCGGTGCGGGTCGTCGCCGAAGGCGAGGCGCTGCTGTCGCCCGGCGTCACGAAGCGGTTGCTCGAACGCATGTCGACCGGGCTCCGAGACGCGCCCGACGAGGAGCGGCTCGCGGCGCTCACCGATCGCGAGCGCGAGGTGCTGCGCCTCGTGGGACTCGGCCTCACGAACGACGAGATCGCGGCGAGGCTCGTGCTCAGCCCGCTGACCGCGAAGACCCACGTCTCGCGCATCATGCAGAAGCTCGCGGCGCGCGACCGGGTGCACCTCGTGGTGGTCGCCTACGAGTCTGGGCTCGTCGCGCCCGGATGGCAGTAGCCCCGACGTGCTGCCGCAGCACGCCGATCCGACCGCCCATTCCCCGGCCGGATTCGCGCGTTGTGCCGGCGTCAGCCGATGTCGCACTCACGCCAGGTTGACGTGGAGGTCATGGTGACCCCGGAACCTCCGGTGACGAGCGTCGCCCACTGTACGTCGCGAAGAACGCGCGGACCGATCGGGGCGCCCAGAGCAGAACGAGCATGATGATGTGGATGGCGTCGCCGGGGATGACCGCCCACAGGTATGCGCTCCCGGATGCGGCCGAGTACAGGCTGCCGAGCGTCGCGATCACGAGGTACGCGCTGAGCGCGATGCGTGCCCACTGCCGACCATGCATGATCTTCACCACGAACCAGATCGACAGCACGACATCGACGGCATGCAGGACGACCGCGTAGACGATCGAGCCGATGATCGCGAACTCGAGCTGCCTCGTTGTCAAGGACGGATCGGCCGCGATGATGCTGTCGGTGAGAAACCCGTCTCTGCCGATCATCATCGCGACGGGAAGTGCGATCAGCAGACAGATGCCGACCCCGACCGCGGGGATCAACCACCGCAACGGAGTAGGGATCTGCGCCCAGGTCGGGCGTTCGGTCTTGTATGTGGTGCCGACGTCGCCGGGCGAAGTGGCACGGGTGCTGTACGTCATTCGGACAGGTTAGCAAGAATTCTGACCGTGATGGTAAATTTAGAACGCTAATGTCAGAAAACCAGCGAAGGTACCCTGTCATGACTGAGAGAATCGCCCGCGAGCCGGGTCGGTCGACGTTCATTCAGCGCACCCGTCGCGCACAACTCATCGCGTGCGCGATCGACGTGCTCGCCGAGGACGGGTACGTGCAGGCATCGCTTTCGCGCATCGCCAAACGGGCCGGCGTGAGCCGCGGCGTGATCCTCTACCACTTCTCGGGCCGCGACGACCTGCTCGATGCCGTGGTCAGCGAGGTCTACCGAATCGCGACCGAAGAGCTTCGTCCTACGATCGAGACGCAGTCGACCGCGCTGCGCGCGGTCCGGACCTTCATCGTGGGAAGCGCTGAGTTCTATCGTGCCTACCCCGCGCACATGGCCGCGCTGCGAGAGATCGTCGCTCATTCTCGTAGCGCCGACGGCACGATCCGGCACAGCGAGCATTCCAGAGCCAACGAACGGGAGCTCTCGGCACTCGGTGTGCTCTTCGAACGCGGGAAGGAGGCAGGAGAGTTCCGGGCATTCTCGACGCCGATCATGGCGCGCACGATTCGCAGCACCCTTGATGGGCTGCTCGGTCAAATGCGCGTGGACCCGGGGTACGATCCGGTTCCCGAGGCCCACGAAGTGGCCGACATCTTCGAGCGGGCAATGATGCGACAGAGCGAATGATGCTGCTCGTCGACGGCGAACGGCGTCTACCTGAGCACGGCTTCGGACATCCCCGCTCACGACGGGTCATCATTCGTCCCTTCCTCCAGCACGTTCGACTGCTCCCGCGGGAGCAGTCGAAGTGACTCCCCGGGTCGGATTCGCTGATGCCGCCACTGCACGAGCATGGTTCGCGAAGGCCCAGTCCGGGCCGCACGAACACTGGAGGCATCATGCTCGCCACCCTCGCCACCACCGCGGTGGTCACTCACGCCGGCCCTTGGGCGGCCGGCTTCGGATGGGTCTTCTTCCTCATCCCGATCTTCTGGTTCCTCGTCATCGGCCTGATCATCTTCCTGGTCACCCGGGGCCGCCGTCGCTACTGGGCCCACGGCGCACCCGACGGCGCCTACGGGCCGCCGTGGATGCGCGCCGGAGCGAGCGCCGAGTCGACGCTCTCGGAGCGGTACGCCAAGGGCGACATCGACGAGACCGAGTACCGCGCGCGCCTCGAGGTGCTGCGCGCCAACCGGCCGAACGCCTGACGGCGGCGAGGGGCGGATGCTGCGGCATCCGCCCTTCGCAGCGGGGAGCGGCGGTGGTCGGTCAGAGCCGCGCGCGTCAGCGCGAGAGCAGCAGTGCCTCGCCCTGGCCGCCGCCGCCGCACAAGGCGACCGCGGCGTTGCTGCCGCCGCGGCGCGAGAGTTCGAGCGCGGCGTGCAGGGCGAGTCGTGCACCCGATGCGCCGATCGGGTGGCCGAGGGCGATCGCGCCGCCGTGCACGTTGACGATGTCGCTCGAGAGATCGAGATCGCGCATGGATTGCAGCGACACCGCAGCGAACGCCTCGTTGATCTCGACGACATCGAGGTCGGATGCCGCGACACCGCCCTTCTCGAGGGCCGCGGCGATGGCGTTCGACGGCTGCGAGTGCAGCGAGTTGTCGGGGCCGGCGACCTGGCCGGCCGCGCCGACGAGCGCGAGCCAGGGGAGCCCGTGAGACTCCGCCCATTCTCGGCTCGCGACGATCACGGCGGCGGCGCCGTCGGAGAGCGGCGAGGAGTTGCCCGCCGTGATCGTGCCCTCAGCGCTGAACGCGGGCCGGAGCTTGGCAAGCACCTCGACCGTCGAGTCGGGTCGCACGCCCTGGTCTTCGGCGACGATGACGGGCTCGCCCCTGCGCTGCGGGATCTCGACGGGAACGATCTCGTCGGCGAAGGTGCCGTCGGCCTGCGCCGCGCCGGCGCGCACGTGCGATGCCGCGGCGATCTCGTCTTGGGCTCCGCGGGTGATCTCGTACCGCCCGTTGAAGCGTTCGGTCGAGGCACCCATCGAGTCGTGGTCGAAGGCGTCGGTGAGCCCGTCGTGGGCGGCGTGGTCGAGCAGGTCCCACGAGCCGTACGCCGTGCCGCGGCGCGAGCCGGGCAGCAGGTGCGGCGCGTTCGTCATCGACTCCTGGCCCCCCGCCACGACGACGGATGCCTCGCCGAGGCGGATGAGGCGCGCGGCGTCCGTGATCGCGACGAGGCCCGACAGGCAGACCTTGTTGATCGTCGTCGCGGGAACCCGCCACGGGATGCCGGCCGCGACGGCCGACTGCTTCGCGGGGTTCTGGCCTGCGCCGGCCTGCAGCACCTGACCCATGATGACGGCGTCGACATCGTCGGGGGAGACCCCGGCCTTCTCGAGGGCGCCCCGGATCGCGACGGTGCCGAGCTCGACCGCCGACCGACCCGCGAGGTTGCCGTTGATGCGGGCGAACGGGGTGCGTGCCCCAGCGATGATGACGACGTCGGGGATGCTCATGTTTCCGGGACTCCTTCGTTCGGGTTGCGAGCTGCGCTGCTCTCAGCCTATTCTACTTTCCTGAGACCTGAACCAGCTGTCAGGTTCTCGAATCGCACCAGGATCCATCCCACGTTCCAGCCATTCATCGTCGAGAGGCACACAACCCATGCGAGTTACGAAGAAGTATCTCGCGACGGCCGTCATCGCCGCCGCGACCATCGCCCTGGCCGGGTGCGCCCCGACCGCCGGCGGAACAGCGGAGCCGACCGACTCCGGAGCGCCCGTCAAGATCGCGATGCTCACGAGTCAGACCGGCCCCCTCGCCGCATACGGCGAGGCCTACACCGCGGGCTTCGAGGCGGGTCTCGACTACGCGACCGACGGCACCGGCACCGTCGACGGCCGCGAGCTCGAGATCGAGTGGGCCGATGACCAGGGCAACCCCGACACCGCCGTGTCGAAGGCCAAGGACTTCATCGGGCAGGGCTACGAGATCCTCGCCGGCACCGCGGCATCCGGCATCGCCACCGCGCTCGCCGAGCAGGCCGAGCAGAACAAGATCCTCTACATCTCGGGCCCCGCAGCGGCCGACGCCATCACGGGGGTCAACGAATACACGTTCCGCTCGGGCCGACAGACCTACCAGGACGTCGCGACCGCGGGGACGTTCATCGGCGACCCCGCCGGCAAGAAGGTCGTCGTCTTCGCGCAGGACACCGCGTTCGGCCAGGGCAACCTCGCCGGGGTCCAGGCCGTGCTCGGCGGGCAGGGGGCGACGGTCGAGGGCGTGCTCGTCGCCGAAGACGCGACCGAGTTCACGCCGTTCGCTCAGCAGTTGCTCACCGCCCAGCCCGACCTGATCTTCGTCGCCTGGGCCGGTGCCTCGTCCGGCGCGATGTGGACCGCACTCCAGCAGCAGGGCGTGTTCGCTGCCGTGCCGGTCGTCACCGGTCTCGGCGATGTCGCAACGTACGGCGCGTACGGCGACGCATCCGCCGACATCTCGTTCCTGAATCACTATTTCGCGGGAGCGGCCGGTACCGACGTCGAGGCGGCGATGATCGAGCACCTCGAGGCGGCGGGTGCCACCCCCGACCTGTTCTCGCCCGACGGCTTCGTCGCCGCCCAGATGATCGTGCAGGCCGTGCGCGAAGGCGGCGACACCGTCGACGGCATGATCGACGCGCTCGAGGGCTGGACCTTCGATTCGGTGAAGGGCGAGATCACCGTTCGCGCCGAGGATCACGCCATGATCCAGCCGATGTACCAGGCCAAGCTCGTGCAGAGCGACGGCAGCTGGGTGCCCGAGCTGATCGACACGATCGATGCCGAGACCGTCGCACCGCCGATCGCCGGCGAGTGAGTGCTTCGCCCGCGTCGCGCGAGCGGCGCGGGCGATATCCTCGGCCCACGTCCCTCCAACGCAGTGAGGCAGTCATGACCGACCATGTGATGCTCGCCCTCGAGCAGGTCGGGCTCCGCATCGGCGGAGCCCGGATCCTGAACGATGTCGCGCTCGAGGTGCCTGCCGGCGAGATGCTCGGGGTGATCGGGCCGAACGGGGCTGGCAAGACGACGCTCTTCAACGTCGTCTCCGGCGTCATCCGGCCCACGGAGGGACGAGTGCGCCTCGACGGACAGGACGTCACGCACGTTCCCATCCACCGCAGGGCGGCGGCCGGCCTGGGCCGTACCTTCCAGACCTCGAGCCTGTTCCCGGGCCTCAGCGTGCTCGAGAACGTGCGGCTCGTCGCCCAGGCGCACGCGGGCGGCGCGACCTCCGTCTTCCGCACTCCGAGGCGAACGGATGCCGCGAGCACCCGCGCCCTCGAGACGCTCGGCGAGGTCGGCCTCGAGCACCGGGCCGGCACCGAGGCCTCCGGGCTCTCGCACGGTGAGAAGCGCAAGCTCGAGATCGCCATGCTCCTCGCGGCCGAGCCGAAGGTCATCCTGCTCGACGAGCCGATGGCGGGCGTCGCCTCGGGCGACGTTCCCGCCATCACCGAGGTGATCCGGGGTCTGCACCGTGGCGGCCGCACCGTGCTCATGGTCGAGCACCACATGGAGGTCGTGCTCGGCCTCGTCGACCGCGTCGCCGTCATGCACCACGGAGAACTGCTCGCCGTCGACACCCCGGAGGCCGTCATGGCGAACCCGGCCGTGCAATCCGCCTACCTCGGGGAGGCGGTGTGAGCGAGCCGATCCTCCGCGTGAGCGGGCTTTCGGGCCGAATCGCGGGCCAGCAGGTCGTCGAGGACGTCTCATTCGAGGTCCCCGCGGTCGGCATCACCGCCCTCCTCGGCCGCAACGGGGTCGGCAAGACCTCGACGATCAAGTCGATCCTCGGCCTCATCGATCGCTCGGGCGAGGTGGAGTTCGGCGGCCTCCGCATCGATCGGCTCCCGACGCACCGCATCGTGGCGAAGGGCGTGGGCTACGTGCCCGAGGATCGCGAGGTGTTCGGCACGCTCACCGTGGCTGAGAATCTGAGGCTCGCCGAGCGCGACGAGCATCCCCGACGCGAGTTCGTCCAGCGGCTCTTCCCCGACATCCACGCCCGCCGGGCGCAACGCGCGGGCACGCTCTCAGGAGGGCAGCAGCAGATGGTCTCCCTCGCGCGGGCGCTCGTGAACGAGAACCGGCTCCTGCTCGTCGACGAACCCACGAAGGGGCTCGCACCGCGCATCGTCGACGAGGTCGCCGACACCCTCGCCGAGGCCGCGCGCACCGTGCCGATCCTGCTCGTGGAGCAGAACCTGCACGTCATCCGAAAGCTCGCCGAGCGTATCGTCGTGCTCTCGGGCGGCCGGGTCGTCTTCACGGGCGAAGCCGCCGAACTCCTCGACGACGAAGACCGCATCCAGCGCTACCTCGGCGTGCACGACGCCGGCGCCGCACCAGAGGGGAGCGCCCGATGAGCACCGTCATCCTCCTCGTCATCACCGGTCTCGGTCTCGGAGCGCTGTACTTCCTCGTGGCCAGCGGTCTTTCGCTCATCTACGGGCTCATGGGCGTGCTGAACTTCGCCCACGGCGCGTTCCTCACGATCGCCGCCTTCCTCGGCTGGGAGGTCGGCCGGCGGGTCTCCGACGGCACCTGGTGGGGCCTCCTGGTCTCAGCGCTGGTCGGCATGATCGTCGGGGCGATCGTCGCGGCCGCCACCGAGTACTTCCTCATCCGCCGGCTCTACGAGCGGCACATCGAGCAGGCGCTCATCACCGTCGGCCTGGCACTTGCGAGCGTCGCACTCTTCGAGGGCATCTGGGGCACCGACCCCATCTACACCGCGAAGCCCGAGTGGCTCACGCAGACCACCGAGATCCTCGGCGCGAAGATCCCGAACGACCGCTTCCTGCTCATCGTCTGCGCCGCCCTCGTGCTCGGCGGCATCGTGCTGTTCCTCCAGAAGACCCGCTACGGCCTCATCATCCGCGCGGGTGTCGAGAACCGATCGATGGTCACCGCACTCGGCATCGACGTGCGGCGCTCGTTCACGATCGTCTTCGCCATCGGCGGCGCGGCGGCGGGCCTCGGCGGTGTGCTCGCCTCGGTCTACTACGGGTACGTCTCGGCGCACCTCGGCTCGGTACTGCTCATCTTCGCGTTCATCGTGACCGTGATCGGCGGCCTCGGCTCACTCACGGGCGCGGCGATCGCGTCGGTGCTGGTCGCCGTGCTGCAGCAGTTCGCCAACTTCTACCTCGACGGCACCGGCGACTTCGTCGTGATCATCGCCCTCGCCGCGGTGCTGCTCATCAGGCCCAGAGGGCTCATGGGGAAGGTCGCATGATGCTTCGAGAGCCTCAGGGCGACGCCCGGCAGATCACGGATGCCTCGCCCGCGACCCGCGGCGAAGCGCCCATGCCGAAGTCCGGCGGCGCGGCAACTGCACGACGCCCGCTCGTGCTCCTCTTCGGCGGCATCGCGCTCGTCGTCGTGCTCGCCATCCTGCCGCTGCTCGCGATCGACATTCCCGGCGTGCTGCCGGGGCCCACGTACACGCCGGGCACCCTGCAGCTCCTCGCATACGCGATGCTCATCGCGGCGCTCGCGCTCAGCTACCGCATGATGTTCGGCCTCGCCGGCATGCTCTCGTTCGGGCACGCGCTCTTCTTCGCGGCCGGCGCATACGGCCTCGGCATGACGCTGAACGCCTTCGCGCCCGCCGACTGGCCCAGCGGGCTGATCTTCGCGGCCTCGATCGGCATCACCCTGGTCTTCGGCATCGTGCTCGCGGCGACGGTCGGTGCACTCGCGCTTCGCGTCACGGGCATCTCGTTCGCGATGGTGACCCTGGCGTTCGCGCAGGCGGGTTCGGTGCTCATCCGTCGCAACCCCGGCTCCGCCACCGGCGGCGACGAGGGGCTCTCGCTCGACATCGCGAACGTGCCCGAGTCGTTCGTCGGCGTCGTCAACACGCGCAACCTCTACTGGATGGCGCTCGCCGTGCTCGTGCTCGTCTACCTCGTGGTGCTCTGGGTCGAGCGCAGCCGCGCCGGCCACGTCGCCGAGGCCGCGCGCGAGAACGAGCTGCGAGTCCGCGTCATCGGCATCCGGCCGTACTCGGTGAAACTGCTCATCTTCATCGTCGCCTCGGTGCTCGCGGCCGTCTCCGGCATGGGATACCTGCTCCTCCAATCGGGCGCCTCGCCGCGCATCGCGACGGCCGACTTCACCCTCACGATCCTCGTCATCGTCGTGCTCGGCGGGGTGGGGTACCGCTGGGGGGCGATCGTGGGCGGTATCGTCTACACACTGCTCGATCAGCGGCTGACGGCGCTCGCGGGCTCGGACGCGATCGCGGCCCTGCCCGATGTGCTCCGGATCCCGCTCTCCGAGCCGTTGTTCATTCTGGGAACGCTCTTCATCCTCGTGGTGCTGTTCCTGCCCGGGGGGATCGCGGGACTCCCGCAGCGCTTCCGGACGGGCCGGAAGCAGCACCCGGCCGAAGCGGAGGAGACCGCAGATGCCTGACGCACTCCACACGCTGGGGCGGTGGACGCGCGACCGCGCCCGCGCAACCCCCGAACGCATCGCGATCGACGACCGCGGCGTCGTCGTCAGCTACCGCGAACTCGACGATCGGGCCGAGCTGCTCGCGACGGCGTTCCGGGCGGCGGGATTCGCGATCGGCGACCGCGTCGCGTCCCTCTCGGGCAACAGCGCCGACCAGGTCGTGCTCTTCTTCGCCTGCGCGAAGGCCGGTCTCGTGCTCGTGCCGCTCTCATGGCGCCTCGCCCCGCGCGAGCTCGCCACGCAGCTCGAGATCGCCGAACCCGCCCTGCTTCTCGTCGAGAACGAGTTCGAGTCGCTCGCCCGTGCGACGCTCGCCCGGGTGTCGCGCCGCATCGCGACGGCGCTGCTCGGTGCTCACGGCGTCGAGGCCGGGGTCCCGGCGCCGGCGCGGCACGGCGGGGCCGCGGCATCCGCGCGCACCGAGGTGGTCGACGACGATGCGCTGCTCATCATCTTCACCTCGGGGACGACCGCGACGCCGAAGGGCGTCGTGCTCACGCACGCCAACTGCTTCTGGACCAACCTGTCGTTCTCGCGCATCTCCGAGCTCCGTGCCGCCGACACGGTGCTCGCGGTCATGCCGCAGTACCACGTCGGCGGATGGAACATCCAGCCGCTGCTCGCCTGGTGGACCGGGGCGACGGTCGTGCTCGAGCGAACCTTCGAGCCCGGCCGGGTGCTGCACCTCATCCAGGAGCGACGGATCACGACGATGATGGGCGTGCCTGCGAACTACCTCTTCCTCGCCCAGCACCCCGACTTCGCACGCACCGACCTCTCGAGCCTCGAGCACGCGATCGTCGGCGGCGCACCGATGCCCCCCGCGCTGCTGCAGATCTGGCACCGACGCGGCGTCGCCCTGGCCCAGGGCTACGGACTCACCGAGGCCTCACCCAACGTGCTCTGCCTGCCCGACGAGGATGCGCGCAGCCGCGCCGGCTCGGCAGGCAAGCCATACCCGCACGTCGACGTCGCGGTCGCCGACCCGGTGACGGGTGAACGACTCGGCGGCGAGGCCGAGGGCGAACTGCTCGTGCACGGCCCCTCGGTCTTCGCCGGGTACTTCCGCGACCCCGAGGGCACGGAGGCGGCCCTGCACGACGGCTGGCTGCACACGGGGGATCTCGTGCGCCGCGATGCCGACGGCTACTTCACCATCGTCGACCGCATCAAGGACATCTACATCTCGGGCGGCGAGGGCGTCGCCCCGGCCGAGGTGGAGGCCGTGCTCATGGGGCACCCTGCCGTCGCCGACGTCGCTGTCGTCGGTGTGCCCGACGAACGCTGGGGCGAGGCCGGCGTGGCCTGGGTCGTCGTCGC
The DNA here is from genome assembly GCF_006337065.1 of Agromyces laixinhei. NCBI lineage: Bacteria > Bacillati > Actinomycetota > Actinomycetes > Micrococcales > Microbacteriaceae > Agromyces > Agromyces laixinhei. Next base: position 2,579,325 of record NZ_CP040872.1, on the reverse strand, counting down.
CCGCGGCCGGGTCACGGATGCGGCCGAGCTCATCGACTTCGCCCGCGGCTCGCTCGCCCGCTTCAAGGTGCCGCGCGACGTGCACCTGGTCGACGAACTGCCGCGCTCCACGGCCGGCAAGGTACTGCGGCGAGCGCTCGCCGAACGGGCGAACGCCGAGGCTCCCACACCCACGAAGGACGTACGATGAGCGCCGCACCCCGCACCGCACGCGGTGAGAAGACCCGCAGCCGCCTGCTCGAGGCCGCAGAGCACGTGTTCGCGGCGCACGGGTACCACGAGGCATCCGTCTCGCGCATCACCGACCGCGCCGGAGTCGGGCAGGGCACGTTCTACCTCTACTTCGCCACGAAACTCGACATCTTCAACGAGCTCGTCGAAGACCTGAACCATCGCGTGCGGCAGGCCATGAGCGAGGGTACGCGCGGTGCCGCCACCCGCATCGACGCCGAGCGTGCCGGATTCGCGGCGTTCTTCAGGTTCACCGCGGAGCATCCTGCCCTCTACCGCGTCGTGCGCGAGGCCGAACTCGTCTCGCCCGACGCGCTGCGCCTGCATTACACCCGCATCGTCGACGGCTACATCGACGGCCTTCGCGAAGCGGGCGATGCCGGCGAGATCGGCGACATCGACCCGACGGTCGCCGCGTGGGCGCTCATGGGCATCGGCGAGATGATCGGCATGCGCTGGGTGCTCTGGGGCAATGGCGACGCCGAGCCCGGTGACGACGCCGATCCGACGGCGAGCGGCACGCGGGCCGTGCCGCCCCACGTGCTCGACGAGATGATGCGCTTCATCGAGGGGGCGCTCGGTCGCTCCGTCGTCGGATCGAGTCCGGCCGTCGACGCAGTCAGCCCGCGCCGTGACGCGGCAGTCAAGGAGGAATCGTGACCGATCTCAGCGGGCGCCGCGCGCTCGTCACCGGGGGAGCGAGCGGCATCGGCGAGGCCTGCGCCCGCGCCTTCGCCGATGCCGGCGCCCATGTCACCATCGCCGACCTCAACGGGGAGGCCGCCGAACGCGTGGCCGCCGAGCTCGGCGGCGAGGCATGGCACGTCGATCTGGGCGACACCGCCGCACTCGCCGAACTCGCGCTCGACGCCGACATCCTCGTCAACAACGCGGGGATCCAGCATGTGCGCCCGATCGAGGAGTTCGAGCCCGAGCGCTTCGCGTTCATCATGCGACTCATGCTCGAGTCGCCGTTCCTGCTCATCAGGGCGGCCCTTCCCGGCATGTACGAGCGCGGCTTCGGCCGGGTCATCAACATCTCGAGCGTGCACGGGCTGCGGGCCTCGCCGTACAAGTCGGCCTACGTCGCCGCCAAGCACGGCCTCGAGGGTCTCTCGAAGGTCACGGCGCTCGAGGGCGGGCCGCACGGCGTGACGTCCAACTGCATCAACCCGGGTTACGTTCGCACCCCTCTCGTCGAGCGGCAGATCGCCGACCAGGCCCGGTTGCACGGCATCTCGGAGGAGGAGGTCGTGCCGCAGGTGATGCTGACGGAGTCCGCGGTCAAACGGCTCGTCGAACCCGGCGAGGTCGCGAGCCTGGCGCTGTGGCTCGCGGGACCCGCTGCCGGCATGGCGACCGGTGCGAGTTACACGATCGACGGCGGCTGGACCGCGCGGTGACCGCCATGATCCATCCAGCACCCGTCTTCGCAGCCGTCGAGGGCGGCCGTCTCGCCGGCGGTCAATGGCGAGCGGATGCCCCGGGCCTGCCGGTGCTCGCGGTGCACGGCATCTCGGCGACCCACCGCAACTGGGACCTCTTGGCCGGCGCCCTGGACGGGCGCCGAGTGATCGCCCCCGACCTTCGCGGACGCGGGCGCAGCAATTCGCTGCCCGGCCCCTACGGCATCGAGCGCCACGCCGATGACGTCGCGGCGATGCTCGACGCGCTCGAGGTCGACCGCGCATATGTGGTCGGGCACTCGATGGGCGCGTTCGTCTCGGTGCGGTTCGCAGAGCGGCACCCCGACCGGGTCGCGGGCATCGCGCTCATCGACGGCGGCTTGCCCGTGCCGAACCCCGAGGGCGTACCCGAGGCGGAGCTGCCGGCGCTGTTGCTCGGCCCGGCGCTCGAGCGGCTCTCCATGACCTTTCCCGATCGGGCAGCCTACGTCGACTTCTGGCAGCGGCATCCCGCCCTCGGCCCGTACTGGAATCCGTCGATCGAGGCCTACGTCGAGTACGACCTCGACGGTGAGGCGCCCGAGATGCGCAGTTCCGCGGTCGCGGCCGCCGTCATCGAGAACGCCGTGCAGCTCGACGGCGCAGGCGGCTACGTCGAGGCGCTCACGACCCTGCCCGGTCCGGTCGACTTCTTCCGGGCGCCGCGGGGCCTGCAGGACGCGGCGCCGCTCTATCGGTCGGCGCTCGTCGACGAATGGGCGGAGCGGATGCCGCAGCTCGCCGTGCACGACATCGCCGACGTCAATCACTACACGATCGTCATGACCGCACTCGGCGCGGGTAGCGTGATCCCTGTGATCCGCGCTCGCATCGAAGCGGCGGAAACACAGGAAGGTGCATTGTGACACTCGACAAAGTCGTCGGGTCCGCCGGGGAGGCGGTCGCCGACATTCCTTCGGGCTCCAGTCTCGCCGTCGGCGGATTCGGGCTCTGCGGCATCCCGATGGTGCTGATCCAGGCGCTGCTCGACGCGGGCGTCGACGATCTGAAGGTCGTCTCGAACAACTGCGGCGTCGACGACTGGGGCCTCGGGGTGCTGCTCGCGAACCGGCGCATCTCGAAGATGACCTCGTCGTACGTCGGCGAGAACAAGGAGTTCGAACGGCAGTTCCTCACCGGCGAGCTCGAGCTCGAGCTCACGCCGCAGGGCACACTCGCCGAGAAGCTCCGTGCGGGGGGCAGCGGCATCGCCGCATTCTTCACGCAGACCGGGGTCGGCACGCAGGTCGCCGAGGGCGGGCTGCCTCGGCGCTACAATCCCGACGGCACGATCTCGGTCGCGAGTCCGGTGAAGCCGGTGCAGACGTTCACCGTGCGCGGTGAAGACCGAGAGTTCGTGCTCGAAGAGGCGATCACGACCGACTTCGCCCTCGTGCATGCGCTGCGGGGCGACCGGCACGGCAACCTCGTGTTCGACAAGTCGGCGCGCAACTTCTCACCCCTCGCGGCGATGTCCGGACGCGTCTGCATCGCACAGGTCGAAGAGCTCGTCGAGCCGGGCACGATCGACCCCGATCACGTGCACGTGCCGGGGGTGTTCGTCGATCGCGTCGTGGTCGTCGGACCCGACATCGAGAAGCGCATCGAACGCCGCACCGTGCGAGAGGAGAACTGACATGGCGCTCACGAGACTCGAGATGGCCGCGCGGGCGGCGAAGGAGCTGCCCGACGGCGCGTATGTCAACCTGGGCATCGGGCTGCCCACGCTCGTGCCCAACTACGTGCCCGACGGGGTCACCGTCGTGCTGCAGTCCGAGAACGGCATCCTCGGTGTCGGCCCGTACCCGACGGAGGACACGGTCGACCCCGACCTCATCAACGCCGGCAAGGAGACGGTCACGGTGCTCCCGGGCGCCGCGTACTTCGACTCTGCGACGAGCTTCGGCATGATCCGCGGCGGCAAGATCAACGCGGCCATCCTCGGCGCGATGCAGGTGTCGGCCGCGGGCGACCTGGCGAACTGGATGATCCCGGGCAAGATGGTGAAGGGTCCGGGCGGCGCGATGGACCTCGTGCACGGCGCCCAGCGTCTGATCATCCTCATGGAGCATGTCGCGAAAGACGGCTCGGCGAAGATCGTGAACGAGTGCTCGCTGCCCCTCACCGGGCGCGCGGTCGTGCACCGCATCATCACCGACCTCGCGGTCATCGACGTTACGCCCGAGGGGCTGAAGCTCGTCGAGCTCTCGCCCGGTGTCACGGTCGACGAGGTCGTCGCCGCCACCGAGCCGTCGCTCGACACCACCGCGTTCGCGTAGGAAGGCATCACCATGGTCGACACGATCTTCCCCGGCATCGAGGTGCGCAGGGTTCGCACGCCACGGCTGCTGGCCAACGTCCTCGAGCGTCCATCGGATGCCCCGGCCCGCACCGTCGTCTTCGTGCACGGCAACGTCTCGTCGTCGCTGTTCTGGCAGCCGCTCATGCTCACCCTGCCCGCCGACGTTCGCGCGCTCGCCGTGGACCTCCGCGGATTCGGCGACAGCGAGACGCTCCCGGTCGATGCGACCCGCGGCGTGCGGGACTTCTCCGACGACGTGGCATCCGTCATCGATGCGATGGATCTCGGCGAGGTGCACCTCGTCGGCTGGAGTCTCGGGGGCGGTGTGGCGATGCAGCTGCTCCTCGACCGGCCCGAACTCGTCGCGACCCTCACCCTGCAGGCGCCGGTGTCGCCCGACGGATTCGGCGGCACACGGCTCGACGGGGGCCTGCTCGCATCGGATGCCGCGGGCACCGGCGGTGGGGGAGCGAACCCCGACTTCGTGGCTCGCATCGCCCGCGGCGACCGCAGCGACGAGGCGGGATCGCCGCGGGCGGTGTTCCGGTCGAGTTATGTCGTTCCGGGCTTCGAGTCGGAGCATGAGGACATCTGGGTCGAGTCGATGCTGACGACGAAGACCGGTGTCGACAACTACCCGGGCGACAGCGCCCAGTCAGAGCATTGGCCGGGCTTCGCGCCGGGCGGCCGCGGCGTGCTCAACACGCTGGCACCCACGCACTTCAACACCACTGCCATCGTCGACCTCGAGCGCAAGCCGCCGATCCTCTGGATCCACGGCACGCACGACGCCATCGTCGGCGACGCCTCGTTCTTCGATCTCAACCAGCTCGGCAAGGCCGGCTTGATCCCCGGCTGGCCGGGCGACGACGTCGCTCCGCCCCAGCCGATGATCGCGCAGACCCGGGCCGTGCTCGCTCGCTACTCCGATTCCGGTGGCAGGGTCACCGAGCTCGAACTCGAGAACTGCGGCCACTCACCGCACCTCGAGCACCCCGATGCGTTCCGAGACGCACTGGTGGCGATGCTTTCCGACTGATCGACCGGGCCGGCCCGCCGCATCAGGGCTGACCCTGTCGCTCGGGGTTCGCGCGAGGCCCGATACTTGTCGGAACCCCCTGAAGCGGAGGATCATGCACACTTTCCCGGCGATGCGCGCCACGATCGCGGCCACCGCGACTTTCGTGCTCGCGACGACCCTGCTTGCCGGGTGTTCGGCCGCCCCGGAACGCAGGATGCGGGTTCGAGTCAGGAGTTGCCGAGCGCGGTTCGCCGGTGGGCCGGCTTCGAGCTCCGGGAGCGGCAGTACTCCGACGAGTTGCCCGATGCGGTGCAGGGTCCCTGGTATCCGAACTTCAGGGTCGTCTTCACCGCCGCGGTCTCCGGTGATGTCCGGCTCGAGACGGAATCCGGTCACGTCGCCGGCGAGCCATGGGCTGATTTCGCGGCATCGCCCGACGCGAACTCGAACGGACTGTGCGAACAGCGCTACGGGGAGATCGTCGTCTTGTCGAGGACGTATTCCGATGGCACGATGGAGGACGCCCGGAACTCGGTCGAATTCCGGGCATCCGACGACGAGACGATCATCGCGAGCGTGACGGCCCCGAGCGTGATGCATCGCGACGGCTGCGCGTGAGACTCATGAGAAGGAGAACCATGGACAATTCCTCGGCGATGCGCGCCACGATCGCGGCCGCCGCGACTTTCGTGCTCGCGACGACCCTGCTTGCCGGGTGTTCGGCCGCCCCGGAACCGCCGTCGCCGTCGACGGTCCCGAGCGAGTCGCCCAGCTCAGCCCCGACACCCACCGTGGAACCGATCGACACCGTTGTCGCCATCGTCGCTCGCCCTGAAGCGCTCGAGCTCCGAGACGCTTCGGGCGGGGTGGTCGTGGAGCTCGGCTACCTCGGCGACGTCGACTCGGCGATCGCGACGATCGAGGGAGCGCTCGGTGCCGCGCCCGTCGATGAGGAGTACCCGGGCTCGAGCCACGTCCCGCCGAGCACAGCGCACCGCTGGGGGGCATTCGAGCTCTGGGAGCATCGATACGTCGACAACTGGGCGGACTTCGCGACGCAGGAGCGGACGCTGTACATGCCGAGTTTCGGAATCATGTTCACCGGTCCCGAGGTCGCGGGAGTCGCACTCACGACCGAACAGGGTGTGGTCGCGGGATCGTCGTGGTCGGTTCTCGAGGCGATGCCGGGACTGCAGGAGAATCCGAGCGGATGCTCCGGCCCGTATCTCGACTTCACGAGCCGCGACGTGACCTGGCCGGACGGCACGGTGCACGAGGAACGCCACGGAGTGGACTTCGTTGCGACCGACGACCGGAGTGCCATCGAGCGTGTCCGGGCTCCGCTCCAGGTCAACCAGGAAAGTTGCGCCTGATCGACGAGCGGACCGGAGCGGCGACGGCGAAGGTGCGGACCGTGCCCCGATGGAGTCCGGTCGCGCTGGAGTCCGGCGCGCTGGCGCTCGTGATGACTGCGGCACTGAGCGGATGCTTCGGGCCGCCCCCACCACTGCCATCGTCGACCTCGAGCGCAAGCCGCCGATCCTCTGGATCCACGGCACGCACGACGCCATCGTCGGCGACGCCTCGTTCTTCGATCTCAACCAGCTCGGCAAGGCCGGCTTGATCCCCGGCTGGTCGGGCTGCGACATCGTGCGTGTCGCCGTGCCGAGCCGTGACGATGCGGAAGCGCTGCCGATCATTGCCGAGAAGAGCCAGATCCCGGTCATCGCGGACATCCACTTCCAGCCGAACTACGTGTTCGCCGCGATCGACGCCGGTTGCGCGGCCGTACGTGTGAACCCCGGCAACATCCGCAAGTATGACGTCGACCGAATCCGATATCGGATCGTGAGGAGGCTTGGCGCTTCAGGGCGCTGCGACCTGCCAAGCTTGCTGAGGATCGGGCGCAGTGCCCGTGCAGTCGAAGGAGTCCGATGACCCGCAACCGTCGCACCGCCGCGCTCACCGCTGCCGCCGTCGCCATCCTGCTGGGGCTGGGTGGCTGCATGGGCGGCTCGCCCGCGGCGACGTCCACGCCCGGGACTTCTCCGCCCCCTGCCGAGTCGACCCCTTCCGCTTCCGAGACGCCGGAGGATCCGCTCGCTCAGGTCACTTCGGTCGTGCTGCGGCCCGAGGCGCTGGAGCTCCGTGCCGGATCCGAGCTGGTCGTCGCGATCCCCTATGCAGGTCACGAATCGGAACTCGTCGATGCGTTGACCCGCGTCTCCGGGGTGGCGCCGGTGGTCGAGGACGCCACGCCGAGGGAATCTCCGCCGGGAACGGCATATACCTGGGACGCGATTCTCTACTACGACACTGCGGCCGCTGCGGAGGACGAGAACAACCCCATGGTGATGCCGGCCTGGGTGCGAGTGACCGCGCCGGCCTTCTCGTCAGGCGTCACACTCACCACAGAGCAGGGCTACCAGGTCGGCGATGACGTGGCGGCTGCGATCGCTCTCGGGAACCCGTCGATGAATGGGGCCGGCTACGGCTACTACGGCGCCGTCGAGTACGGTCCCGTGCGAGGCGAACACCCGTACCCCGCGAGCGGCGTCCCGTTCGCCGATGCCGTGGTCGTCGACTCCGGAGCCGATGGAGAAGCCATCGAGTATCTGCAGGCGCCCCTCGTGCTCGGACTCGGCGGCGCCTGAGACATCCGCTGACGGACGAGTCCGTCGCCGACCGAAGTAGACTCGACCCGTGCCTGCTGTGAATCTCGGAATGCCCAAAGTCCCTGAGGTACTGGCCCCGCGACGCAAGTCCCGCCAGATCAAGGTGGGCAAGGTGCTCGTCGGCGGCGACGCGCAGGTGAGCGTGCAGTCGATGACCACGACGCCCACGACCAACATCAACGCGACGCTGCAGCAGATCGCGGAGCTCACGGCGTCGGGCTGCGACATCGTGCGCGTCGCCGTGCCGAGCCGTGACGATGCGGAAGCGCTGCCGATCATCGCCAAGAAGAGCCAGATCCCGGTTATCGCCGACATCCACTTCCAGCCGAACTACGTGTTCGCCGCAATCGACGCCGGTTGCGCGGCCGTACGAGTGAACCCCGGCAACATCCGCAAGTTCGACGACCGCGTCGGCGAGATCGCAGCGGCGGCGAAGGCGGCCGGCGTATCGCTGCGCATCGGCGTGAACGCCGGGTCGCTCGACCCACGGCTGCTCGAGAAGTACGGCAAGGCCACGCCCGAGGCGTTGGTCGAGTCGGCGGTGTGGGAGGCGAGCCTCTTCGAAGAGCACGACTTCCACGACTTCAAGATCTCGGTCAAGCACAACGACCCGATCGTCATGGTGAAGGCCTACCGCCAACTGGCCGAACGCGGCGATTGGCCGCTTCACCTCGGCGTGACCGAGGCCGGGCCCGAGTTCCAGGGCACCATCAAGAGCGCGACCGCGTTCGGCATCCTGCTCGGCGAGGGCATCGGCGACACCATCCGGGTCTCACTCTCGGCGCCGCCGGTCGAAGAGGTCAAGGTCGGGCTGCAGATCCTGCAATCGCTGAACCTTCGCGAGCGCAAGCTCGAGATCGTCTCGTGCCCGTCGTGCGGCCGCGCCCAGGTCGACGTCTACAAGCTGGCCAACGACGTGACCGACGGACTCGAGGGCATGACCGTGCCGCTTCGCGTCGCCGTCATGGGGTGCGTCGTGAACGGCCCCGGCGAGGCCCGCGAGGCCGACCTCGGCGTGGCATCCGGCAACGGCAAGGGCCAGATCTTCGTGAAGGGCGAGGTCATCAAGACCGTGCCCGAGTCCGAGATCGTCGCGACCCTCATCGAGGAGGCCAACCGCATCGCCGACGAGATGGGCGCCGATGCGCCGGTCGGCGCTCCCGAAGTGCTCACCCCGTAGTCGCGCCCGTCGCCCGCGCGTAGGGTTGGCGGCAACGGATGCCCCGTGGCATCCGTTCGCGAGAGGAGACCGCGATGAACGGTGACGACGACGAATTCGAATACCCCGACACTGCGGGGTATCCCGACGGCACGGGCACACTGCCCGAAGACGTCGACGACTCGGATGAGTCGGCCGACGACTCCGACGATGACCTCGCGACGGAACTCGAGGGCGACCTCGAGAGGTTCGCGCTCGCCGACGAGGAGGACGACGAGGGCGTCTGACGGGCGGCGGTCGAAACGCGGGCGTCGCCGCGGCATCCGTCGTGCTCAGTAGAATCGTCGGGTGCCCACACGTCTGACGAACTACTTCCTCCGTACGCTCCGCGAAGACCCCGCCGATGCCGAGGTCACGAGCCACCGCCTGCTCGTGCGGGCCGGCTACATCCGGCGCCAGGCGCCGGGGGTCTTCGCCTGGCTGCCGATGGGGCTCCGCGTGAAGGCGAAGATCGAGGCGATCATCCGTGAAGAGATGACGAACGCGGGGGCGCATGAGGTGCACTTCCCGGCGCTGCTGCCGCGAGAGCCCTACGAGATCACGGGCCGATGGACCGAATACGGCGACGCCCTCTTCCGCCTGCACGACCGCAAGGGCGCCGACTACCTGCTCGCGCCCACGCATGAAGAGGTCTTCACCCTGCTCGTGAAAGACCTCTACAACTCGTACAAAGACCTGCCGCTGTCGATCTACCAGATTCAGGACAAGTACCGTGACGAAGCCCGGCCGCGCGCCGGCCTCCTGCGCGGCCGCGAGTTCACGATGAAAGACGCCTACTCGTTCGACGTCTCCGACGAGGGCCTGGAGGCGAGCTATCAGGCCCAGCGCGATGCCTACGAGCGCATCTTCACCCGGCTCGGACTCGAGTACGTCATCGTCAAAGCGGATGCCGGTGCGATGGGCGGCTCGAAGAGCGAGGAGTTCCTGCACCCGACGCCGGTCGGCGAAGACACCTTCGTGCGAACGGCCGGCGGCTACGCGGCCAACGTCGAGGCGTTCGAGACCGTCGTGCCCGAGCCGATCCCGTTCGACGGCCTTCCCGCGCCCCTGGTGCTCGACTCGCCCAACACTCCGACGATCGCAACGCTCGTCGACCTGGCGAATGCCGAATATCCGCGCCCCGACGGGCGCGTGTGGACCGCGGCGGACACACTGAAGAACGTCGTGATCGCGGTCGCTGCGCCCGATGGCACCCGCGAGATCGTCGTGATCGGCCTGCCCGGCGATCGTGATGTCGAGATGAAGCGCGTCGAGGTGGCCTTCGCCCCCGCCGTGGTCGAGCCCGCGACCGAGGCCGACTTCGCGAAGCATCCCGGCCTCGTGAAGGGTTACATCGGCCCCTGGTCCGAGAGCGGCGCCGTGCTGGGGGAGTCGTCGGCCACCGGCATCCGTTATCTCGTCGACCCCCGCATCGTCGACGGCACCGAGTGGATCACCGGCGCGAACGTCGACCAGCAGCACGTCTTCGGACTCGTCGCCGGACGCGACTTCGTGGCCGACGGAACGATCGAGGCATCGAACGTGCTCGCCGGCGACCCCGCTCCCGACGGGTCAGGGCCGGTCGAGCTCGCCCGCGGCATGGAGATCGGCCATGTCTTCCAGCTCGGCCGCAAGTACGCCGAGGTGCTCGGCCTCAAGGTGCTCGACGAGAACGGCAAGCTCGCGACCGTCACGATGGGCTCCTACGGCATCGGCGTGACCCGCATCCTCGCGATCCTCGCCGAAGACAACAACGACGACAAGGGCCTCGTCTGGCCGGCCGCCGTCGCTCCGTTCGACGTGCACGTCGTCGCCACCGGCAAGGACCCGTTGGTCTTCGACACCGCAGAAACGATCGTGTCCCGAACTCGAAACCTCCCGTCTCGACGTGCTCTACGACGATCGCCCCAAGGTCTCGCCCGGTGTGAAGTTCGGCGATGCCGAACTCATCGGCGTGCCGAAGATCGTGATCGTCGGCCGTGGCGTCGCCGACGGTGTCGTCGAGGTCTGGGATCGCGCCACCGGCGAGCGCACGAGTGTGCCGATCGACGGGGTGGTCTCCGCGCTCGCCTGAGCGCCCGAAGTGGCTGTCTGGAGGCCCGTGCATCGGGTACCGTAGAGTCCTGTCCGCTCCGAGGGGAAGCGGCACGAGAGCTGAATAGAGGAGGCCGGGTTCATGGATATCGACCTCAGCGTGCTGCGGATGATGGAGCGCGAGAAGGAGATCCCGTTCGATGAGCTGGTGGAGATCATCGAGCAGGCCATTCTCATGGCCTACCTGAAGCACACGCACCCCGACCAGCACGGCCACGCGAACCCCGAAGGGGCCCGTGCGCACCTCGATCGCAAGACCGGCCACGTCTCGGTGTTCGTTCCCGAACTCGATGAAGAGGGCAACGTCGTCGGCGAGGCCGAAGGCAGCCCGAGCGACTTCGGCCGCATCGCCGCCTTCGCCGCGAAGCAGGTCATCAACCAGCGACTGCGCGATCTCGCCGACGACGCCGTGCTCGGCGAGTTCCGCGGGCGCGAGGGCGACATCGTCGCCGGCATCATCCAGCAGGGCCCGAACCCGCGCATGGTGCACATCGACCTCGGCACCGTCGAGGCGATCCTGCCGCCCGAAGAGCAGGTGGCCGGCGAGGAGTATGCGCACGGCCAGCGCATCCGCGTCTACGTGACGAGCGTGGCCAAGGGGCTCAAGGGGCCGTCGATCACGGTGTCGCGCACCCACCCGGCGCTCGTGCGCAAGCTCTTCGCGCTCGAGGTTCCCGAGATCGCCTCCGGCGTCGTCGAGATCGTCTCGCTCGCCAGGGAGGCGGGCCACCGCACGAAGATCGCGGTGCGGGCGACCCAGCCCGGCGTCAACGCCAAGGGCGCCGCGATCGGTGAGCTCGGTCAGCGCGTCCGCGCCGTGACGGCGGAGCTCGGCGCCGAGAAGATCGACATCGTCGATTGGAACGACGACCTCGCGACCTTCGTGGCGAGTGCGCTGAGCCCCGCGAAGGTCACGAGCGCGTTCGTGATCGATGAGGGCACGCGAGCCGTGCGCGCGCTCGTGCCCGACTACCAGCTCTCGCTGGCCATCGGCAAGGAGGGCCAGAACGCCCGTCTCGCCGCGAAGCTGACGGGAGCGAAGATCGACATCCAGCCCGACTCGGCCCTCGAGTCCGACTGAACCGAACGGGCGCCGAGCGGTCACCGCCGACATCCACCGATCGGCCGCCGTCAGCGGCCACACAGCGCAGAGTGTAAGATGGAACCCGTCAGAACGTGCATCGGATGCCGTTCGCGTGCCCCACGAGCCTCACTTCTGAGGCTCGTCGCCCAGAACTCCCACGTCATCGCAGATGATGAGGCTGTGCTTCCGGGCAGGGGGGCGTGGCTGCATCCGTCACTCGAGTGCTACCAGCTCGCCGTGCGGCGACGCGCCTTCGGGCGTGCGCTCCGCATTCGCGGCGAGGTGGACACCGGCAATGTAGAGAACAAGCTGAACGGCGAAGTGATGACCAATGAGTGACAACTAATGAGCGGCTCGAAATGAGACCCGTCCGTCAGTGATGGTCCGCCCCTGTCCGGGGTCGGGCCCGGAACAGGAGAGAAGTGGCTGCCAAACCACGCGTACACGAGATCGCATCCGAACTCGGTGTCGACAGCAAGATCGCCCTTGAGAAGCTCAAGGAGATGGGCGAGTACGTCAAAGGACCCTCGTCGTCCATCGAACCCCCCGTCGCACGTCGGCTGAAGGCGGCGCTCGAGGCCGCAGGTGCGGCCGCAGCTGCAGCGCCCGCCGCTTCGGCCCCGGCCGCGCCCGCAGCCTCCGCCGGTGCGAAGCCCGGTGCGAAGCCGGGCCCCAAGCCGGCTCCGAAGCGCCCTGAGGCGCCTGCCGCGGACGAGGCCGCCGAGGCTCCCGTCGTCGAGGCTCCGCTCACGGTCGCCGAACGCCAGGCGCAGGCCGAAGAGCGTGCAGCGCAGGCCGCAGCCGAGAAGGCGACGGATGCCCCGGCGGCAGCGTCGTCCGATGACGCAGCCGGCTCCGGTGCCGACGTCGCAAAGCCCTCTGGGGCCCCGAAGCCCGGTGCCGCGCGTCCCGGCGCGCCGCGCCCGGGCGGCGGCACGCCCCGCCCCGGCAACAACCCGTTCTCGAGCTCGCAGGGCATGGGCTCGCGCCCGGCCCAGCCTCGCCCGGGCAACAACCCGTTCTCGAGTGCTCAGGGCATGGGCCAGCGTCCGAACCCCGGCAACATCCCGCGACCCCAGGCCCCGCGTCCTGGTTCACCGCGACCGGGCGCACCGCGTCCGGCCGGTGCCGGTGGGCGTCCAGGCGGCGGCTTCCAGCGCCCCGGCGGTGGCGGCGCAGGTGCTCGTCCCGGCGGCGGCGGTGGCTTCCAGCGCCCAGGCGGTGCGCCCGGCGGCGGCTTCGGCGGCCCGCGTCCCGGTGGCGGCGGTCGTGGCCGCGGCCCTGGCGGCGGCACGGCAGGCGCCTTCGGCCGCGGTGGCGGCAAGAGCAAGTCACGCAAGTCGAAGCGCACGAAGCGGGCCGAATTCGAGATGCGGGAGGCTCCGTCGCTCGGCGGCGTGAGCGTTCCCCGCGGCGACGGCACCACCGTCATCCGTCTGCGTCGTGGCTCCTCGATCTCCGACTTCGCCGACAAGATCGATGCGAACCCCGGTTCGCTCGTGACCGTGCTGTTCCACCTCGGTGAGATGGCCACGGCGACCGAGTCGCTCGACGAGGCCACGTTCCAGGTGCTCGGCGAAGAACTCGGCTACAAGATCCAGATCGTCTCGCCCGAAGATGAAGACCGCGAGCTGCTCGAGGGCTTCGACATCGACCTCGACCAAGAGCTCGAGGACGAGACCGACGAAGAACTCATGGCGCGTCCTCCGGTCGTCACGGTCATGGGCCACGTCGATCACGGTAAGACCCGGCTCCTCGACGCGATCCGCAACGCGAACGTCGTCGCGGGCGAAGCGGGCGGCATCACCCAGCACATCGGTGCGTACCAGGTGCACACCCAGCACGAAGACAAAGACCGCGCGATCACCTTCATCGACACCCCGGGCCACGAGGCGTTCACCGCCATGCGCGCCCGTGGTGCCCAGGTGACCGACATCGCCATCCTCGTGGTCGCGGCCGACGACGGCATCATGCCGCAGACGGTCGAGGCACTGAACCACGCACAGTCGGCGAACGTGCCGATCGTGGTCGCGGTGAACAAGATCGACAAGCCCGAGGCGAACCCCGCCAAGGTTCGTCAGCAGCTCACGGAGTTCGGTCTCGTGGCCGAGGAGTACGGCGGCGACGTCATGTTCGTCGACGTGTCGGCTCGCGAGAACATCGGCATCCAGGAACTGCTCGACGCGGTGATCCTCACCGCCGACGCCGGTCTCGACCTACGTGCGAACCCGAACAAGGACGCCCGCGGTGTCGCCATCGAGGCGAAGCTCGACAAGGGGCGCGGCGCGGTCGCGACCGTGCTCATCCAGTCGGGAACGCTGCGGGTCGGCGACGCCATCGTGGCGGGCATGGCCTACGGCCGCGTGCGTGCGATGGTCGACGAGAACGGAGACGCCGTCGCCGAGGCGACACCGTCGCGTCCGGTGCAGGTGCAGGGCCTCTCGAGCGTTCCGCGTGCCGGTGACACCTTCCTCGTCACGCAGGAGGACCGCACCGCGCGTCAGATCGCCGAGAAGCGCGAGGCCGCAGAGCGCAACGCCCAGCTGGCCAAGGCACGCAAGCGCATCTCGCTCGAGGACTTCACCCGTGCACTCGAAGAGGGCAAGGTCGAGTCGCTCAACCTCATCATCAAGGGTGACGTGTCGGGTGCCGTCGAGGCGCTCGAAGAGTCGCTCATGAAGATCGAGGTCGACGAGTCGGTGCAGCTGCGCATCCTCCACCGCGGTGTGGGTGCCATCACCGAGAGCGACGTCAACCTCGCGACGATCGACAACGCGATCATCGTCGGCTTCAACGTGCGCCCCGACACGAAGGCGCGCGAGCGCGCGGCTCGTGAGGGTGTCGACATCCGCTTCTACCCGGTGATCTACAACGCGATCGACGAGATCGAGGATTCGCTGAAGGGCATGCTGAAGCCCGAGTTCGAAGAGGTGCAGTCGGGCGTCGCCGAGATCCGCGAGGTGTTCCGCTCCTCGAAGTTCGGCAACATCGCCGGTGTCATCGTGCGGTCGGGAACGATCACGCGCAACGCCAAGGCTCGCGTCATCCGTGAGGGCGTCGTCGTCGGCGACAACCTCGCGATCGAGTCGCTGCGCCGCTTCAAGGACGACGTCACCGAGGTCCGCACGGACTTCGAGGCGGGCATCGGCCTCGGCAAGTTCAACGACATCCAGGTGGGCGACGAGATCGAGACGATCGAGATGCGGGAGAAGCCCAGGGGCTAGATCCTGGTCAGGGGGTGGCGGAGCATCCGTCACCCCCTCCTCACTCTCGGAAGGGGAGACACAGCATGGCTGATCCGGCACGGGCCAGGAAGATGGCCGATCGCATCAAGGAGATCGTCGCGAAACGCCTCGACAAGGGCCTCCGCGACCCTCGGCTCGGGTTCGTCACGATCACCGACGTTCGCGTCACCGGCGACCTGCAGCACGCCAGCATCTTCTACACGGTGTACGGCACCGACGAAGAGCGGCAGGATTCCGCCAAGGCGCTGAAGGCGGCGACCGGGATGCTCCGCAGTGAGGTCGGCCGCAACATCACTGCCAGACTGACGCCGTCGCTCGAGTTCATCGCCGATGCGATCCCCGAGAACGCCGAGCACATCAGCGCGCTGCTCCGTGAGGCGCAGACGCGCGACGCTGAGACGGCCGAGTTCGCCGCGACCGCCGAGTACGCGGGCGAAGCAGACCCGTACGTCAAGCCTCGCGAGTACCAGGACGACGACGGTGCCGACGGCAGGGTCGACGAAGCGGATGCCTCGCGCTGATCACCTCTCGGGCAGGCGGTAGCCGTCGGGGTTGCCGACAGCCAGCCCGTCGGCCACAAGCGTCGTGAGGGCGCGCTCGAGTTGCGCCGCATCCGCCCAGAGCGGCTCGAACTCGGCTCGTGAGACGGGACGGTGCGCAGCGCGCAGCTCCCGCATGACCAGGCCGCGAACCTGTCGATCGGAGCCTTCGAACCGCGGCTGACCCGCCTTCCGCGGGCCCGTGTACGCCGGGTATCCGGCAGCTCGCCACGCGCACGCCCCGGCGATCGGGCACGCGTCGCACCGCGGCGACCGCGCGGTGCAGATCGTCGCCCCGAGCTCCATCGCCCCGGCGTTGAATCGGCGGGCGGCGTCGCGGTCGCGGGGGAGCAGCCCCGCCATCGCTGCGAGGTCCCGGCTCGTCGACGGCGGCCCGGGTTCGGCCTGACCGGCCACGGCGCGGGCGATGACCCTGCGGGTGTTCGTGTCGACGACCGGCACCCGCGCGCCGAAGGCGAACGCCGCGATCGCGCGCGCCGTGTAGGGTCCGATGCCCTGGAGGGCGAGCAGCGCATCGATGTCGGCCGGCACCTCTCCGTCGTGGCGCTCGACGATCTCGACCGCGGCGCGGTGCAGCCACAACGCGCGTCGCGGATACCCGAGCCGTTCCCATGCGCGCACCGCCTCCGACGGCGGTTCCGCGGCGAGCGCCGCCGCGGTCGGCCAGCGGGCGATCCACGCCTCCCAGCGCGGCACCACACGCGCGACCTGCGTCTGCTGCAGCATGAACTCGCTCACGAGCACCGCCCACGGCGAGACCCCGGCCGCTCGCCACGGCAGCGGCCGGGCGGCGTCGGCGAACCAGTCGACGACCGAGGTCGCGATCGTGTCGGGGGTCGGCGGGCGTGGCATCCGTTCAGCCTACGGGCGTGCGGATGCCGCGGAGCTAGGCTCGTCTCTCATGAGGCTCGTCACCACGCCCCGCGTCACCTTCCTTCGCTCGATCGCCGACGAGGTGCTGCGGCATCACGGGCGGGGACGCATGATCGTCGCAATCGACGGGCCGTTGCAGAGCGGCAAGACGGCGTTCGGCGACGACCTCGCCGCCGTGCTCGAGGAGCGGGACCACTCGGTGTTCCGCGCGAGCATGGAGGGATTCCACCGATCGCGGGAGGCGCAGTCCGTGTTCGGCGATGACACGCCCGCGCGGTACCACCGGTACGGGTTCGACGAATCCGCGCTGCGCCGCGTGCTCGTCGAGCCGTTCCGGCTCGGCGGCTCGACGGCCTTCGTGACCCGGGTCTGGGACCCGGCCCGCGACGCCTGGGTCGAGCCCAAGTGGATCACCGGCCCCGACGACGCGATCCTCATCGTCGACGGCCGGTTCCTGCTGCGGCAACGGCTCGCCGAGCTGTGGGACGTGCGGATCGCCCTCGACGGCGACCCCGTCGACCCTGCCGACGTCCTCGCGTACGCCGAGGGCGACCCGCGCCTCGTGGCATCCGTCGTCGTCGACAACCGCGACCCCGAGCACCCGAAGCGCGGCCGCTCCGGTCGCCCCTGATCGGGCGCAGCGCCGGCGGGTCTGCCGGCCCAGCGCACGGTTCGGTCACGATTTCGCACCCTTCGCAAGCGGTACGTGACGCGTCCCCCTTCGAGGGGACATAATGGGGGGCACTGCCAAGCCCCCCGGCTCTGCGAACCCGATTCTCCACCCGATCCACCCGACGTCCGTCGATGAGCGCACCGCGCCCGTCGACCGTGCTGTGCGCCTCCTCGCGCCGCCGTCACCTCGGATTCGTCGACCGAGCCGGGCCGACCGATGGAGACAACCCGAATGAGCAATCCCGGCGCCGTTCCGGCGCACTTCGACACTGATGCCCGCACTCGCGTGCGATGGTCGTCACGACGCCCGTTCCGCCGCATCGCGGCGATCCTCACCTCACTCGCGCTCGGCGCGGGACTCGCCGTCGTGGGCGTCGTCGCCCCCGCCAGCGCGCACACCGGCGACCTCATCGCGAAGGCCGCGTGCAACCCCGTCACCGGCGAGTACGACGTGACGTACTCGCTGAAGTTGTCGCAGGCTTCGGGCAAGCACGGGGTGACGATGTGGCGCGTCGGCACCGCCGCATTCGACGGCACGCCGAAGAGCGATGCGGGCATGGACCGGGGTCCGGTCGCCTCTGACGGAAACGTCACGATCACCCTCGGAACCGAGAGCCTGCCCGGCGATACGACGACCGCCCCGTGGGTGTACGCATTCACGACGTGGAGCGACGACTTCACGAAGGGCTCCGACGGTCGAGTCGAGAATCTGAAGGGTGACTGCACGACGTCTGGGCCCGAGGAGATCGAAGTGGAGGGCGCACCGACGTTCAGCGACGAGTGCGGGCCCGGCAATGAGCAGGTGACCCTCCCCGACAACACGGACTTCATCGAGTGGACGCAGGCCGAACAGGGTGGCGTGATCACGGTCACGGCGACCGCGAGAGACGGCTACGTCTTCGCACCCGGCGCGAAGACGACCTGGAACTTCGAGGTCGACGACGAGGCATGCACAGAGGCGAGCCTCGACGGTTCCGTCGTGACGGGTGTCTGCGAGGCGGACTCCCCGTGGATCTTCTTCGACGTCGCGCTCACCGACCCCGACGACCAGGTGACCGACCGGAACGTGCGGCTCGTGTTGAGCGACGGCACCGACTCCGAGACGCTCGACCTCGGCGAGCTCGACGAGCAGGGCCTGCTCCAGGGCAAGGTGCTCTGGCCCGGTGCCTCGGTCGATGACGAGGGCAACGCCGACGGCTGGCCCGGCTGGACCCGGCTCGACGACGGAACCTGGGTCGAGACCGACGGAAACTTCGCCTGGACCCGCGACCTCACGAACGCGACCATCGTCGTGAACCCCGAGCTGCCGGTCGAGCTGGTCTACCCCGAGGCCACCCCCGACTGTGCCGTGGCACCTCCCACGCCGGGCGAGCCCGGTGGCGAGGGTGAAACCCCGTCGACGCCCGCGGCCGGCGAGAGCCTCGCGCACACCGGCTTCGCCGGCACGACGATCGCGATCGTCGCGGGGCTGATCGTGCTCGCAGGCGCCGCGTTCATCGTGATCGCACGCCTGCGGCGCAAGAAGTCCTAGCCGCTGCAGCGACGAAGGGGTCCGGCTCGCAGGTCGCCGGGCCCCTTCGTCGTGTGTCGCCAGCGTTCGTCATTCCGGGTATCGGGCCGAGGTCAGGCGGCTCGGGCGCTCCGCCCGAGCAATTCGTCGGTGACGTCGGCGATGCGCGCCCGGAGAGCCTCGATGAACGCGAGCACGACCGGCTGCGTCAGCGCCTCGGGGCGACACACGAGCCAGTAGGGCAAGCGCTCATCGATCTCATCGGCGAAGAGCCGCTCGAGGTCGTCGTGTCCATCGGCGAGGAAGGCGGGCAGCAGGCCGAACCCGGCGCCGGCACGGGTCGCGTCGACGTGCACGTACACGTTCGTGCTGGAGACCGCGTCGATCATGCCCTGGGTCGACCGGCGCGCTTCGTCGAGGGCATCGACCTGCAGCATCGACTCGATGAAGTAGACGAGCGGAGCCCCCTCGAGGTCGGCGGGCGAACGAGGCGTGCCGTGCCGCTCGAGGAAGGAGCGACTCGCGTAGAGGCCGAGCGCGTAGTCGGCGAGGTGCACGGCCTCGGCACGATGCACGTGCGGCGTGCCGACCACGACCTCGAGGTCGACGCCCATGCGGTGCTGTGCTGCGCGCCGCTGGGCCGCGACGATCTCGAGTGAGACATCCGGATGCTTGCGTCGCACCGCGACGATCGCGGGTGACGCGATGAACCCGCTGAAGCCGTCGGTCGCCGAGAGCCGCACGACCCCGGCGAGCCGTGGGTCCTCGGGGGAGAGGCCGTCGAGTGCGCGCTCCACGCCCTCGGCGGCGGCGATCGCGTGCTCACCGAGCGCGGTGAGCATCCACCCGTCGGCGCCGCGCGCGAGCACTCGTCCGCCGAGTGCGCTCTCGAGGGCGGTGATCCGCCGCGCGATCGTGGTGTGGTTGACGCCGAGCTCGGCGCCGGCGGCGGTGTACCGGCCGGTGCGGGAGACCGCGAGCAGCACCAGCAGGTCATCGGGGTTCGGGCGTGGAGGGCGCAGCGTCGTCGTCGACATCTCTGCATAATCGCACACCTCGTCGGTGAAGCTCCTCATCGTTGTGCGCCAGGCTGCATCCGTGGGCATACTGCTCGCGAGGTCGGGGTCAGACCCGCACCGCGTCGAGCACCCGCTCGGCAGGCAGGAACGCGCCGCGGTCCTCGACCTCGTGCATGAGCGCGGTGAGCGCTCGATTGACGGGCGCGACCCGACCGGCGGCAGCTGCCTCGCGCACGACCACGCCGTTCAGGTGGTCGATCTCGGTCGGCTGACCGCGGCGCACGCTCTGCTGGGTCGAGCCGAGGTTCGGGTTGCCGCCCATGCGGATCCGCATCAGCCACGGAAGCACCTGTCCGATCACGAGCGGCAAGCGCGCGAAGAGCCGCAACCGCAGGTTTCCCAGCCCCTGCAACCTGCCGAAGCGAATGCCGCGGGCGATGCCGACGCGCACGCACTCGCGCATCTCGGCGGTGACGACCCGGCGCAGGCGCCGATCGTCGACGACCTCCTGCACGCTGCGCCCGACGATCGCGGGCACGGCGTTCAGCATGTTGACGACGAGCTTCGTCCACTGCGCCCCGCGGAAGCCGTCGATCGCGATGACGGGCACCGCCTCGGAGAGGATCGCGGCGACGCGCACGCACGTTGCGTCGGCGAGCCCGTCGCCGCGGCCGAGGTAGCTCGCGGCGGTGGTGGTCACCCGCACGGAGCCGGGCTCCGTGTAGTTCGCGGCGATGATCGAGAGCAACCCCATGCAGGTCGACGACGGCAACAGCCGTTCGGCCGTCACCACGCCGTCGAGGCCGTTCTGCACGACGACGACCGTTGCACCGTCGATGAGCGGGGCGTTGCCTTCGATCGCTGCGGCGGCGTCCTGCGCCTTGGTGCACACGAGCACGAGATCCGGCCGCACCGAGAGGCGCGTACCCGCGGCGACCCGCACGTGCAGGTCGCCGTACCCGCCGGTCAGCCGGATGCCGCCAACCCTGATCGCCTCGAGTCCGGCTCCGCGCGCCGTGACCTCGACCTCGTGACCGGCACGTGAGAGCAGAACCGCGAACGTGCCGCCGAGTGCGCCCGCGCCGATGATGCCGATCCTCACCCTTCAAGCGTAGGGTGCTCGGGCGACCGCTCGTTTCACCCCTTGCGCTTCGCGAAGGCCGCCGTTGCCTTGTCGATGAGGTTCTTCGCGGTGCCCCAGATGCCGCGTCGGAACAGCAGCACGCAGAGGATGAAGATCGACCCGGTGATGATGCCGATGCCGTCGAAACCGCTCGTCGCGAGCCGATCCTCGAGGAGCACGATGACCGCAGCGCCGATGGGGCCGCCCCACAGGGTGCCCATGCCGCCGAGCACCGTCATGAGCACGACCTTGCCCGAGGTGGACCAGTCGAGCTCCTGCAGCGACACGAATCCGTGGCTGATGGCGAACACGCCGCCGGCGATGCCGGCGATGCCGGCCGAGAGCACGAACGCGATCAGCTTGTAGCGCTCGACGTCGTAGCCGAGCGCTCGGGTGCGCGAGGGGTTGTCGCGGATCGCCACGAGCACCCGCCCGAACGGGGAGTTCACGATGCGCCATGCCAGCCACGCGCCGAGCACGATCAGGATCACGGCGACGTAGTAGAAGTAGAACGCCTCGGTCTCGATGAGCTCGATGCCGAAGAACGACTTCGGAACGCCCTGCAGGCCGTTCTCACCGCCCGTGACGTCGTTCCACTGATTCGCCACGAACCAGATCATCTGCGCGAACGCGAGCGTCACCATCGCGAAGTAGATGCCCGCGCGCTTCACGGCGAGGTAGCCGATCGGCACCGCGATGATCATCGCCGCGATGGCGCCGCCGATGATCGCCACCGGGAACGGCACGCCGAGGTTCTGCGCGATGAGTCCGGCGGAGTAGGCGGAGACGCCCCAGAACGCCGCATGTCCGAACGAGAGCAGACCCACGAAACCGAGCAGCAGGTCGACCGAGATGGCGAACAGGGCCCACGCGGCGATGTCGACGGCGATGGGCGGGTAGACCCACCACGGCAGGCCGATGACGGCCACGAGCGCGACGACGCCCAGCAGGATCCGGCGGATGCTCCGGGCGCGCCGGGCCTGGGGATCGAAGTCGCTGACGTCGAACTTCGTCGGGATCGGCGTCTCGAGATCGGTGCTCATACCGCTTCCTTCCTTCCGAACAGGCCGGCGGGCCGCACCATGATGACGACCGCCATCAGCACGAAGATCAGCACTTGGGAGAAGGTGCCCGCGTAACCCTGGCCGTATGCCTCGACGAGCCCCACGAGGAAGCCCGCCACGACCGCGCCGAGCACGGAGCCGAGGCCCCCGATGACGACGATCGCGAACAGGATGATGACGAAGTTGCTGC
This sequence comes from Agromyces laixinhei, assembly GCF_006337065.1. Classification (NCBI taxonomy): domain Bacteria; kingdom Bacillati; phylum Actinomycetota; class Actinomycetes; order Micrococcales; family Microbacteriaceae; genus Agromyces; species Agromyces laixinhei. The sequence continues at coordinate 2,557,019 of NZ_CP040872.1, read as the reverse complement.
CCATCGTCGCCGTGACCGCCCGGAACGGGGCTGCGAGCACGCCGGCGAGCCCCGCGAGCGCGACGCCGAAACCGAACACCGGAGTGACCCAGGCGCTCACGTTGATGCCGAGCGCCCGGGCCCGTTCGGGTTCCTCGGTCGCCGCGCGCACGATCATGCCGACACGCGTCTTGGCGAGCACGAGCCAGACGATGAGGCACACGGCGAGCGAGAACAGGAAGACGAACAGCTGGTACGCGGGGATCTCGACGGAACCGAGCCGGATGAGCCCGTCGAGTCCCGCCGGCTGCTCGTACGGCAGGCCCGAGACGCCGTACTGCCGCTTCACGAGGTCGACGAGCACGAGGCTCAGACCGAACGTGAGCAGGAAGTTGTAGAGGATGTCGAGCTTCAGCAGCCACTGCACGAGCAGCAGTTCGACGATGACGCCGAAGATGAACATGAGGATCGGCACGATCACGAGCGACGCCCAGAAGTGGATGTCGAGCACGTCGAGGAGCACGGCGGCGGTGACCGCGCCGAGCATGTAGAACGAACCGTGAGCGAAATTGACCACGCCGAGCGCGCCGAAGATCACGGCGAGGCCGAGGGCGGCGAGGGCGTAGAACCCGCCGGCGGCGAGCCCCTGCACGGTGTATTGGAGGAAGGCTTCCATGTCTTCAGCTTCCGAGAGGTGTGGGGGTGGCTGGCGAGCGCCACCCACCCCCGTGGATCAAGAACCGGTCAGAGCGAGCAGTCCGGGTTCACGTCGGGGAACGCGTCCTCGGCCGGGATCGTCGCGATGATCTCCTCGTAGTCCCAGTCCTCCTCGACATCGTCGGCTGCTTTCACCTTGGCGACGTACGAGTCGTGGATGACCGAGTGGTCGCCCGCACGGATCTCGCCGTTGCGGAGGAACACGTCATTCACCTTCAAGCCCTCGAGCTCGCTGACGATGGCGTCCGCGTCATCCGTGCCCGCGCGCTGGATGGCGTCGAGGTACTGGTACGCGGCCGAGTAGTTCGCGGCGTGAGCGAACGACGGGCGGGTGTCGGTCAGCTTCTGGAAGCGGTCGGCGAACTCGCGATTCTGCTCGTCGTAGTTCCAGTACCACGCGTCGGTGAAGGTGGTGCCGGCGAACTCTTCGACGCCGAGCGAGTGGATGTCGGTGATGAACATGAGGCCCACGGCGAGGGTCGCCTGATCGCGCACGCCCGATTGGTTGAACTGCTTGACGAAGTTGATCAGGTCGCCGCCCGCCGCCATGATGCCCACGACATCGGGATTCGTCGACGCCGCGCGCGTGATGAACGTCGAGAAGTTGTCGTTCGGGAACGGCGTGGCGATCGACTCGTTGATCGTGCCGCCGGCATCTTCGACCGCGCCGGTGAACGACTTCACCATGTCCTGGCCGAAGGCGTAGTCGGGGTAGACGAGACTCCAGGTCTCGCCGCCGTCTTCGACGACGCCCGCGGCACCCTTGGCGAGCATCTGGGTGTTGTAGGCCCAGTGGAACGTGTAGGGGTTGCAGGCCGCACCGGTGAGCTCCATCGTGGCCGCGCCGACGTTGATGTACAACTTCTTCTTCTGGGCAGCGACCTCGGCGACCGCGAGGGCGGCCGACGACGCCGGAACATCGAGGATGATGTCGGCGTTCGAGCGGTCGTACATCTGCTGGGCCTGGGTGTTCGCGACATCCGGCTTGTTCTGGGTGTCGGCCGTGACGATCTCGAGCTGTTCCTCGGTCACGACCGCCTCGTCGCCGTACTCGGCGAAGTAGTCCTCGATCGCCATCTCGATCGCGACTTCGCTGTTGGGGCCCGAGAGGTCCTTGTAGACGCCCGACTGGTCGTTGAGCAGTCCGATCACGACCTTGTCGTCGCTGAGTTCGGATTCGGCGGCGGGCGCTGGTCCGCCGGCGCAGCCGGCGAGCAGCAGCGCGCTCGCAGCGAAGCCGGTGACGCCGAGGAGGCCTCGTCTCGTGGATGCCATGTCTACTCCTTCGTAGGTGGTGCTGTGGATGGATCGGGCGTGTCGGATGCCGGGTGGCGCCGCCGCGCTCGGGAGGATCTGGGGAACGGTGCCGGGCGCTACATGCCGAGGTGCTCCAGGAGTTCGCCCTCGCGAGCGAGGAAGTCGGCGTTGCTGAGTTGCTCGACCACGCGGCCCTGCGCGAGGAGGTAGTGCCGATCGGCGACGGTGGATGCGAACTTCACGTTCTGCTCGACGAGCAGCACGGCGACGCCCTGCGCCGTGATCTCGCGGATGATCTCGCCGATGCGCTGCACGATGACGGGGGCGAGACCCTCGCTCGGCTCGTCGAGCAGCAAGAGGCGCGAGCCCATGCGGAGCACGCGGGCGATCGCGAGCATCTGCTGCTCGCCGCCCGAGAGCTGGGTGCCCATCGACGACCGGCGCTCGCGCAGACGCGGGAACGTCGCATGGATCTGCTCCATCGACCACGCGTCCGTGTGCACGACCGGCGGCAGGGCGAGGTTCTCGGCGACCGTGAGGCTCGCGTAGATGCCGCGGTCGTCCGGCACCCAACCGATGCCGGCCCGCGCCCTGGCGTTCGGCGACCACGTCTCGATCTGCTTGCCGTCGTAGGCGATGGAACCGCTGAGGTCTCGGTGCAGGCCCATGATCGAACGCAGCAGCGTGGTCTTGCCCGCCCCGTTGCGGCCGACGAGTGTCACGACCTCGCCGGGTCGCACGGTCAGCGAGACGTCGTTCAGCACGCGTGCCTCGCCGTACTGGGCGGAGAGTCCGCCGATCTCGATCATGGCGTCTGTCTCGATCATTGCGTCTGCCCCAGGTATGCCGTGATGACCTTCTCATCGGTGCGGACCTCGTCATAGGTGCCCTCGACGAGGATCTCGCCCTGCTGCAGCACGCTCACCCGATCGGCGAGGCTGCCGACGACGTGCATGTTGTGGTCGACGAACACGACCGTCCGCCCGGCCGAGATCTGCTTCACGAGTTCGATCGTGCGATCGACGTCTTCGAGGCTCATGCCCGCGGTCGGCTCGTCGAGCAGCAGCAGCTTCGGGTCGAGCGCCAGGGCGAGCGCGAGTTCGAGTGCGCGCTTCTGGCCGTAGGCGAACTCGCCCACCTCGCGGTCGGCGAGGTCTGCCAGATGGACCTGATCGAGCAGATCGACCGAACGAGCGCGGAAACGTCGGAGCGAGCGCGACGATCGCCAGAAGCGGAGCCCGAGCCCCGTCGGGCTCGCCAGCGCGAGTTCGAGGTGCTCGAGCGCCGTGAGATTGTCGAAGAGGCTCGTGATCTGGAACGATCGCGCGATGCCGAGGTGCGCGATGTCCTCCGGCTGCTTGCCCGTGATGTCCTGCCCGTCGAACGTGATCGTTCCCGACGTCGGGGTGAGGAACCCGGTGAGCAGGTTGAAGAGCGTGGTCTTGCCTGCGCCGTTCGGGCCGACGAGGGCGTGCACCGACCCGGCTGCGATGGCGAGGTCGACCTGGCGCACGGCCGTGAAGCCGCGGAAGTCCTTCGTCAGCGCTCGGGCGGTCAGCAACTGCGGAATCGCGGTGCTCGTCGTCATCGGGCGGCGGCCCTTGCGAGGGCATCTCGTGGTGAGCGCATGGGGGAATCTCCTGCTGCCATAGAAGGACGGTGCGAACCTGACTGATGATTCAGGTTTCATCCCGAAGGTAGGCGGCACCAGGTCAACTGTCAAGGACGGCACCGTTTCGAGGAATGGTCAATCGTGCAGAGCCCCGTCTGCATTCCTGCACATCCACAGTCGCGTCGTCCCCGTGCTCAGTGCGGGCTCCGCTCGCGTGGCGACTGTTAGCCTGTACGTCGTGAACAGCGGCATCCTCCTCGTCGACAAGCCGCAGGGAATCACGAGCCACGACGTCGTCTCGCGCATGCGCCGCCTCGCAGGCACCCGCAAGATCGGCCACGCCGGCACCCTCGACCCGATGGCCACCGGACTCCTCCTCCTGGGCGTGAACGGTGCCACGCGACTCCTGCACTACCTCGTCGGCCTCGACAAGGAGTACGTCGCCACCATCCGTCTCGGCTGGAGCACGACGACCGACGATGCCGAGGGCGAACCGCTCGAGGCGGCCCCGGTCGAACTCGTCGCCGCCGTCGCGGAGACCGCGGTCCACGCTGCGATCGAGCCCCTCACAGGCGAGATCGAGCAGGTGCCGAGCGCGGTCAGCGCGGTGAAGGTCGCGGGCAGACGCGCCTATCAGCGGGTACGCGACGGCGAAGCCGTCGAACTGGCTCCGCGTCGGGTGACCGTGGCGGTGTTCGAGACGCTCGCGTTCCGCCCCGGCGATGGACACCTCGACATCGACGTGCGCGTCGAGTGCTCGTCGGGCACGTACATCCGCGCCCTCGCCCGAGACCTCGGCGCCGCTCTCGGTACCGGCGGCCATCTCGCGGCACTCCGTCGTACCCGCATCGGCCGGTTCGGTGTCGATGAGGCGGGCGAACTCGAGGGCTTCGACGTCGAGGGCGCCATCATGAGCCCTGCGGATGCCGCGCGGCGGGCGCTGCCCGTCGTGACCCTCACGGCCGAGCAGGCCGTCGACCTCGGCCACGGCAAGCGCGTCGACCTCGCGGCCGTCGGCGGGCTCGAGGCGTCCGACGCCGACGCGCCGCCCTCGGTGCTCGCGGCCGTCGATCCGAACGACCACCTCGTCGCCATCGTCGAGCCGCGCGGTACGCAGCTCAAGGTCGTCACGGGCTTTCCGCCCGCCGCATCGACGGAGGCCGGCGCATGATCGAGTGGTTCACGTGGGTGCAACTCGCCGTTGCGGTCGTCGCGGGCCTGATGTGCATCGCACTCGGGCTCGTGGGCCGGGTGCCCAGCGACCTCACGATCGGCGCGCTCGCACTCGTCGAGGTGCTGCTCGTCGCGCAACTCGTCGTGGCGATCGCTGCGCCGGCGTCCGGCAACGAGCCGAGCGGCAGCGTGCTCGAGTTCTACACCTACCTCATCAGCGCGCTGCTTCTGCCGCCGGCAGCGGCATTCTGGGCGCTCGTCGAACGCAATCGCTGGTCGACGGTGATCCTGGGGGTCGCTGCGCTCGCGGTGGGCGTGATGGTCTACCGCATGCTGCAGATCTGGACGGTGCAGCAGGCGTGAGCGCGGGTCTGAGAGAATCGAGCGACATGAGTGACGTGCGCAGCGCCCGGCCCGATGCGCGGCAGGGCCGACGGATGAGCGGCATCGGGCGAGTGCTCGTCGCCGTCTACGGCGTGCTCGCGCTTGCGGCGATCGGCCGCTCCTTCGTGCAGATCGCCTCGAAGTTCGACGAGGCGCCCCTCGCCTACACACTCTCGGCGCTCGCGGCCGTCGTCTACATCGTCGCGACGATCGCGCTGGTTCGCCCCGGCATCGCCTGGTACCGGGTGGCGTGGGCGACGATCGCGTTCGAGTTCACCGGCGTCATCGTGATCGGCACGCTCAGCATCGTCTTGCCCGAGCTCTTCCCCCACGACACGGTGTGGTCGCGGTTCGGCGCCGGCTACCTGTTCATTCCGCTCGTGCTGCCGGTGCTCGGCATGTGGTGGCTGGCGCGCCACCGCCCGACCCCGGGAGCTGATGCCTCGTGAAGACCTTCAAGGGACTCGGGGCCGTACCCCCGGGCATCGGCCCCTCGATCGTGACGATCGGCAAGTTCGACGGCGTGCATCAGGGCCATCGCGCCGTCATCGCGAGCGCGCGTGCCATCGCCGACGAGCGTGACCTCGCGACGATCGTCGTGACCTTCGATCGCAACCCGCTCGCGCTGCTCGCCCCCGACAAGTGTCCCGACCCGCTCGTGAGTGTGCGTCAGAAACTCGAGTTGCTCGCGACGACCGGTGTCGATGCCACGCTGCTGCTGCCGTTCGACCGAGCGCTCGCCTCGGTGCCGGCGACGGAGTTCGTCGAGCGCGTGCTCGTCGACGCCCTCGACGCCGAGGCCGTGCTCGTCGGCGCGGACTTCCGCTACGGCGCACGCGGTGCCGGAGACGTGCCGCTCCTCATCGAGCTGGGTGCGAAGTTCGGGTTCACCGTCGACGTCATCGACGACGTGCGTCCCGAGGGTGAACGTCGCGTCTCGTCGACCTGGGTCCGCGAACTGCTCGCAGCGGGCGACATCAGAAGCGCGACCGAACTGCTCGGCCATACCCCGACGGTGACGGGCATCGTGGTGCACGGTGCTGCCAGGGGCCGTGAACTCGGCTTTCCGACGGCGAACCTCTCGCCCGAGTCCGAGGGACTCATCCCCGCCGATGGCGTGTATGCGGGCTGGCTGACCGACGCCGGCACCCGCTACCCTGCCGCGATCTCGGTCGGCGACAATCCGACGTTCGAGGGTGTCGCGAAGAAGCAGGTCGAGGCGTACGTGCTCGACCGTGAGATCGACCTCTACGACCACGTCGTCGACGTCGAGTTCGTCGAACGCATCCGCGGCATGGTGGCGTTCACGAGCATTCCGGCGTTGGTCGACACCATCCGCGACGACGTCGAGCGCACGCGAGTCATCCTCGCCGGCTGAGCGCGGCCTCAGGGCACGCACCATTGCCGCGGTCGGCGCGCGGTCGTAGTATCCGGGTGTCATGGACGCCGTGTTGCAGCTCGCCGAGGTCGTCTCCGCCCCGAAGGCACCGAATCTCTGGGGTGCACTCGGCTGCGCTCTCGCCTACAGCGGTGCGCTCTTCGCAACGATCGACTCGTTCGCCGACATCCTGCTCGTCGGCGGCGACGGACCTGACGGACGGATGAGTCCCGCGCTGAAGCTGAAGTCGGGGTCGAAACTCTCCGCTGCGGGGATCACCGTGATCGCAGCGGGACTGGTGCTCGGGCTCGACGCGAACTGGTTCGCGCTCGGGGCCCTGTCGATCGCGTTCGTCGTGCTCGTCGGCATCAGCGCGCTCGTGCTGGTGCGTCATCGCCGCGGGGCGGCGGCCTGGGCGGACCGGGCATCGGCCGCGGCGGAACCCGCGCCCGCTCCGGCGCCCGACCAACCTCCGTTGCTCGGCGGCTGAGTTCGTCGCCTGCATCTGCTCATGTGAGCACGATCGCCTGCGAGTGTTGCTGACGCGCACGCACGTGCCTACGCTGGAGTGGAACGAGGAGGCGCATGGACGAGATCGACGAACTGCTTTCGATCAGGGCCGCTGAGCTGTACTACGAAGAGAACAAGACCCAAGACGAGATCGGGCAGGCGCTGCGCCTCACCCGGTGGAAGGTGGGGCGCCTCCTCGCGCAGGCGAAGCAGCGCGGGTTCATCCGCATCGAGATCCTGCACCCCCGCGCCAGGCGCCTGCCGATCGAGCGGCGCCTTCGTGACGAGCGCGGCCTCGACGACGCGATCGTCGTCTCGACCGCCGGGGTGGCCACACCCGAAGAACTGCAGGCGCGCACCGCACAGGCCGCGGCCGACTACCTCACCGCTCTGCGCCCCGTGCCGCGCACGCTCGGTGTCAGCTGGGGGCGCACGCTCTTCGACCTCTCCCAGCACCTGCGCAGCGGCTGGGCGACGAACGTCAACGTCGTGCAGATCAACGGCGGCGTGAGCCTCAACCGCCGGCCGGGCACGGCCGCTGCGACAGCGGTCGGCATCGCCCAGAAGGGCGGCGGCAGCGCCACACTCCTGCCGAGCCCCGCGATCCTCGAACGTCTCGAGACGAAAGAGGCGATCGAGTCCGATCGAGTCGTGGCCGGCGTCATCGAACTCGCGCGGTCGGCCGATGCCTACCTCTTCAGTGCCGGCGCGGCAGACCACTCCTCGGTGCACGTCGAGAGCGGCTACCTCTCGGCGCACGACGTCGACCTGCTCGTGCAGAAGGGGGCCGTCGGCGATGTCGTCGGCCGCTACATCGACTCCGACGGCAACATCGTCGATCCGGCGCTCGACGCGCGCACCGTCGGCCTCACTCTCGAAGAGTTGCGCACGGCCCGCCTCGCGATCGCCGTCGTCTCGGGGCCGGGCAAGCACGCCGTCGCCGACGCCGTCGTGCGCAGCCGGCTCTGCTCGGTGCTCGTCACCGACGAAGCCACCGCGCTCCACCTCCTCGGCGGCTGACGCCGTTCTCCGCACCACCTCACGAAAGCCAGGTCACCTCTCATGTCAGGCACCTCCCTCGTCTCAGCCCGCGAGCGGGCCGTCGCCGTGCTCGGCGGTGAACCCGACGATGCCACGCTGCGGCGCTACCTGCACGGCATCGCGGGAGTCGATGCCGTCGGCCTCGAACAGCGCGCTGCGGGGCTCGGCACACGCTCGATCAAGACGAGCTCCAAGCAGTGGGCCCTCGACCGCATCATCTCCCTCATCGACCTCACGACGCTCGAGGGCGCCGACACCCCAGGCAAGGTGCGCTCACTCGTCGCGAAGGCGGTCAATCCCGATCCGTCGGATGTCTCGACCCCCCGGGTCGCAGCCGTCTGCGTGTACGGCGACATGGTGCCCTCCGCGGTCGAGGCCCTGGGCGGCGCTCACGGCGACCCCGATGGCGGCCTGATCGCCGTCGCGGCGGTGGCGACGGCGTTTCCGAGCGGGCGCGCATCGCTCGAGATCAAACTCGCCGACACGGCCGAAGCCGTCGCGGCGGGCGCCGATGAGATCGACATGGTCATCGACCGCGGTGCATTCCTGGCCGGGCGCTACGGTCTCGTCTTCGACCAGATCGCCGCGGTGAAGGAGGCATGTCGTCGACCCGACGGTTCGAGCGCGAGCCTCAAGGTCATCCTCGAGACCGGTGAGCTCGTCACGTACGACAACGTGCGTCGCGCCTCGTGGCTCTCGATCCTCGCGGGCGGCGACTTCATCAAGACCTCGACGGGCAAGGTGGCGCCCGCGGCGACGCTGCCCGTCACCCTGCTCATGCTCGAGGTCGTGCGCGACTGGCACCTCGCGACCGGGCAGCGCATCGGCGTGAAGCCCGCCGGCGGCATCCGATCGTCGAAAGACGCCATCAAGTACCTCGTGACGGTCGCCGAGACCGTCGGCGAAGACTGGCTGCAACCGCACCTGTTCCGCTTCGGTGCCTCGAGTCTTCTGAACGACGTGCTGCTGCAGCGGCAGAAGATCGCGACCGGGCACTACTCCGGCGCCGACTACGTGACGATCGACTGAGACGGACTGAGACGAACACATGAGCTTCCTCGACTACGCACCCGCCCCCGAGTCGCGGGCGATCCTCTCGCTTCGCGACGGCTACGGCCTCTTCATCGACGGCGAGTTCGTCGACGGTCGCGGCGAACCCTTCCAGACGATCAGCCCGGCGACCGAAGAGCGCATCGCGATGATCGCGAATGCGAACACCGCCGACGTCGACGCTGCGGTGGCCGCCGCCCGGCGGGCATACGACCGCACCTGGTCGAAGATGAGCGGGCGCGACCGCGGCAAGTACCTGTTCCGCATTGCTCGCCTCGTGCAGGAGCGGGCGCGTGAGCTCGCCGTGGCCGAGTCGCTCGACAACGGCAAGCCGATCAAGGAGTCGCGCGACGTCGACGTGCCGCTCGTCGCGGCCTGGTTCTTCTACTACGCCGGCTGGGCCGACAAGCTCGACCACGCCGGCCTCGGAGCGGGGCCGCGCTCGCTCGGCGTGGCCGCGCAGGTCATCCCGTGGAACTTCCCGCTGCTCATGCTCGCGTGGAAGATCGCCCCGGCCCTCGCCGCCGGCAACACCGTCGTGCTGAAGCCCGCAGAGACGACGCCGCTCTCCGCGCTGATCTTCGCAGAGATCCTGCAGCAGGCCGAGTTGCCGCCCGGTGTGGTGAACATCATCACGGGCGCCGGCGACACCGGTGCCGCGCTCGTCTCGCACGAGGGCGTCGACAAGGTCGCGTTCACCGGGTCGACCGCGGTCGGCCGGGCCATCGCGAAGCAGGTCGCAGGCACCGACAAGAAGGTGACGCTCGAACTCGGCGGCAAGGCCGCGAACATCGTCTTCGACGACGCGCCCATCGACCAGGCGATCGAGGGCATCGTCAACGGCATCTTCTTCAACCAGGGCCACGTGTGCTGCGCCGGATCCCGGCTTCTCGTGCAGGAGAACATCCACGACGAGGTCGTCGAACGACTGAAGCAGCGCCTGACGACACTGCGTCTGGGCGACCCGCTCGACAAGAACACCGACATCGGCGCGATCAACTCGAAGGAACAGCTCGATCGCATCCGCGCGCTCTCCGACATCGGCGTGGCCGAGGGTGCCGACCGGTGGAGCGTCCCGTGCGAGATCCCCGAGAACGGCTTCTGGTACGCGCCGACGATCTTCACTGGCGTGCAGACCTCGAGCCGCATCGCGCGTGAGGAGATCTTCGGCCCGGTGCTCTCGGTGCTGACCTTCCGTACGCCCGCCGAGGCGATCGCGAAGGCGAACAACACTCCCTACGGGCTCTCCGCGGGCATCTGGACCGACAAGGGCAGCCGTATCCTCGCGGTCGCCGACCAGTTGCGTGCCGGCGTGATCTGGGCGAATACCTTCAATCGCTTCGACCCCGCCTCGCCGTTCGGCGGCTACAAGGAGTCGGGCTACGGTCGCGAGGGCGGCCGGCACGGCCTCGCCGCCTACCTCTCGCCCGCCCCGATCGGGCGGGCCGCGAGCGGGCCTGCCGCGCTGGCAGGTCCGGCATCGAAGTCCGCCATCGAAGCGGACGCCTCGGCGCCCGAGAAGCGCTCGCGCGCCGAGAAGCCCGCCCGAGAACGCAAGAACGCTGCGAAGGGATCGAAGCGATGAGCCGTCTCGCCGTGCCGAAGACGTACAAGCTCTACATCGGGGGAGCGTTCCCCCGGAGCGAGTCGGGCCGCACCTACGAAGTGCTCGCCGCCGACGGCTCCTTCCTCGCCAACGCGGCGAGGGCCTCGCGCAAAGACGCCCGCGACGCGATCGTGGCGGCTCGCGCGTCCGTGTCGGGTTGGGCGGGCGCCACCGCGTACAACCGCGGGCAGGTGCTCTACCGCATCGCGGAGCTTCTCGAGGGGCGTCGCGGGCAGTTCGTCGCCGAGATCGAGGAGGCCGAGGGGGTCACGCGCGCCGTGGCATCCGCGCAGGTCGACGAGGCGATCGATCGCTGGGTCTGGTACGCGGGCTGGGCCGACAAGTACGCACAGGTCGCCGGCAACGCCAACCCCGTCGCGGGGCCGTACTTCAACATCTCTGTTCCCGAGCCGACCGGCGTCGTGGCGGTCGTCGTGCCGCAACACTCCTCCCTCCTCGGCTTCGTCTCGGCGGTCGCGCCCGTGCTCGTCGCCGGCAACACGGTCGTCGCCGTCGCGAGCGAGCGGTTCCCCCTCTCGTCGATCAGCCTCGCCGAGGTGCTCGCGACGAGCGATGTGCCGAAGGGGGTCGTCAACGTGTTGACGGGTTCGCCCGCCGAGATCGCGCCGTGGCTCGCGAGCCACTCCGACGTCAACGCGCTCGACCTCGTCGGGGCAGGCGACCTCGACTGGGTCTCGCTCGAGGTCCAGGCGGCCGACACGTTGAAGCGCGTGCTGCGACCGGAGTCGGGGGCGGATGCCGCGGCGCCGGCACTCGGTCGCATCGCCGCGTTCACCGAGACCAAGACGGTCTGGCACACGAAGAGTCTGCGATAGGAGCGAGATGTCCGGACGCAACGGCGCGTCAGACGAGCGGGAGCGACTCGTCATCGACCCATTCGACTACCGCATCACCAAGCAGGGCAGCGTGATCGTCTCGCGCGGCGGGCGCGCGGTCATGACCGTCGGCGGGCAGGGCGCAGCGCGACTCGTTGCCGCGTTGCAGCGAGCCGACGAATCACAGGCTCAACACCTGCTCGCGCGAGCGAGCGGCAACTATCGTCGCGGCAACGAGCGCGACTGACCGGCGAGCTGCCGACCGGCGAGCTGCCGACCGACGAGCTGCCGACCGGCGAGCTGCCGACCGGCGCACTGCCGCCCGACCGGCGCATCGAGGTCCACGCGCACGGCGCGAGGCGAGACGGCATGGCGTAGCCTCTGGAACAGGCCGTGCACACGCGTGGCCGGTGATTCGACGGCGACCGGTTCGTCGCGGATTCCGCGAGTGAATTCGTCGAGTGCAGCGCCGCCTCGGCAGACAGGACGTCCGCGATGGCCGACACGAAGCCTCAACTCCTGCGACTCGGAGTGCTCGCGCACTCGCGAAAGCCCGACGAGAAGCGGCTCCCGCTGCATCCGTCGCATCTGGAACGCATCGATGCCGATCTCCGGGCGCACATGATGCTCGAACGCGGATACGGTGAGGACTTCGGCGTCTCCGATGTCCAGCTCGAATCCCTCGTCGGCGCGGTCGGCACCCGCGAGGAGCTCATCGCGCGGTGCGACGTCATCCTGCTCCCGAAGCCGCAGGCCGCCGACCTCGCCGAGCTGCGCGACGGCCAAGTGCTCTGGGGCTGGCCGCACTGCGTGCAAGACCGTGAGATGACCCAGCTCGCCATCGACCGACGACTCACCCTCATAGCCTGGGAGGCGATGAACCACTGGACCGCCGGCGGCGGCTTCGCCCTGCACGTGTTCCACAAGAACAACGAGCTCGCGGGCTACTGCTCGGTGCTGCACGCACTGCAACTGTGCGGGACGACGGGCGACTACGGACGACGTCTGAGCGCGGTCGTCATCGGGTTCGGAGCGACCGCACGCGGTGCCGTCACCGCCCTGAACGCGCACGGCGTCCACGATGTGCAGGTGCTCACCAATCGCGACACCGCCGCCGTGAGCTCACCGATCCCCTCGGTGGACATCATCCGATTCGAGCACGACACCGAGACGCCGTTCGCGAGCACGGTCAACACCGAAGACGGACCGGTTCCGCTGGCCCCGTTCCTCGCCGAGCATGACATCGTCGTGAACTGCACCCTGCAGGATCCGAATGCGCCGCTCACGTACCTGCGCACCGAGGACCTCGCCATCTTCCGGCCGGGCAGTCTCATCGTCGACGTGTCCGTCGACGCCGGCATGGGTTTCGCCTGGGCACGCCCCACCTCCTTCGAGGACCCGATGTTCACGGTGGGAGCGTCGACGAACTACTACGCCGTCGATCACAGCCCGTCGTACCTCTGGAACTCGGCCACGTGGGAGATCAGCGTGGCGCTGATCCCCTTCCTTCGCACGGTCATGGAGGGGCCTGATTCGTGGGCTGCGTCCGAGACGATCGATCGCGCCACGGAGATCGCCGGCGGGCGCATTCGCAACCCCGCCATCACTGAGTTCCAGCGTCGCTCGGCGGAGTATCCGCACCTCTCGATCGCGTAGGCCCGTCAGCGACCCTCGAAAGTGACCTGCATCGATCGCCCAACGGCGCGCGAACAGCGGAAGGGCCGTGACCCGTGCGTCACCGAGCTGCCAGACGGCATCCGAGACGCCCGCGCCGCAGCCCCCGAGACCACGATGCCCGGCACGTGATGAAAGTGCGCTGAAAGCGGCCCGGCCCACGATGGCTCTCGACCAATGAGCGATCGGAGCGGGTATGCGCACGAGGTATCGGCGAGCGAACGGCGACCGGGGCCGAGAGGCGGCAGGTGCGCCGCTCTCACGGGCCCGCATGGTGGTGGTCTGCCTCGCATTGCTGCTCGAAGGCATGAGCGCGTCGGGCATCAACGTGCAGATCGCCGTGATGCGCGACGACATCGGCATCGGGCCGGCCGAACTGGCACTCGTGGCGAGCGCGTTCCTGATCGCGTACGCCGGACTCCTGCCGATCGCCGGTTCCCTCGCCGACACGCTCGACCGTCGCCGCGTGTTCCTGATCGGCATTGCGCTGTTCGGAGTCGGATGCATCGTGTGCGCGTTCGCGCCCGATGCAGGGCTGCTCATCACCGGCCGCTTCGTGCAGGGCGCGGGCGCGGCCCTCAGCGCGCCAGCAGCGCTCGCCCTCATCACCGAGGGCCTGCCTGCCGGAGCGGCCAGAAACCGGGCTGTCGCGCTCTACGGCGCAATGGGCGCCGTCGGATTCTCGCTCGGGCTCGTCGTTCCCGGCGTCGTGGTGACCCTGCTCGGTTGGCGGGCGAGCTTTCTCGTCTCGATCCCCGTGGTGCTCGCGGTGCTCGGCGCGACGTGGACGATTCGTGCTCGCCGAACCCGATCGCGGGAGCGGCCGGATGTCGTGGGGGCGGTGCTGCTGACGGCCGCGCTCATGCTCGGAGTACATCTCATCGGAGCGATCGGCGGTCTCCCGGCGATCGTCGCCGGCGTCGAACTCGCCGCGTTCGCCCTCGTCGTGGTCGCCCTCTTCGCCCGACGCGGCGTGCGGGGCTTTCCGAGCGGCGTCGCGAGCTCGCCGGGCGTGCGCGCGGCATGCCTTGCGCTCGCCGGGATCTTCGCCGGAGTCGTCGCGTCGATGTACGTGCTGAGCCTCGGCCTCGTCGAGTCCGGTGCGACCGCACTCATCGTTGCGCTCGTCATCCTGCCGCAGCCGCTGGCGTTCAGCCTCCTCGCCGGCACCGGGGCCCGGCTCGTGACCCGTATCGGTGCATGGCGCACGGTCGCCATCGGTGCAGCGGTGCTCATTGCGAGCCTCGTCTGGCTCGGGGCCGTCGGTCTCGCAGTGCCGCCGTGGGTCGGGGTGCTTCCCGCGATGGTCGGCGTCGGATGCGCACTCGCACTGGCCTTCCCGGCCGTGTCGGTCGCCGCGGTCGATACCGCGCCGGAAGAGGCCAGAGCGACCACGGCCGGGCTGCTGACGACGGCGCAGAACATCGGGGGCGCGGTCGGCATCGCCTTGGTCACGACGGCGGGACTCGTGCCGGTGGCTGGGGAGCCGATCGGCATCCAGCCCGCGATGTTCGCCTCTGCCATGTTCGTCGTCGTCGCAGTGGCGGGAGCGGCAGGTATCGGGGCAGTCGCGCTTCGGCGCGTGGCGGCGGCAGGGGCGCCGCGGTGAGTCTCGTGATCGCGACGGATCTCGACGGCACGATCGCCTTCGACAACCGGCCGCCCGATCCGCTCATCAGCACGGTGCTCTCACGACTCGTGCTCGGCTACGGGGCGCGCCTCGTGGTGGCAACGGCTCGTTCGCCGCGGGTGCTCGGCGACTGGTTCGATTCGCTCGCGTCGGAACTCGGTGGAGTGTGCTGCAACGGCGCGTTGGTCAGCTCCAGCGGTCGAGAGGTGCACCGGGCCGCCCTCGCACCCGACCTGGTCGACCAGCTGACGGTGGCGCTCGGTGCGGACGCCGCATACTGTCTCGACTACGGCGACCACTTCGTCGAGAGTCGGCCGGGTGCGCTGCCGTGGATGGGCACGGCAGCCCGCGTGGTCGCGCCCATCGACGGGTTGCGACTCGGCGGAGTCGTGAAACTCTGCATCGAAGACGGCGCACCTCGGGCGCGAGAACTGGTGGAGCTGACCGCAGGACGCGCCGAGGTGTTCCCGCACATGAGCGGAGACGCCGACGTCGTCGCCGCGGGGACGAACAAGGCGAACGGTCTCGCGCGTCTTGTGGGCCCGGGGGATACCGTGCTCGCACTCGGAAACGACCTGAACGACCTCGAGCTCCTGCGTTCGGCCGATCGGGCGATCGTCGTCGGCCGGGGCCTGCCCGGAATCGAGCGCCTCGAGCATGTGACCCGCGTTCCCGCTGAGACACGGCGGATCGCCGCCATGTTGACATCGGAGGCGCGGGACCTTTCGCGGTGGTCGCCGCGAGCGCGCCTGGCGTAGGCGGGCCGTTCCCACCGGACCGTGTGTTCCGGTCACGGTGAAATGGGGCCGAGCGCCCCGGCGCGAAGTCGTTGGCCGATCGCTCGCGCCTCGTCGAGCAGGCGGGTCGCCTCTTCGGGCGCGTTCACCTCGCGGAGCGTTGCGAGCGCCCGTAACGCCGGGGCCAGCTGGGCCAATGAGCCTCCGCGCCGGCTCGACTCGATGGCACGCTCGAACATCTGCTCCGCCTCCTCGAGTGCGTCGATCGCGACGAGCGCCCGGCCGAGCACCTCCGCCGACCATGCCTCCATCTCCACGTCGTCGAGGGTGAGCGCGAGTTCGTAGGCGGTGCGGGCGAGGCCTGCGGATTCTGCTGCCGACCCGAGCCCCAGCTTCGCCTCGGCCATGGCGCGCAGACCGAGACTGCGAATGCGTTCCGAGCCGATCCGGTCGGCGGCCTCGAGTGCGCGACGACTCGCGGCCTCTGCCGCTTCGTGGTTGCCGAGGGCGTTGTGGGCGAGGGCCAGGTTGCCGTGACCGAGACCCAGCCTGGCGACATCGCCGGTGTCGGCATTGATCTGCACGGCTTCATCGAGAAGCTCGACAGCACGGGCAGGGTCACCGAGGAGTCTCTCCATCTCGGCGATGTTGTTCAGGGCGATGGCGGCGCCCGTCGAATCGCCGAGCGTTCGGCTGAGATCGAGCGCGCGGGTGAGGCGACGGGTCGCCGAGACATAGTCGATGCCATGTGCATCATGCGCACCGAGGAGTCGCAAGGCCGTGGCTTGCCCGAGCGGGTCGTCGCGACGGGTGGTGCGCTCGAGGAGGTCGGCGAAGAGCACCCGAGCCTCGGTGAGCCATCCCTGCGTCGCAAGGTACGGGCGAAGACGCAGCACGATCGCGATCGCCCGCGCATCGGCTTCTGGTCCGGTCGACCCGACGACGTCGGCGATCGCGGCATGCTCGTCGTCGAGCCAGGACTTCGCTGCCGCGGCGTCGGGGAAGGGGCCGACCCGAATGGCGGGGGAGATCGCCTCCAGGGCGGCATCGTCGGGTTCACCGGCGTCGCTCGCCCGCAGTATCGGCCCCCACCGCGGCACGAGCGCCGCCGCCGCGTCCGCGCAGCCGGCGGCGTAGTAGCCGAGGAGGCGGGTCCGAGCTTCGGCCTCGGTGCTGGAGTCGGGCCCGCCACCGGCGAGTTCTCGCGCATAGGCGCGCAGCAGGTCGTGCTGGCCGTACCTCCCGTGTTCGTCGAGGCCGACCAGGTGCACGCGCCGGAGCGATCGCAGGTCGGTGCGTGCTTGGCCGGGGTCGCCGCCGACCAGAGCGACCACCGCTGTTTCGGGCGCCCCCTGCGCGGGGAGGAGTCCGAGCAGCCGGAACATGCGTCGGGTTCGCGGATCGAGTGCCTCGTATGACCACGAGAGCACGGTGCGCACGTCAGATCGGACATCGTCGCCGATGTCGAGCCGATCGAGGTGGTTGCGGTGGGCCTCGAGTTCTGCGACCAACCGCGCCACACCCTGACCGCAAGTGGCTGAGAGCCGGGCGGCGATCTGCAGCGCGAGTGGGAGCCGTGCGCACTGCGTCGCCAACTGCTCGGCGTCGAACCGGCTGACCTCGTCGGGCACGAGCGCCCGGATGAGCTCGACGGCTGCGGTGAGGTCGAGCGGATCGAGTTCCTCAGTGTGCGCCTGCGCATGCATGCCGAGCCCGACGAGCGATTCACGACTCGTGATCACGACGACGGGGCCGTCTCCGCCCGGTAGCAGCGGTCTCACCTGGTCGACCGACCTCGCGTTGTCGAGCACGATCACCATGCGCCGTTCGTGCACGAGGCTGCGGTAGAGCGCCGAAAGCTCCTCGATGTCGCCGGGCAGGCTCCAACGGTACCCGAGTGCTCGAACGAAGCCCGCGAGCACGTCGCCGGCGCCTCGCGGACCTGTTCCGCTGAAGCCCCTGAGGTCGACGAAGAGGCTGCCGTCGGTGAAGTGGCGCCGTGCCCGCCATGCCCACCCGAGTGCGAGCGCCGTCTTGCCCGCGCCGGCCGTACCGGAGACGACCGCGATCCGGGTGTCGCCTGGACCGGTCAGCCCGTCGAGCCGTTCGAGCGCAGCGTCACGCCCGACGAGGGCGGTGGCGGCGGGAAGCTGGCGCGGCGCCGGGGTCGGGTCGAGCGGGTCACCCGAGACGAGGCGACGGTGGAGTTCGTCGATCTCGGCGCCGGGATCGATGCCGAGTTCGTCGGCGAGGGCGGAGCGTAGCGAGAAGTACGCATCGATGGCGTCGGCCTGGCGTCCGCTGCGCGCGAGCGCCGTCATGTGGAGCACGACGAGTTCTTCGTCGAGCGGGTCCGCGGCGACCGCCGCGGCGATCTCGGCGATGAGGCCGGCAGGGTCGACGTGTTCGATCTCGGTGCGGAGCACGCGGTGCCGTACGGTCCGTTGCGTGACGCGGGCATGATTCCGTGCCGAATCGAACGGTTCGCCGTCGAATCCGTCGAACGCCGGGCCACGCACGAGCGCGAGGGCGGCGCGGCCTCGGTCGGATGCAGCGAGGCGCTCGAACTCGGCCGTGTCGAGTTCGTCGTCGGATGCGATGAGCCGGTACCCGTCGGGTTCGCGCACGAGGCGGTCGGCCTCGTCGAGCGTCGAGCGCAACCGATGCACGAGGAGCTGGAGCCGAGCGACGGTTCCCTCGCCGTTCCAGAGCAGTTCGCTCAGGCGGTCGTCGGTCACGCGCACGCCGTCGGCGACGAGGAGTGCGGCCAGCAACCTGCGCACGCGAGCTCCGCGAGGCGTGACGTCGCGACCGTCGAGGCGCATCACGAGCGGGCCGAGCACCTCGAAGCGCATGGTCATGAGGCACGCAATCGATACCGCATCACCCGGAGTCTATCGAGTCCGCCCCCGTTCGAGGGTCATTCTGAAGCAGTCGTGGCAGCGTGCGCCGCTCAGCCCCGGTTGTTGGAGAGCTCGAAGATGCGCACCAGCTCGGCCACGGCGGCCTCGCGCTGCTCACCGCCGGCGTCGTACATCTCGGTCACGTGGGTGCGCAGGTGATTCTCGACGAGGAGCTTGTTGAGCGAGCCGAGCGACTTCTGCACGGCGAGCGAGAGCGTGATGATGTCGACGCAGTACTCGTCGTTCTCGATCATCTTCTCGATGCCGCGCAATTGGCCCTCGATGATCTTCGTGCGGTGCAATGCGCGCTTCTTGATGTCCTCGATCACGTACACAGGATACCCCGCTTGCGACAGATACCCCTCGGGGGTACTGTTGGGTCGGAGTCGGCGAGATACGCCGAAGGAGGGCGACGGAGTTGCTGCAGCACGAGACCCGCACGATCGACCTCGGTATCGAGGGCATGACCTGTGCGAGCTGCGTCTCGAGGGTCGAGAAACGCCTCGGCAGGATCGAGGGCGTCGAGGCAGAGGTGAACCTCGCCACCGAGAAGGCGCGCGTGTCGTTCCCGTCGACCACGTCGATCGACGATCTCCTCGAAGCGGTGCGGGCGGCCGGGTACACGGCGCGGATGCCCACGGTGGAGGAGGCCTCGACGCCGACCACCGGTGACTCGCAGGCCGGCGCAGCGAGCGCCGCGGCATCCGACCCGCTCATGACCCGTTTCGTGATCTCGGCCGTGCTGACGGCGCCGGTCGTCGTGCTCTCGATGGCGCCGGCCCTGCAGTTCACCTACTGGCAGTGGTTGTCGCTCGTGCTCGCTGCGCCCGTCGTCGTCTGGGGCGGTTGGCCGTTCCATCGCGCCGCCGCGGCGAACCTCGGCCGCGGCTCGCTCACGATGGACACGCTCGTCTCGCTCGGTACGCTCACCGCCTTCGCCTGGTCGCTGTGGTCGCTCTTCTTCGGCACCGCGGGCATGCCGGGTATGACGCACGAATGGTCCTTCGGGGTGCGCGGCGCGCCGGGCGGCGACATCTACCTCGAGGTCGCCGCGGGCGTCATCACGGTGCTGCTGCTCGGTCGGGTGCTCGAGGCGCGATCGAAGCGGCGCGCCGGCCAGTCGCTTCGCACGCTCCTCGAGCTCGCGCCGCGCGAGGTCACAGTGCTCCGGGGCGAGGGCAGTGAGCCGCGTGAAGAACGTGTGCCGATCGCGGCGCTCCGACCCGGCGACCGGTTCGTCGTACGCCCCGGTGAGCGCATCGCCGCCGACGGCATCGTCGCGCTGGGCGAGGCCGGGGTCGACGAGAGCATGCTGACCGGCGAGCCCGCACCGGTCGACGTGCAGCCGGGCAGCACCGTCACAGCGGCGACCATTGTGCACGGCGGCCGCCTCGTCGTCGCGGCGGAGCGCGTCGGTGCCGACACCCGACTCGCTCAGATCGCCCGACTCGTCGAAGACGCGCAGCTCGGCAAGTCGCGGGCGCAGCGTCTCGCCGATCGCATCTCGGCGGTGTTCGTGCCGATCGTCATCGCGCTCGCCGTGGCCACTGCGATCGTGTGGGTCGCCACGGGAAGCCCCGCCGAGCAGGCCATCACCGCGGCGGTCGCCGTGCTCGTCATCGCCTGCCCGTGCGCGCTCGGGCTCGCGACGCCGATGGCCGTTCTCGTCGGCACCGGACGCGGCGCGGAGCGCGGCATCCTCATCACCGGTCCCGACGCACTCGACCGGGCCGGCGCCGTCGACACGATCCTCCTCGACAAGACCGGCACGTTGACCACGGGTCGAATGAGCCTCACCGGAGTGACGACGGTCGCCGATTCGGTCGGCACTGAGAGCGCAGCCGCGCTCGCCCTCGCTGCGGCACTCGAACGCGGCTCCGAGCATCCGATCGCGCGTGCGATCGTCGACGGGGCGGATGCCGCTGCGCCCGGATGGCGCGGCGCGCAGGTGAGCGACTTCCGTGCACACGCCGGACTCGGCGTCACCGGCGTCGTCGATGATGTGGCCGCTGCGGCGGGGCGATCGGCCTTCCTCGTCGAACTCGGCTACCGGATGCCGGTGTCACTCGAGCAGCGGGCTGCAGCCTCCGACGACACGCAGGTCGCCGTGGGCGAAGACGGCGAGGTGGTGGCGCTCATCGAGGTCGGCGACCGCGTTCGAGACGGCGCCCGGGCGACGGTCGACCGACTCCGTGCCCTCGGACTTCGTCCCGCACTCGTGACGGGCGACGCGGAGCGTCCGGCAGCACGCGTCGCCGCGACACTCGGTATCGACGAGGTGCACGCGGGGGTGAGCCCCGAGGGAAAGCTCGAGATCGTTCGCCGCGAGCAGGCCGACGGCCGGCGGGTCGCAATGGTCGGCGACGGCGTGAACGACGCCGCCGCACTCGCGGCGGCCGACCTCGGCATCGCCATGGGGGGCGGCAGCGATGCCGCGGCATCGGCGAGCGACCTTGCGCTCACGCGCGACGAGCCGGGAGCGATCGCCGACGCCATCTCGCTCGCGAGGGCGACGCTCGGCACGATCAAGGGCAACCTGTTCTGGGCGTTCGCCTACAACGTCGCGGCGATCCCGCTCGCGGCAGCGGGTGTGCTGAACCCGATGATCGCCGGGGCCGCGATGGCGTTCTCGAGTGTGTTCGTCGTGCTGAACAGCCTTCGGCTCCGCAGGGCGTGACGCTTCCGAGCTTCCGCCCGCGCTAGCGTAGGGGCATGCGCCGTTCCGCACTCATCGCCACCGCTGCGACGGCCATCGGGCTCGTCGCCGCGCTCGCCACGGCGCTGCCTGCTGCATCCGTCGGCGGTGACGTCGCGAGCGGCGTCGACGACTTCACGATCGATTCCCTCGATGCCGTCTACGAACTCTCGCGCGACGAGGGCGGCCACTCGGTGCTCGACGCGACGGAGACGATCGTCGCCCGGTTCCCCGAGTTCGATCAGAATCGCGGCATCCGGCGAGCGATCCCGAGTTCCTATCGCGGGCATCCCACCGATGTCGAGCAGATCACGGTGACCGACGGCACCGGCGCGCCCCGAGCGTTCGAGGTCGACGAAGACGACGACGACGAGGACTTCGTCTTCGTCACGATCCGCGCCGACGACTTCGTGCACGGCGAGCAGACCTACGTCATCGGCTATCGGCAGCACAACGTCACGCTGCAGCCCGACGACGCCCCGGTCGACGAGTTCTACTGGGATGTCAACGGCACCGGGTGGGCGCAGCCCTTCGGGCGCGTCAGCGCTGAGCTGCACATGAGCGACGAAGTCGCGGCGGCGTTCACCGGTGACGTCGCCTGCTACCAGGGCGGAAGCGGATCGAGTCAGACCTGCGATTCACTCGACGTCGAGGGTGCCGAGCCGCCCGTCATCACCGCCGAAGCCCTCGACCTCGGGCCCTTCGAGACCCTCACCTTCTCCGCGGCGTTCACCGAGGGCACCTTCGTGCCGCGCGACGAGTCGTTCGGCGCCTCGCCCGCCGCGATCGGCGGCGCCATCGCCGCAGGGTTCGCCGCGCTCGCGGCCGCGGCGGCGCTGTTCCTGCGCATCACACGCTGGCGCAGCCATCCCGGGCGCGGCACGATCATCGCCGAGTACGAGCCACCGCCCGGTGTCTCGACGATGGTCTCGGCCGACCTCGTCGGCAAGTCCGCCAAGGGCGTGACGGCGACGATCCTCGAGCGGGCGGTCGCAGGCGAACTCCGCATCGTCGAGTCCGGCAAGAAGAAGTACGCCGTCGAGTACCTCGGCACTGGCAGCCAGGCCGACGCCGACGCCGAGGCGGTCGTGACGGCGCTGTTCGGCGATCGACTCGTGGGCGATCGGCGAGAGCTCGCGCAGGACACCGCGCTCGGCAAGCGCCTGCATGCGATTCTCGGTGCGGTCGGCAAGCGCGTGGTGTCGTCGGGGCTGCGGCGAAGTCCCGCCGTCGCCCTCCGAATACTGCTCGCCGTGGTCGCCGCCATCGCGGCGACGCTCTCGATCGTGCTCGGCGCCATTGCGCTCGACAACCAGATGGGCGGGTTCTGGCCCGCGATCTGGTTCGTCGTCGCGATCCTCTCGTCGGTGGCGACGCTCTTCATCATCGGGGGCGTGCGGCCGTTCACCGAGCAGGGCCGGGCGATCCGCGACCACCTCGAAGGCCTGCGCCTCTACATCCGCCTCGCCGAGGCGGACCGGCTTCGCGTGCTGCAGAGCCCGAGCGGTGCACTGCGGGTGCAGCGGCCTGCGGCATCCGAAGCGTCGTCGGCGACGGATGCCCCTGTGGTGCCGGTCTCGACGGTGGACCTCGACCCGGTGACCGTGCTCAAGCTCAACGAGCGGTTGCTGCCCTACGCCGTGCTCTTCGGCCTCGAACGCGAATGGGCCGAGGTGCTCTCGGCCCTGCACGAACAGCTCGGCACCGAGCCCGCGTGGTACGCCGGATCCAGCGGTTTCAACGCCGGGCTGCTCGCCTCCGGCATCTCCTCGTTCTCCTCGGCCTCGAGCTCGTCGTGGTCGGGTTCGAGCGCCAGCTCCTCGTCGAGCGGCTCGGGCGGCGGCGGTTCCGCGGGCGGCGGCGGAGGCGGCGGAGGCGGCGGCGGCGTCTGACCTCGCGAGCGCTTGCCGCGACGAACGTGCACGGTTGGCGCTAGACTGGGTCTGCGCACGGCGAATCCGTTCTTCGTCCGACCGTGCGAGCTGGGTGTGTCGAACCCGTGCTCGCTCGCTGCTCGGTTCGGGATTCGTGCACCGCGAGCACCCGATCGATCCGGTGCCGCCGAGCGGTTTCGACCATCCGACGATGGTCGAGGGGCGTGCTGGAAACGGCCGGAATCGATTCCGCCCACACACTGGAGGACCATTGGCCCAGACGAGGCAGCGACAGCGTACGCGTTCGCGCGACGATGACGCACCGATCATCCCGATCCTCGCCCGCAAGGTGCGCGAGGTGGAGCAGAAGGCGCAGAAGGGCAAGCTCGGCCCGACCAACCGCACCAAGTTCCAGGTGATCGCACTGCTCATGCGCGAGGAACGCGCGAGGGTGAAGGCCGACAGCGAGGTGACGGATGCCGCGCGCGCCGAGCTGCTCAAGCGACTCGACGGCATCGCGCAGATTCTCGCGAAGACCGCGGCGCGCGACACGAGCCTCATCGCCCTGCTCGAGCCCGACGCCTCGATCTCCACCGTGGCCCAGCGGTTCCGCCGCGACTGGCTGCTCGAGTCGGGCGCGGAGCTCACGCCCGACGAGCTCATCATCGTTCGCGAGCCCGAGGCAGCGCCCGTGCTCAGCGAGAACCAGGTGATCCCGGCATCCGTTCGCTCGCGTCAGCTCGCGAACCCGTTCCTCCCGCCCGATTTCTCGAAACAGGGTACGCAGGTCGTACCGGTGCGCCGGCTCGCCAACTGGGAACTGCTGGGCCCGCTGTTCAAGTCGTTCGAGTCCGGCTCCGGTGGTCAGGCGGCGACGATGGAACTGCCCGAAGCGCCGAAGGTCGACCGGCTCGCGCCGCGCGGCCTCGAACTCATGAAGCACCAGTCGCGCTTCATCGAGAGCGCCCGCGAGGGGCACCGCACGTTCCTGCTCGCCGACGAGCCGGGACTCGGCAAGACGGCGCAGTCGGTGCTCGCGGCATCCGTCGCCGGTGCCTACCCGCTGCTCGCAGTGGTGCCGAACGTCGTGAAGATGAACTGGGCACGTGAGGTCGAGCGGTGGACTCCGCATCGTCGCGCGACGGTCATCCACGGCGACGGCGACACGCTCGACGCCTTCGCCGACGTCGTCGTCGTCAACTACGACGTGCTCGACCGGCACATGGCATGGCTGTCGACGCTCGGCTTCAAGGGCATGGTCGTCGACGAGGCGCACTTCATCAAGAACCTGCAGTCGCAGCGCTCGAAGAACGTGCTCGCGCTCGCCGATCGCATCCGCCGCGCCGCGCCCGGCGGCGACCCGCTGCTGCTCGCCCTCACCGGCACGCCGCTCATCAACGACGTCGACGACTTCCGCGCGATCTGGAAGTTCCTCGGATGGATCGAGGGCGACAAGCCCTCGCCCGAGCTGCTGGGCAGGCTCGAGAGCACGGGGCTCACGCCCGCTGAGCCCGGCTTCTACAGTGCCGCGCGCCGCGCCGTGATCGACCTCGGCATCGTGCGCCGCCGCAAGGTGGATGTCGCGGCCGACCTCCCGGCCAAGCGCATCGCCGACCTGCCCGTCGAACTCGACGACGAGCTCGGACGATCGGTGCGGGCGGCCGAACGCGAACTCGGCAATCGTCTCGCCGGGCGCTTCCGTGCGCTCGTCGAGGCACGACACCTGCGCGTCGGCGATCTCGACGAAGACCAGCGCGACCAGTTCATCCGTGCCGTCGCGAGCGCCGAGCTCGAGGAATCGAAGTCGACGAAATCGGGTGAGAACGTCTTCACGATGGTGCGTCGCATCGGCCAGGCGAAGGCAGGCCTCGCCGCCGACTATGCCGCCCAGCTCGCCCACTCGGTCGGCAAGGTCGTCTTCTTCGCCAAGCACATCGACGTCATGGACCAGGCCGAGGCCGCGTTCGCCGCGCGGGAGCTGCGCACCGTGTCGCTCCGCGGCGACCAGACCGCGCTGGCCCGCCAGGCCGCGATCGATGCCTTCAACAACGATCCCGACGTCGCGGTCGCCGTCTGCTCGCTCACCGCGGCGGGTGTCGGGGTGAACCTGCAGGCCGCATCGAACGTCGTGCTCGCCGAGCTCAGCTGGACGGCTGCCGAGCAGACGCAGGCGATCGACCGCGTGCACCGCATCGGTCAGGATGAACCGGTCACTGCATGGCGCATCATCGCCGCGCACACGATCGATGCGCGCATCGCCGAGCTCATCGACTCGAAGCAGGGGCTCGCCGCCCGTGCGCTCGACGGCAGCGACGTCGAGCCCGGTTCGGCGGATTCGGTGCAACTCGATGCGCTCCAGCACCTGTTGCGGCAGGCGCTCGACGGGGCATTGTAAACGAGCGCTGCGGGAAGTCGAGGTTCGCTAGACTTCCGGAGTCGTGCCTCGATGAAGCGGCTCCGGCGTCGTCACCCAGAGCGCCACGCCTCACCTGAGTACCAAGGAGTCCACGAGCATGAAGATCGGCATCCTCACGTCGGGCGGAGACTGCCCAGGACTCAACTCGGTCATCCGCGGCGCGGTGCTGAAGGGCGTCATCGCCCACGAGACCGAGTTCGTCGGGTTCCGCTGGGGATGGAAGGGGGTCGTCGAGACCGACCTCGTGCCGATCACCCGCCACGATGTGCGCGGCCTCGCCAAGCAGGGCGGCACGATCCTCGGCTCGAGCCGCACCAACCCCTTCGAAGGCGAGGGCGGCGGCCCCGAGAACATCCAGCGCATGCTCGACGCGCAGGGCATCGACGCCATCATCGCGATCGGCGGCGAAGGCACGCTGACCGCGGCGCGCCGCCTGCACGACGAAGGCGGCATCAACGTCATCGGTGTGCCGAAGACCATCGACAACGACCTCACCGCGACCGACTACTCCTTCGGCTTCGATACGGCGGTCGAGATCGCCACCGAGGCGATCGACCGCCTGCGCACGACGGCGGACTCCCACGGCCGCTGCATGGTGCTCGAGGTGATGGGCCGCCACGTCGGCTGGATCGCCCTGCATTCCGGCATGGCCGGCGGTGCGCACGCGATCCTCATCCCCGAGCAGCCGCAGTCGATCGAGCAGATCTGCGAGTGGGTCGAGTCGGTGCGCGACCGTGGGCGAGCACCGCTCGTCGTC
Source organism: Agromyces laixinhei (assembly GCF_006337065.1). Taxonomy (NCBI): domain Bacteria; kingdom Bacillati; phylum Actinomycetota; class Actinomycetes; order Micrococcales; family Microbacteriaceae; genus Agromyces; species Agromyces laixinhei. The sequence continues at coordinate 2,530,790 of NZ_CP040872.1, read as the reverse complement.
GTCGCCGAGGGCTTCACCCTTCCGGGAATGCACGAGGCGCACTCTCACAAGGGCCTCGACGCCTTCAACCGGCCGCGGCTCGGCGGCATCTCGGAGCAGCTCGCCCCGCTGATCGAGGAACGCACCGGCATCGAGTCGCGTGCCACGGTGCTCGGTCACATCCAGCGCGGCGGTGCGCCCTCGGCATACGATCGCGTGCTCGCGACCCGTCTCGGCATGGCGGCCGTCGACGCCGTCTACGACCGGGCTTGGGGCTCGATGGTCACCCTTCGCGGCACCGACATCCGAACCGTCTCGATCGCCGACGCGGTCGGCACCCTGAACCGGGTGCCGCAGTCGCGATACGACGAGGCGAAGATCCTCTTCGGCTGAGCATGCTGCTGCCGCAGGTGTGCGTCTGCTACCTCCTGCGCGAGCGCGCGGGACGCGTCGAGGTGCTCCTCGGGCGCAAGAAGCACGGGCTCGGCACGGGCTACTTCGTCGCGCCGGGCGGCAAACTCGAAGCCGGTGAGTCGGCGACGGATGCCGCGGTGCGCGAGGTCTTCGAGGAATCGGGCCTCGTCGTGGTCGCCGCCGACCTCGAACCGCGCGGGCTGTTGAGCTATCACTTCCCGCACCGGGAATCGTGGAGCCAGGAGTCGAACGTCTTCGTGTGCCGCCGCTGGGCCGGCGAACCCGCGGGATCAGACGAGCTGGATCCCGAATGGTTCGACGTCCGCGACATCCCGCTCGATGAGATGTGGGACGACGCGAGTCGTTGGCTGCCCGGAGTGCTCGACGGGGGCACGGTGCGGCGCACGTTCGTATTCGGAAGTGACCTCGCCACGGTGGTGGAGGAGCGCAGTCCAGACGCGTAGTATCGATGGGTGCACGGCGGACCTGCTTCTGCAAGGCACATCTCCTGAACACCCGGTGAACCCCGCGTCACCCACCCCAGAGGTTGTTTTCACGTACGAAAGGCGCCGGTGGATCTCACCCTCATCGTCGTGCTGGTCATCGCACTGGCGCTCTTCTTCGACTTCACCAACGGGTTCCACGACACGGCCAATGCCATGGCGACCCCCATCGCCACTGGCGCGCTGAAGCCCAAGGTCGCGGTCGGCCTCGCCGCCATCCTGAACCTCGTCGGCGCGTTCCTCTCGACCGAGGTGGCCAAGACCATCTCGGGCGGCATCATCAAAGAGGGCGACGGCGGGGTGCTCATCACTCCCGAACTCATCTTCGCGGGCCTCATCGGCGCGATCGTGTGGAACATGATCACGTGGCTGCTCGGACTGCCGTCGTCGTCGAGCCACGCGCTCTTCGGCGGACTGATCGGTGCGGCGCTCGTCGGGTTCGGCATCGGCGCGATCGACTTCGCGGTCGTGATGTCGAAGGTCATCCTGCCGGCACTGCTCGCACCGCTCACGGCAGGGCTCATCGCGTTCGCCGCCACGAAACTCGCCTATGCCATCACCCGCCGCTACGACGGCAAGCCCGACGGGCGCGACCGGTTCCGCCATGCGCAGATCTTCTCCTCCTCGCTCGTCGCCCTCGCGCACGGCACCAACGACGCGCAGAAGACGATGGGCGTCATCACGTTGACCCTCGTCGCGGCCGGCCTGCAGCCGGCCGGCGCCGAGGTGCAGCTCTGGGTCATCGTCACCTGCGCCATCGCGATCGCCCTCGGCACGTACATGGGCGGCTGGCGCATCATCAAGACCCTCGGTACCGGCCTCACCGATGTCAAGCCCGCCCAGGGCTTCGCCGCGGAGACCGCGACCGCCGCGACGATCCTGGCGTCGAGCCACGTCGGCTTCGCGCTGTCGACCACGCAGGTCGCGTCGGGTTCGGTCATCGGCTCCGGCCTCGGCCGTCGGGGCTCGAAGGTGCGCTGGCGCACGGCGGGTCGCATCGGCGTGGGCTGGCTCCTGACCCTGCCCGCCGCGGGCGGCGTCGGTGCACTCGCTGCGGTCGTCGCGCACCTCGGCGTCGTCGGAATCATCATCGACACGATCGTCGGCGTCGCCGTGATCGCGGGCATCTTCCTCTGGTCGCGCCGCAACGAGGTCTCGCACCACAACGTGGTGAGCGAGGTGGCGCATTCGGGCCGAGCCGTCAAGATCAAGCGCAACCCGAAGCCGAAGAAGAAGGTGTCGTCGTGATCGACATGCTCGCCTTCCTCCTGGTCTTCGTCTCCGCGATGATCGCCACGGTCGTGGTCGTCTCCGCCTACTCCCTCGGCGTCAGGCTGCTGACGTACTCCGGGCGCACGCCCATCGTGACGCCGGCCGAGTTCACCGACGCGATCACCGTGGTGACGCCGGCCGAGATCCGCCAGGCCGAGAAGCGGGCGGCCAAGGCGGCCAGGAAGAGCCCGTTGAGCGAGGGGCAGAAGCGCGCGGCGTTCGTCGGTGCGTGGGCGTGTTTCGCTCTCAGCGGCATCGCCGTGATCTTCGGCATCTACCTGATCGTCGGCGAGCACATCATCAAACTGTTCAGCTGAGCAACTCGAGTCCACCCGTCGTGCCGTCGACCGGCGCGTCCCTCATCGAAGGTTCCCGGATGACCACCGAAACAACCCCGAGCGCGCACACCGAGCCGACCCCCGGCGCGTCTCCCGAAGCGTCGCAGCAGAGCAAGCAGCCGCGGCATCCCGTCGATCGGTTCTTCGAGATCACCAAGCGCGGCTCCACCGTCGCGACCGAGGTACGCGGCGGCATCGTCACCTTCGTGACGATGGCCTACATCGTGATCCTCAACCCGATCATCCTGTCGGCGGGCATCGACATCGACGGCGACCAGCTCGGGTTCGCTCAGGTCTCGGCCGTCACGGGCCTGACCGCCGGCGTCATGACGATCCTGTTCGGTCTCGTCGCCCGCCTGCCGTTCGGCTTCGCCGCGGGGCTCGGCATCAACTCGTTCCTCGCGGTCTCCGTCGTCGGCCAGGTCACCTGGCCCGAGGCGATGGGACTCGTGGTCGTCAACGGCCTCATCATCGTGCTGCTCGCGGCCACCGGCCTCCGCCGCCTGATCTTCAACGCCGTGCCGATCCAGTTGAAGCTCGCGATCACCGTCGGCATCGGTCTCTTCATCGCCTTCATCGGATTCGTGAACGCGGGCTTCGTCACCACGACCGGCGCATCGTCGCCGCCCGTCGGTCTCGGTGTCGCGGGTTCCGTCGCAACCGTGCCGACCCTCGTCTTCATCTTCACCCTGCTGCTCACGGGCATCCTCATGGCGCGGAAGGTCAAGGGCGGCATTCTCATCGGCCTCGTCTCGGGCACGGTGGTCGCGGTCGCCGTCGAGGCGATCTGGGACCTCGGGCCGATGTTCGCAGGCGAGGAGTTCAACGCGGGCGGCTGGAGCCTCTCGGTTCCCGAGTTCACCGGCTCGATCGTGAGCCTGCCCGACCTCTCGCTCGTCGGCCAGGTCTCGTTCGGCAGCTTCGAACGCATCGGCGTGCTCGCGGCCGTCATGCTCGTCTTCACGCTCGTCTTCACGAACTTCTTCGATGCCATGGGCACGATGACCGGGCTTTCGAAAGAGGCTCAGCTGGCCGACGCGAAGGGCGACTTCCCCCGGCTGAAGTCCGCGCTGATCGTCGAGGGCGTCGGCGCCGTCGCGGGCGGCTACGCCTCGGCATCGTCGAACACGGTCTTCATCGAGTCGGGCGCGGGCATCGGCGAAGGCGCGCGCACGGGCCTCGCGAACATCGTGACGGGCCTGCTGTTCCTCGCTGCGATGTTCTTCACGCCCCTCGTCTCGATCGTGCCGACCGAGGTGGCCTCCGCCGCACTCGTCATCGTGGGTGCGCTCATGATGGCCCAGATCAAGCACATCGACTTCACCGACTTCTCGGTGCTCCTGCCGGTGTTCCTCGCGGTCACCGTCATGCCGCTCACGTACTCGATCGCGAACGGCATCGGCGCGGGCTTCATCGCCTGGGTCGTGGTTCGTTCGCTCTCCGGCAAGGCTCGCGAGATCGCCCCGCTGCTCTGGATCGTCGCAGCGGGCTTCCTCCTCTTCTTCGCTCGCGGTCCGGTCGAAGCGCTCTTCGCCGGCTGAGCGGCGTCGGCGGTACAGGAACCGTCAGGTGCTATCCGGGGGATAGCCCCATACCGAGTGCTCCGCCGCCTCCGTACGTTGGAGATACGCCCGACATGGGCGTCCACACGAACAGGAGAGCATCACCATGACCACGGTCACCGACACCGCAACCCAGGCGCCGTTCGTGGAGTCTCGCGGGTTCAGCATTTCGAGCCTCGTACTCGGCCTCGTCTCCATCGTCGCGAGCGCCACCTTCTTCGTGCCGGTTGCGGGCCTCGTGCTCGGCATCCTGGCGCTCGGTCGTGAACCCGCGTCTCGCACCATGGCCATCTGGGGCATCGTGCTGAACGCCGTCATGCTCGCGGGCACCGCGCTCGTCACGCTCGGCGCATTCGTCTTCGGACTCGCGATGCTGCCGTTCTCGTTCCTCTAGCGCGCAGCCGGACTGGGCCGGCCGCCGCGTTGCAACGCCATCGCCTCACCGCGTTCGTCGCGTCGCTCGGGCGGCGATAGGCTCGGATTCGAGTACGAGCGCGGTGATCCCGCGCAGACCCCAGGCGATGGAGCCGGTTGCGGGGGCGTCGACACCCTCGACGTCCACTCGCGCGCGACTCCGTGGAGGAAGAGATGCACGAGCCCACCGAACCCGTCACCGACCCCATCGACGCGGCGCAGATCGACGCGGCACAGACAGACCCGACGCTCCTCGAAAGCGCTGCACAGCCGCCGACCCGCACCGAGACCGACTCGCTCGGTGCGGTGGAGGTGCCGGCAGACGCCTACTGGGGCGTGCACACGATGCGTGCACTCGAGAACTTCCCGATCTCCAAGCGCCCGATCTCGGTCTACCCCGACCTCATCGTGGCACTCGCCTCGGTCAAGCAGGCCGCCGCGCGTGCCAACCGCGAGGTCGGCGTGCTCAGCGACCAGAAGGCCGCATGGATCGACGACGCGTGCCAGCGCATCATCGAGGGCGAGCATCACGAGCAGTTCGTGGTCGGCGTCATCCAGGGCGGCGCGGGCACCTCGACGAACATGAACGCGAACGAGGTCATCGCGAACCTCGCGCTCGAGATCGCGGGCTACGGCAAGGGCCGATACGACGTGCTGCACCCGATCGACGACGTCAACCGCAGCCAGTCGACGAACGACACCTACCCCACGGCCGTCAAGCTCGCGATGACATTCTCGCTCACGACGATGCTGCGTGAACTCGACCTGCTTCGCGTCGCGTTCGGTCGCAAGGGACACGAGTTCCACGAGGTGCTGAAGGTCGGTCGCACCCAGCTGCAAGACGCGGTGCCGATGACGCTCGGCCAGGAGTTCCACAGCTTCGCGACGACGCTCGGCGAAGACCATGAGCGGCTCTCCGAAACGATCAAGCTCCTCTCCGAGGTGAACCTCGGCGCGACCGCGATCGGCACCGGCATCACCGCCGACCCCGGTTACGCCGCCGCTGTTGTGCGGCACCTGAGCGCCATCACCGGGCTCCGTCTCGTGTCGGCGCCCGACCTCATCGAGGCGACGAGCGACACCGGCGTCTTCATGACCTTCTCGAGCGCGCTCAAGCGCAGCGCGATCAAGCTCTCGAAGATCTGCAACGACCTGCGCCTGCTCTCGTCGGGTCCGCAGGCGGGGTTCGGCGAGATCAACCTGCCTCCGAAGCAGGCCGGGTCGAGCATCATGCCGGGCAAGGTGAACCCGGTCATTCCCGAAGCGGTCAGCCAGGTCGCCTATGCGGTGGCCGGGGCGGATGTCACGGTGATGATGGCCGCCGAGAACGGTCAGCTGCAGCTGAACGCCTTCGAGCCGGTCATCGCGCACTCGCTCCTGCAATCGATCACGTGGATGCGCCAGGCCTGCTGGACGCTGCGAGTCAACTGCGTCGACGGCATCACGGCCAACGTCGCTCGCCTCGATGCGATGGTCGCCTCGAGCGTCGGTGTGATCACGGCACTCATTCCGTTCATCGGGTACGTCGCGGCATCCACGCTGGCGAAACTCGCGCTGACGACCGGCCGGCCCGTCGCCGATCTCGTGGTCGAAGCAGGGCTCATGAGCCGCGAGGCCGTCATGGCGCAGTTGCAGCCCTCGAAGCTCTCTGGCATCCGCCCGATCACGATGGCGATGCCGCTCGTCGACCTGAAGGGCGAACCGAGCGAGTGAGGTCGGTCAGACGACCTTGCAGTGCGTCGAGAGCGACCCGATGCCCTCGATGCTCACCGTGACGGTCGATCCGTCACGCAGGAACACCGGGGGCTTGCGGGAATAGCCCGCACCACCGGGGCTGCCGGTTGAGATGAGCGTGCCGGCGGGAATCGTGGCCGACCGCGAGAGCAGCGAGACGATCTCGGCGACGCTTCGCACCATGTCGGCGGTCGAGGCGTCTTGCATGATGGCGCCGTCGAGGTTCGTGGTGAGCCAGAGGTTCTGCGGATCGGGGATCTCATCGGCCGTGACGACCACGGGCCCGGTGGGGGTGAAGCCGTCGAACGACTTGCAGCGTGACCATTGCGCCTCGCTGAACTGGATGTCGCGTGCCGTGATGTCGTTCACGACGGTGTAGCCCCACACGTGGTCGAGTGCGTCGCGCGCGTGCACACCGCGAGTGGGTCGCCCGATGATCACGCCGAGTTCTGCCTCGTAGTCGACCTGGGTCGAGAGGTCTTCGGGCCAGGTCGTCGTAGCGCCGTGCGCCGCGAGCGAGTTCGGCCAGAGCGAGAAGATCGTCATCGCCGTCTCGGAGCGGAGCTTCAGCTCGGAAGCGTGCGCGGCGTAGTTCGCACCGATCGCGATGACCTGTGCCGGGCGCAGCACGGCCGATGAGTGCCGGAGGGCGGCCACCGGCGTCAGTTCGGCGCCGAGTGAGACGGCCGTGTCGACGACGGTGCGCACCTCGGTGAGGCCGTCGGAGCCGCGCTCGATGAGATCTTGCAGGTCGCGCGGCGACCGTTCCATGAACTCGTCGAGGAAGAGTGCGGACTCGGAGATCACAGCCGCGAGTCGAGGGGTGGTCTGGCCTTCGACTCTCAGATGCGCGAACTTCACCTCTTCAGGCTATCGGGAGGCGCCGCGGCGTCTGTGTGCACGACGTACAACGAACACCGACGGATGCACCGTCACGTCGACAATCGAACGATCATGTGGATGGTCGGGACCGCCCGTCGCGGCGAAACCGGAGGTGTCAGACCTGTGTGCCCGCGGCGCGCCACAGGTGCATCGAGGCATAGCTGCGCCACGGTGCCCATCGCGCCCCGAGCGCGGCGAGTTCGGCGGCCGCTGACGGCAACCCCATGCGTTCGGCGCCGCTCCGCAGTGCCAGATCGCCCGTCAGGAGCACATCGGGTGCGCGGGTCACTCGCATCGCGACGTAGCCGGCCGTCCACGGGCCGATGCCGGGCACCACGAGGAGCTCGGCCGCCAGCTCGTCACGTTCGCATTCGGCGGCGACGACGAGCGAGCCGGACTCGAGTCGCGCCGCGACATCGAGGATGGTGCGCACGCGCGCTGCCGGCCCCTTGAGCACGGCATGACCGTGCTCGGCGATCGCCGCCGCCGACGGGAACAGCGTCGTGGGCGCATTGTCGGCCGGCCACGCCGACGTACTCGGCATCGAAGGGCTCTGCGTCGACGTGCTCGGCGGCGCCACGCGCTCGCCGAGTTCGGCGGCGAGCCGGGCGAGCGTCGTGCGGGCCGCCTTCACCGAGACCTGCTGCCCGACGAGAGCGCGGAAGACGAGTTCGTGGGGATCGAGGCACCCGGGCACGCGGATGCCGGGAGTCTCGGCAACGGATGCGGCGAGCGCGGGGTCTTTCGAGAGCGCCGCGTCGATGGCCACGGCGTCGGCGTCGAGGTCGAAGAGTCGGCGCACCCGAGCGACGAGCGGTGGAAGGTCGGCGAGCGTGGCGAGGCGCGCCTCGACCTCGATCGCGGGCGACTCGGCGGCGGCGGACGCGGTGAAGGCGACGATGCCCGGGCCGCCCGGGAGGCGAAGGGTGCGCGCATAGCGGAGGTCGCCCGCGCGCTCGACACCGTCGAGGGCTCGAGCCGCGAGCCAGCCGAAGACGCCCGCAGCGTCGAAGGGCGCGCGAGCCGGCAGGCGAAGCCGCACGACCCCGCCATCGATCGCCGCGCCCGGTTCATGGTCGGTCGTCGTTGCGCGCCGCTCGCGCAGGCGCGCGGCTGCACGGAGTTCGAGCGGGCTGCGCTCGTAGACCTCGCGCACCGTGTCGTTGAACTGGCGGATGCTGCCGAACCCCGAGGCGAAGGCCACATCGGCCGCAGGCAGTGCGGTCGAGGTGAGCAGGGCCCGCGCGGTCTGTGCCCGATGGGCGCGTGCCAACGCGAGCGGCCCCGCGCCGAGCTCGGCCGTGAGCACGCGAGTGAGGTGACGCGGGGTATAGCTCAGCCGTGCGGCGAGCCCGGGCACCCCCTCGCGCTCGACGACGCCGTCGGCGATGAGACGCATGGCGCGGGCCGAGAGGTCGTCGCGCAGGTCCCACTGGGGAGAGCCGGGCACCGCGTCGGGCAGGCAGCGCTTACATGCCCTCAGCCCCGCTTCGTGCGCGGCCGCTGCGGTGAGGTAGAAGCTGACGTTCGACGGCTTCGGCGCGACCGCCGGGCAGCTCGGCCGGCAGTAGATGCCCGTCGAATGCACTCCCGTGATGAATTGCCCGTCGAAGCGGGCGTCGCGCGCCTGCATCGCCCGGTAGCGCTCTGCGAAGACGGGGTCGTCGAGTGGGTCGCCGAGCGAGTCGCCGAGCGGGCGGCGGGCGGTCGCGGTGCTGGTCATGCCTCCACCCTCGCATGCGCCGCCGGCATCGACCAGCGGGAATCGGACATCACCGAGCGGCAGTCGGCGCGTTCGACGCCTCCTATGGTGGAGAGATGCAGAACGCCGTCGTCACCCTCTTGCGCACGGCGATCGGCGATGCCGTCTCCACCCTGCCGGCCGATCTCGATGCGGTTCGTGAAGATCGCTCGGGCCGGCGCAGCGTCACGCGGCCGATTGCGCTCGTGCACGCGACATCCGTTGCCGAAGTGCAGGCCGTCATGCGCGTCGCCGACGAGACCGGCACCGCCGTCGTGCCGCGCGGCGCCGGCACGGGCCTCGCCGGCGGGGCCATCGCGAGCCCCGGCGCGATCGTGCTCGACGTGTCGCGCATGAACCGCGTGCTCGAGGTCTCCGAGGCAGACGAACTCGCCGTCGTCGAGCCGGGCGTGCTGAACGGTGACCTGAACGATGCGCTCGCCCCGCTCGGGCTCTGGTTCGCGCCCGACCCCGCGAGTCGCGCGATCTCGTCGATCGGCGGCAACATCGCCACCAACGCCGGCGGGCTCCTCTGCGCCAAGTACGGCGTCACGCGCGAGGCCGTGCTCGGCCTCGCCGTCGTGCTCGCCGACGGTCGACTGCTGCGTACGGGCCACCGCACCGTGAAGGGCGTGACGGGGTACGACCTCACGGCGCTCCTCACCGGCTCCGAGGGCACACTCGGCATCATCGTCGAGGCGACCGTGCGGCTGCGGCCGATCACGCCGGGCGAGACGGTCACCGTCGCGGCGGTGTTTCCCGACGTCGAGTCGGCGGCCGCGGCATCCGCAGCCGTCACCGCCGCGCGACTGCGCCCGGCGGTGCTCGAACTCATCGACTCGGCGGGGCTCGCTCGCATCGCCGCCCATCTCGGGGCGCATGGGCTCGCGGGCACCCCGCTCGAGTCGCTCGCGCCCGCCGAGACCTTCCTCCTCGCCCAGAGCGACGACGCCGGCGCCGCCGGCGAGGCTGAGGCGATCGCACGTCTGTTCACGGCCGCGGGCGGCCGGGTCAGCCGATCAGCGGATGCCGCGATGGGCGACCGCCTGCTCGGCATCCGTCGTGCCATGCACCCGGCGCTCGCGGCGTCGGGGCAGGTGCTCATCGAAGACGTCGCCGTGCCACGCTCCCGGCTGCCGCAGATGTTCCGTGCAATCGAGGAGATCGGCCGCCGGTACGGTGTCGAGATCCCCGTCGTCGCGCATGCCGGTGACGGCAACCTGCACCCGAACTTCGTGTTCACGGGCGAGGAGGTGCCCGCGCACGTCTGGGCCGCGGCCGACGAGATGTTCCGCACGGCGGTCGCACTCGGCGGCACGCTCACGGGCGAGCACGGCGTCGGCATCCTGAAGCGGCGCTGGCTCGCCGACGAACTCGGTGACGACTCCTTCGAGTTGCAGCGGGGCATCAAGGCGCTCTTCGATCCGAAGGGCATCTTCAACCCGGGGGTCATGTTCGAGGCGCCCGACGCACCCGCTCGATAGGCTGCCCCGGTGACCTCCGGCGCCCAGCAACACGGCCAGAACCCTGCCCCGAGTCCTGCCCAGAACCCTGCCCAGAACCCGTCGCCCACGCCGCCGATCTGGAACGCCCCGCCGAAGTCGCGCGGCGGCGGACTGGCGTTCGCGATCGTCGGCATCGTGGTCGCCGGACTCGTGGCGCTCCTCGTCATCGCCTACCTGGCGAGCGGCCTGGGCGTCCCGACGCTCCTGATCGGATCGCTCCTCGCGCTCGTGCCGCTCGCGCTCGTGCTGCTCGCCGTGCGCTGGGTCGACCGCTGGGAGCCCGAACCGCGCTGGGCGCTCTGGTTCGCCTTCCTCTGGGGAGCCGCCGTCTCGGTGGCGATCGCCCTCGTCGTCGACCTCGGCGTGCAACTCGCGATGGCGTTCGCCGAAACCGGGGGCACCCCCGATGAGGCGTTGCAGGCCGTCGTGCAGGCGCCGATCGTCGAGGAACTCGCGAAGGGCGTCGGCGTGCTGGCGATCTTCGCCTTCTCGCGCTCCCACTTCGACGGACCCGTCGACGGGCTCGTCTACGCCGCGACTGTCGCCGCGGGTTTCGCGTTCACCGAGAACGTGCTCTACTTCGGCGCCGCGCTCGCCGAGGGCGGCGCGCAGACGCTCGGAGCAACCTTCGTCGTGCGGGGCCTCTTCTCCCCGTTCGCCCATGTGCTCTTCACGGTGTGCACGGGACTCGCCATCGGCATCGGCGCCCGGCGCGGCGGGGGAGTCGGGGTCGTCGGATGGTTCCTGTTCGGCCTCCTCGGCGCGACGCTGCTGCACGCGCTCTGGAACGGCTCGCTCACCTTCGCCGACGATGCGATCGGCCTCTACTTCACCGTGCAGGTGCCGATCTTCATCTTCGCCGTCGTGATCACAGTGCTCCTTCGCCGCCAAGAGGTGCGAGTCACCCGGCGCCGGCTCGCCGAGTATGCGTCGGCCGGATGGTTCAGTGCCGCCGAGGTCGAGATGCTCGCGACTCCGGCCGGGCGGCGGCAGGCCAAGGCGTGGGCGAAGATGCAGACCCCGGCGCGTACTGCGGCCATGCGCAAGCTCATCACGGATGCCACGCATCTCGCGTTCACCCGCCAGCGCATCGCCGCCGGGCTCGCGAAGGACGCCACCTTCGCCGAGGAGCAGGGTCTGCTCGCCGCGGTCGTCGAGGATCGTCGGATCCTGCTGAGTTGAGGCATCCGCTTCTCGCGACCAAGGCACGGCGCCAGAGAGCACGGCGCAAAAGAAACTCGCCGCCCGGTGGTGTGGCAATGCCGACGACTCGACTGGGCGGCGAGTTCTAGGACTTCAGACTGCAACGTGTTCGCAGTGAGCGCAAGAGGAAGGTGGACGGGTGTCCACGTTTGCGGCTGCGCGGTGAACCTGCTCAACTGGACGCATGACCGATACGAACAGCAAGCCCGAGATCGACGCTCCCGAGGGGCCGGCTCCCATCGAGCTGGTGATCGAAGACATCGTCGTGGGCGACGGTGTCGAGGCTCAGCCGGGCTCGACCGTCGACGTGCACTACCTCGGCGTCGAGTACGACAGCGGCGAGGAGTTCGATTCCTCGTGGAGCCGCGGCCAGTCCATCAACTTCCCCCTGCAGGCGCTCATCAGCGGCTGGCAGGAGGGCATCCCGGGCATGAAGGTGGGCGGTCGTCGCAAGCTCACCGTGCCCCCGCAGCTCGCCTACGGCCCCGCCGGCGGTGGCCACCAGCTTTCGGGAAAGACCCTCGTCTTCGTGATCGACCTGCTCGGCGTGAGCTGACGGCACGAACCGTGAGTGAAGGCCGCCGGCGAATGCCGGCGGCCTTTCTTCATGCACCGATCTTCATGCACCGGGTCGATTACGATCGGGAGAACCTGCCGAGGTGCCGACCGGCGCCGCCGGTTCCGAGCAGAAGGACACGATGACGTGACCCGGTTCAGATCGCCCGTCTTCGCGTTCGCCCCGTACCTCGCGCTCTCGGTCGTGCACCTCGTGCTCCTCTACATCGGCCCGGCTTGGAGCGTGACGGCGACCAAGGCGATGCTGATGCCGCTCCTCGCCCTCGCGGTCGTGCTCTGCGTTCGCCCGGTCGGTTCGCGCGACCGCCGTGCGCCGGCGTCGCTGCTGCTCGCCGCCATCGCGTTGTCGTGGGGCGGCGACGTGCTGCTCTCCTTCCCGGGTGACGGATGGTTCGCGGCGGGCCTCGTCTCGTTTCTCCTCGCGCACGTCGCCTACATCGTGCTCTTCCTGCGGATGCCTCGTGTCCGTCGTCACCCGCCGGCATGGTCGTACGCCTACTGGGCGTGGATGATCGTCGTGCTCGGACTCCTCCTGCCGCATGCGGGTTCGCTCGCGGTGCCGCTTGTGCTCTACGCGGCGGCGATCGGAATGATGGCGGTGTGTGCGTCCCTGCACACGAGGTGGATCGCGCTCGGCGGCGCGTTCTTCATCGCCTCGGACTCGGTGCTCGCCCTCGGGCGGTTCCTGCCCGGCTACGAGTTCGTCGCGCACGACTTCGTCGTCATGTCGACCTATCTCGCGGCGCAGGGACTCATCGCCTGGGGCGCTGTGGCGGCGATTCGCGCGGGCCGCGCCGTTTCGGATCCGTCGTCTCCTGCACTCGATCGACGAGCTGGCGCCACGGCCCCGTGAGCTGTCGCTCGGCGAGGGTCGCCTCGTGCGGCTCGCAGCGGATGTCGTAGACGAAGCGGTCGGGCTCGGGCGGCAGCGGTGGCGTCTCGCCCCACGGGATCTCGTCGATGAGGATGTACCACTCGTCGGGATCCGGCTGCTCGTCGACGCGAACCTCCCAGGTGAGCCTCATGCCGGCGATGCCGCCGCTGCGGGACACGATGACGTCCATGGGCCGATGCTACTCCCGCCTCGAAGACCGAGTCGTGCCCACGTCGGTGGCCATGACCGTGGCCGCGTCGGCCTACTCGCGCGGCACCTCGATGCCGACCGCCGACCAGCCGCCGGCGACCGCGCGCTCCTCGCCGCTGTCATTGCCGAAGCGCTCACGCGCGGCCCGCACGGTCTCGGCGGCGAAGAGTGCGAAGTCGGCATCGGCGGGGAGTCGCCCAGAGGTGAGCACGTCGTACCAGATGCGCCCGACGTGCTCCCACGCGAAACCGCCGAGCTCTCGTGCGGCGAGCGCGAACGCCCGGTTCGGAATGCCCGAGTTCAGGTGCACGCCGCCGTTGTCGTCGACGGTCTCGATGTAGTCGCGCATGTGGGCGGGCTGCGGGTCGCGGCCGAGTACGTCGTCGTCGTACGCCGTGCCGGGCTCGAGCATGGAGCGCAGCGCTCGTCCCTGCACCTCGTCGGTGAAGATGCCCTCGCCGATGAGCCAGCTCGCCGCCTCGACGTCTTGCCCGAGGGTGTACTGCTCGACGAGTGCGCCGAAGGCGTCGGAGACGTGCTCGTTGAGCGCGCCGCTCTGCCCCTGGTAGCGCAGCTTCGCCGTGTGCTCGGTGACGCCGTGGGCGAGTTCGTGGCCGATGACCGTCAGCGAATCGGTGAAGCCGCGGAAGATCTCGCCGTCGCCGTCGCCGAACACCATGCGCTCGCCGTCCCAGAAGGCGTTGTCGTAGTTCTTGCCGAAGTGCACGGTCGCCTCGAGCGGCATGCCGGCGCCGTCGATCGAATCGCGGCCGAAGACGCGGTCGAACATGCGATGCGTGTCGCCGAGTCCGTCGTAGGCGTCGTCAACGGCCTCGTCGCCGGTGGCGCGCTGGCCCTCGCGACGCACGAGGCGACCCGGCAACGTCTCTCGGCCCTCTGCGTCGGAGATGCGGCGGTCGGGCTTCGACGGGACGTCGGGCAGCACGCTCGGAAGCTCGGGCAGAGGGTCGATGCCGAGGGGTGCGGGAGGCTCGCGCAGCAGGGTGCGCCGCGCAGCTTCGGCCGCGAGCGGGAACCGCGGGGCGGCGAGCTGAGCGATGCGGTCGAGGAGGTAGGGAGGCACGATCTGCTGCATGGCTCGATCGTCGCACCTGCCGGCGACATGAGCCATGCGACGCGCCCGCACCCGCGCCCGTAGGCTGGACGTGTGACGACCACCCCGCTCCTCGGCCTCCTGCTCGACGTCGACGGCCCCATCGCGAGCCCCGTGACCAGGTCGATCGCGATCCCGTCGATCGCCCGCGATCTCGCGGCGCTCGCGAACGCGGGCAACCCCGTGATCTTCAACACGGGCCGCTCCGACGCGTTCATCGCCGAGCAGGTCGTGCCGCCGCTCCTCGCCGCCGGACTCGAGCCGGACGCGCCCGTCTGGGCGATCTGCGAGAAGGGTGCCGTCTGGGCCGCGATCGACCGGGGCGGGCTCGGCGAGGTCTTCGTCGACCTCGATCTCGCGATGCCGACCGACTTCGCCGCCGAGATGCGCGACTACGTCGAGGAGCATTTCGACGAGTTCGGCTTCTTCGACGACACGAAACGGGCGATGGTCTCGGTCGAGCAGCACGTGCATGTGGCATCCGCCGACTATCTCGGCGCCCAGCCGCGTTTCGACGCGCACGCGCACGAGTCGCTCGCCGCTCGCGGCTTCGGCACCGTGCGGGGCGTCGACGAACGACCGGATGCCGCGGGGCGCGTGCACTGGCGCATCGATCCGACGATCATCTCGACCGATGTCGAGTCGGTGCGGCTCGGCAAGGACCTCGGGGCCGCGCGGGCCATCGAACTGCTCGAGGAGCGAGGCATCCGCCCGCAGCACTGGCGAACGATGGGCGACTCGCGCGGCGACTACCGCATGGCCGACTGGCTCTTCGAACGCGGTGAGCGCGTGAAGCACATCGACGTGCGCCCGGCCGAGGGCATTCCGGCGACCGACTATCCGGTGCTCACCGCGGGTGAGCTCATCCACGACGAGGCCGGTGCGGCGTTCCTCTCCCGGTGGGCAGCGGCGTCCACGCGCGGCGATCTCGGCGACGACGAGTAGCGGGCTGCAGATGTCGCGCACGAACGATCCGACACCCGGCGCCGCGGCATCCGTCGACATGGCCGCCCTGCGGACGCATCCGATCGCCCTCGTGCCCGCCCTGCTCGTGTGCGGGGCGGCGGTGCTGCTCTTCGGCTTCATGGTGCCGATCGCGGGCTACGCGATGCTCGCCGCCGGTCTCATCGCCGCATGGCTCTGCGACCGCTCCGGCCGCACCGAGCGCCTCGCGGCCGACCTCGCGCTCATCGCCGTCGGCCAGGTCATCATCTCGACGGTGTCGCTGAAGGCCGACCTCAGCGACGAGGGCATGGTGCGGTTCGCGGTCGTGCTCGGGCTCGCCGTGCTCGTGCCCTATGTCATCTCGAGGTTCGTCTACCGCGAGCGGACGATCACCTTCCCGTGGCGCACAGGCAAGCGCTGGAACCGCACGCAGTGGCTCTACCTGATCTTCGTGACGCTCGCGGGCTGGCTGATCCTGCCGTTCTACTTCATCACCTCGGGCGTCTACCAGAACTGGCCGACGGTGACCGAGCCGGACTCGATCGGCCGCCTCCTCGTCGGCGTGATCGCCGTCGGCACGTGGGACGAACTCTTCTTCATCTGCACCGTCTTCGTGCTGCTGCGACGGCACTTTCCGTCGTGGCAGGCGAACCTGCTGCAGTCGATCGTGTTCGTGTCGTTCCTCTGGGAGCTCGGCTACCAGTCGTGGGGACCGCTGCTCACGATCCCCTTCGCCCTCATCCAGGGGTACACGTTCAAGCTCACGAAGTCGCTCACCTATGTGTTCGTCGTGCACATGCTCTTCGACGCCGTCGTGTTCGCCGTCATCGTCTACGCGCACACGGGGTGGCCGGCGATCTTCCTGCTGACGCCGTAGGTTCTGGGGCAGCCGGATCCCATCGGCCGGCGAACTGGCCGCCGGCCGATGGTCGAAGCTCAGTAGCCGACCGCGGCGAGCCCGGCGTTGGCCTGCTCGGGGGTGTACTGGCCGCCGTACTCAGAGGTCAGCTGCTCGAACAGCCCGTCGCGTGAGAACCCGGTCAGGTCGAGGTACTGCTGCGCGGCCTTGGCTGCCTGTGCGTTGTAGTCGATGGCGAGGTAGTCGACCGCCCACGTTGCCGTTTCAACGTCGTACCCGGATCCGTACTCGGAGGTCATCTGGTCGATGAGCCCCTGCCGAGAGAAGGGCATGTAGGCGATATAGTCTCCAGCCGTCTTCAGCGCGTTCTGCTGAGCGAGCGTGAGTTTCGGCTTCTCGGTCGCGTCGATGGTGACGGCAGTGCCCGCTTCGACGACGGTGCCGGCGGCGGGCACGGTGCCGTTCACGGTGGCATCGCCCGCAGTGGCATAGCTCGCCTCGAGGCCGAGCGATTTCAGTGCGGCGGCGGCATACTCGGCGGTCTGCCCGGTGTAGTCGCCGATCGTCACCATCACGGGCTCAGCCGAAGGCTCGGGCTTTTTCGCTTCGGCCGGCTGAGCTCTGGTGGTGGCTACCGATGGCGTCGGGGCGGCCGTGTCGGAGCGGTTCGCGTTGCCGATCGCGCCGATGCCGCCGATCACGGTGAGTACGGCGACGACGCCGATCACGATCCACGCCCACACCGGCAACGTGCGGCCTTTCGGCGGCTGGGAATGCTCCGTCGGCTCGGGCGAGGTGGGCTGCCCTGTACCGAAACCGGCACCGGGCACGGGCACCCATTCAAGGGTGCCGGATTCGGTCTGTGTGAGGCGGTGGCCGTTGACCTCGTCGCCGACGACGTGCTGCGGCTCGGGCTGGGGGTTCTGCGTGTCGGTCATGTCGTTCTCCTGGGCGCACGCCCGCTGTGTCAGCATCCAGATCAGATGACCGAGACGACCGCCGATCGTGCGTTCGGCAAGTAGATCAGGATGCGGAAGGCCACCGACACTCGTGGCCCTAGTTCGCGGCGAACACGGGGTTTCACCCCCGAAGTGGGGTGATGCCCAGCCGCGTGCGGCGAGTGGGGTCGCCCTCTGAGAAGATCGAGGTTGCGTGCCGCAGTCACTTCTCTGCCGGGCGCGCCAACAGTGAGGGCGGCGACGCGCAGCATGGTCACTGGTGAGCTGAAGTCGAAGGTCGATCGGGTCTGGGATGCGTTCTGGTCGGGCGGCATCGCGAACCCGGTCGAGGTGATCGAGCAGATCACCTACCTGCTCTTCATTCGCCTCCCCACTTGACGAAACCCAATGCTCACCGATCCATAACATGAGGATTCCTTGACGCTGGTCCATGATCCGAGGAGACTTGCCGTCGAGCTGCCCAGTGGTGCAGCGAGATCTTCTGTGAACCGACGTCGGGCAGCGCCTGGGGGTACGACCGCACGGTGAGCGCGGCCGGCCTTCCCGAAGGGAAACGGGAGGTGGAAGACATGGGTCTCAAGCGGATCGCGCTGCTCGGTGCGATCATGACGGCAGCACTGCTGCCGTCGCTCTTCGTGTCGTCGATGGCCAGCGCCGACGGCGGGCACGACAACGGGCCGGATCCGGTGGCCGTATTGCTCGCATCGGGGCTGCAGGGCGCGAGCGGCGCAACGATCGGGCCCGACGGTGCCCTCTACGTGGGTGAGGGCACAACAGGGGTGATCACCCGCGTCGACACCGAAACGGGTGAGAAGTCGACCTTCGCCAGCGGGCTGCCGCCGGCGGTCAATTCCATCGGCGGCGTGATCGACGTCGCGTTCCTCGGAGCGACCGCGTACGCGCTCGTCACCCTCGTCGATCCCGGCGCGGGCGGCACCTCGGTCAGTGGCATCTACCGCATCGACGACGCCGACAGCAACACCGTCGTCGCCGACATCGGCGCTTGGTCGATCGCGAACCCGCCCCCGACGGACTTCTTCGTGCCGAGCGGCGTGCAGTTCGCGATGGAGCCGGTGCCGGGCGGATTCCTCGTCACCGACGGTCATCACAACCGTCTGGTGTTCGCGGCGCTGTCGGGCCAGGTGACGCAGTTGACGCAATTCGAGAACATCGTGCCCACCGGGCTCGACCTCGTGGGGCTGAAGCTGTACATCGCTCAGGCCGGGCCCGTGCCGCACAACCCGGAGGACGGCACGGTCGTCTCGCTCAGCCTCTGGCGGCCAACGCCGCGCGTCGTCGCATCGGGAGCTCCGCTGCTCGTCGACGTGGAGGGCAGCCGGTGCGGCCTCTATGCCCTGGCCCAGGGCGACTACCCTGAGGGCGCCCCCGAGGGTTCGCCCGCGGCGCCCGACACCGGTGCACTCGTGAAGGTCGCTTCAGACGGCACGTTCGACGTGGTCGTCGACGGTCTCGACCGCCCGACCTCGCTCGATCTCACTCGCGACGCTGCCTTCGTCACCGCGCTCGACGGTGAGGTCTGGCGGATCGACGGTGTGTTCTCGGGCGATCACCGCTGGTGGGGCGGATGCCGCGGCCACGGCTGACGGCTCACGCGACCCTGATGATCATGGGAACCCAGCGCCTGAAGCCGGCGCTGGGAACCCTGCGACGATGCCGCTGGGCGGCGCATCCTCGGGGGCGTTGAAGTCCTGACCGACGACATACAGCGTCGGGTCGCCCTCGCGGCTGAGCGTGCATGAGAACGCCCCGCGCCCGAAGCCGACCGTGTCGAGCACCTCGCCGCCCTCCTTCACCCGACGGCAGTGGCTGTTGCCCACGTCGGCGTACCAGACCGCACCCGTAGCATCGATGCAGATGCCGTCGGGGTGGTCGCCTGGGGTCGCAGCCCAGACCCGCCTGCCGGCCAGCGTGCCGTCGTCCGCGATGTCGTACGCCGTCAGCTGCTCGGCGTACGACTCGGCGACGACGAGGGTCGTGCCGTCGGCGGTGATCGCCATCCCATTGGGGAACTGCAGGTCGTCGGCGACCCGCGTGACCCCGCCGTCGGGCGTGGCGAGCACGACGAACCCGGGCCGGGGCTCGCCCTCGGGGAAGTCGAACCCGATGTTGTTGATGTAGGCGTCGCCGCGCCCGTCGACCACGATGTCGTTCCACGGCGTCGTGGCGTGCGTGCTCAGATCGGCCTGCGGCACCAGTGTGCCGTCGCGTTCACGTCGCAGCAGCGCCCTGTCGGCGGATGACACCAGCAGCAGTCGCCCGTCGGTGGTGAAGTCGACACACAGCGGGAACGATGCCACCTCCGCCTCGATCGTTGCGGTGCCGCCCGGCGCGAGGGATACCACCCGTCCGCGCCCCCAATCGGAGACCCACAGCCTGCGGTCGTGCCAGCGCGGCGACTCACCGAACGCGATGCCCTCGAGTACGACGTCCATGCATCGAGGGTAGGAGATGGGCGTGCGTTTCGGCAGGGTTGAAGTTTCGGCAGGGTTGAATGTGACCGGCCGCCCGCGTTCCGCACGCCGATCGACCGCCGGGCGCTCGGCCTCACGGCTCGACGGAGGCCCCGTGCTCGCCGAGCCATTCGAGGAGCACGACCGCGTGGTTGACTTCCCGGTCGCGAGCGCCGTAGAGCAGGGTCACCCGATCGTGCTCGCCGCCGAGCCCGACGAGCGATTTCGCCGCATCGTTCTCATCGAGTTCGGCCCGGTAGCGGGCAGCGAACTCGTCGAATCGCTCGAGATGATGATGCCACTCGGTGCGGAGGTCGGGCGAGGGGGCGACCTCCTTGTCCCACAGGTCGAGTTCGGCGTGCTCCTTCGACACTCCGCGCGGCCAGAGCCGGTCGACGAGCACGCGGTAGCCATCGGATGCTTCTGCGGGCTCGTACACCCGCTTGATGACGAATCCCATGGTGCCAGTCTGGCCCGCGGCATCCGCGATGCCAAGGAAGTGCCGAAGCCCGCTGCTCAGTTGTTCGTGCGACTCCGGAGGCCGACGACGATGAGCGCGATGCCGAGGAGCGCGATGATCGGCCCGAGGATCGCCCACAGCGTGGAGCCCGTCATGGCGCTGCCGCCGATGAGGCCGACCCCCTGGAGGGTGAAGACGACGCCCATGATGACGACGAGCGACCCGATCGCGACGAGCACAGGCTTTCGCATGCGGGCAGCCTCTCGCACCCGAGGCCGAGCCGCAAGCATCGTGACATGATCTGGCTATGCGCGCGATCGTGCTCGACCGGTACGGCCCGCCCGAGCGGGTCATGCATCTCGCCGAACTCCCGGATCCCGTGCCGGGAGCCGGCGAGGTCACCGTGCGGATCGCCGCGGTCTCGCTCAACTCGTGGGATGTCGACCTCGCCACCGGGGCGTTGCTCGTGCGTCTCGAGGCGCCGTTCCGCCCGAAGCGCCGGGTGATCGGCTCGGATGTCTCGGGCACCGTCGTCGCCGTCGGGCCCGGCGTCACTCGCCACAGCGTCGGAGACGCCGTCTTCGGGGAGCTCTCGGCATCGGGCTGGGGCGGCTTCGCCGAGATCGTCTCCGCGCGTGAGGATGCCCTCGTGCCGCGGCCGCCTGCGCTCGACGACCTCACCGCCGCCGCACTTCCCCAGGCCGCGAGCATGGCGTGGCAGGCGCTCGGCGGGGCCGAGGCGGCGGCGCCGAGCGGCTCGCTGCACGGCAGGCGCGTGCTCGTGGTCGGCGCCGGCGGGGGAGTGGGTACCTTCGCGATCCAGCTCGCGAAGCGCGGCGGAGCGCACGTGACCGCCGTCGAGCGAGCGATGTGGAAGCTCGACGCGCTCGCCGATCTCGGGGCCGACGACGTCTCCGCGGGCGTCGTCGATGGCGCCGCATCGCGTCATGCCTTCGACCTCGTGCTCGACGTGATCGGCGCGCTGGTGCCGGCGCAGACGAACGAGTTGCTCGCCGACGGTGGGCGCGCCGCGTACATCGGGGGGAGCCCGCGCCGCATCGCCCAGGTGCTCTTCGCGAGTGCTCGCGCGAATCGCCAGAGCGGGCAGGACCCGCGGAGTCGAGAGGCGGAGCTCGACCGGCACGTCGAACTGCTCGCCGCCGTGCCGAATCGCGACCTCCCCGAGATCGCCGCGCTCGCCGTGACCGGCGAGCTGCGCGCGTTCATCGACGGCCCGCACCCGCTCGAGCAGGTGCCGCAGCAACTCGCGCGCCTGCAGGCGGGCGCGGTGCTCGGCAAGTCGGTGATCGAACTCGGTTGACGAACCGGGCAGGTCTGCCGCGAGGCATCCGCTCTGGTAGAGTATTGAGGTTGCCGTCATGACGGCCGCGCACAAAGAGAGCCCAGGCATTCGGCCACGGGCAGCGCGCAACAAGGAGAAAGGGGATCCCATCTATGGCACTTGAAGCTGATGTCAAGAAGGCGATCATCGAAGAGTACGCGACGCACCCCGGTGACACTGGATCCCCCGAGGTTCAGATCGCGCTCCTCTCGAAGCGAATCAAAGACCTCACCGAGCACCTGAAGGAGCACAAGCACGACCACCACTCGCGTCGTGGCCTGCTTCTCCTCGTCGGTCAGCGTCGTCGTCTGCTCGGCTACCTCGCCGACGTCGACATCAACCGCTACCGCAAGCTCATCGAGCGTCTCGGTCTGCGCCGCTAAGCGTCACGCGCCGCATCCGTGCGGCTGACGCGGCTCTCGTTGAACCGCGAACTTCTTGCGAGGCCCCCGCCCCGCTCTCACGAGCCGGCCGGGGGCTTTCGTCGTTCGCAGGCAGGTCGGCGGGGACGGCTCGGCGGGCCGCGCGCAACTCACGGACGGAGTGAAACGGTCGGCTACTCGCCGCGTGCCCGGTACGCCCGCGCGGCCATGCGATTGCCGCATCGGGTGCTGCAGAAGCGGCGCGACGCGTTCTTCGACAGGTCGACGAAGATGCCGTCGCAGTCGTCAGCCTCGCAGGCACGCAGGCGGTCCATGCCGTCGGCGCGGATGACGTCGACGAACGCCATCGCCGCTTCGACGAGGATGCGCTCGGTGAGCGGGGCGTCCTGCGAGGTCGCATGCACGTGCCAGTCGAGATCGTCGTGTCGCACGAGCCGTGGCAGGGCGTTCGCCTCTTCGAGGATCGAGTTCACCTCGATGACGACGTCGTCGCGATCGAGCCGCCAGAGGGCGCGCAACCGGTCACGCGCGGCGGCGACCTCGGCCACCTCGGCGGCGGTGCCGTCGCGCCGGCCCGAGTACCACCAGGCATCGAGGATCGCGGCCAGTTGCTCGGGTGTCGAGAGTTCGTCGACCCCTGATTCGGATGCCTCGGGCACGGTGTCGGCCAGCGCGGCGACGAAGCTCAGCGCCGAGTTCGTGTCATCGGTGAAAATCATTTGACTCCTGACATTCTTTGGCGGTACTGTCACGAGCATAACGTCGTTCGGTCATGACGTGGCGCTGCATGGGCACGATGGGCACAGCAGCAGACGAAACAGCGAACACGCCGCTGGCGAGAGCAAGGAGACGCGGATGCGCGGTTCGAAGAGCCTGCCGGGCATCGTGATCGGCGTCGCCGCCGGGCTCGCCTTCGGTGCGGGCGGCGTCGTCGTCAAGCCGCTGCTCGAGGCCGGCTGGTCACCGGGAGCGGGCGTCTTCGCCCGCATCAGCGTCGCCGCGATCGCGCTGCTGCTGCCTGGCCTCATCGCCCTGAAGTTCGACCTGCGGCCGCTGTGGCGCGCTCGGTGGACGGTGCTCGCCTACTCGATCATCGCCGTCGTCGGCACCCAGGTCGCCTTCTACGCCTCGATCGCCCTCATCCCTGTCAGCACGACCCTGCTCATCGAGTACCTCGCGCCGGTCGCCCTCGTGCTCGTCGCCTGGGCCCGGCAGCGACGGGCTCCGCAGTTCGTCGTCATCGCGGGCTCGGTGTTCGCGATCACCGGTCTCTACCTCGTGATCGGCCCGGGCGGCGGCGGCCTCGACGTCGTCGGACTGCTGCTTGCGGGCGTCGCCATGGTCGGGGTCTGCGTCTACTACGTGCTCGGCGAGCGAGCGGATGCCTCGGTGCCGCCGATCGCCCTCGCCGCGAGCGGATTCGTGGTGGGAGCCGTCGTGCTCGGCGCTGCGGGCATCACGGGCGTCGTGCCGTTCTCCGCGACCTTCGCCGACGTGCCCTACCTCGGCACGATCGCGCCGTGGTGGGTGCCGGTGCTGACGGTCGGGCTGGTCTCGACGGCGTTCGCATACGTCGCGGGCATCAGCGCGATCCGCCTGCTCGGCACGCGGCTCTCGTCGTTCCTCGGGCTCTCCGAGGTGATCTTCGCCGCGATCATCGCCTGGTTCGTGCTCGGCGAGGCGATCGGGCCGTTGCAGGCGGTGGGCGGGCTCCTCATCCTCGGCGGCATCGTGCTCGTGCGGTTCGAGCGGCCGCGCGATGCCGCAGCAGTGGCGCTCGACATCGATCTCGTGCCGGTGCCGGTCGACGCCAGGGAGTAAGCACGGTGGCCGGCGCCCGCCATGCGCCGTAACACGCGCGGCGACAGGCGTAGCGTCGAAGCATGACCCGCGCCGACTGGACCGAACTCGCAGACACGACCCAGGCGGTGCACGCCGGCAACGCCGTCGACGGCGGCTCGGGGGCGATCCGCACCCCGATCGTCATGGCGAACTCCTATGCGCTGCCCGACGACCCGTCGACGATGAGCTGGTCGGGCACCGAGACGCCGCTCTACACACGCAACTCCGGGGCGAACCAGATCGGGCTGCAGAACAAGCTCGCGGTGCTCGAGCACGGCGAGGACTCCGTCGTGCTCGCGAGCGGTGTCGCGGCGCTGCACGCCGTCTTCTTCACGTTCCTGAGGTCGGGCGACCACGTCATCGTCTCGGATGTCTCGTACGAGGCGACGTTCCGCCTGTTCAACGAGATCCTTCCCGAGAAGTACGGCATCGAGGCCGACTTCGTCGACACGAGCGACCTCGCCGCGGTGCGTGCAGCACTGCGCCCGACCACCCGCCTCGTGCACATCGAGGCGATCGCGAACCCCACGACGAAGGTGACGGATGTCGCGGGCATCGCCGAGATCGCGCACGCGGCCGGCGCCCTGCTCAGCGTCGATTCGACGTTCACCCCGCCACCGTTCTTCCGCCCGCTCGATCACGGCGCCGACTTCTCGGTGCACTCGCTCACGAAGTACATCAACGGCCACGGCGACGCCATGGGCGGGGCGGTCTCGGGTCGCCGCGAACTCGTGGCGCAACTGAAGGCCGACGCCATGGTCGACGTCGGCGGGGTCATCAGCCCGTTCAACGCATGGCTCATCATGCGCGGCTCGGTGACGCTGTCCCTGCGTCTGCGCCAGACGTTCGCGACTGCCCTGCGCGTGGCCGAGGTGCTCGACGGCGACCCGCGCATCGCGTTCGTCGCCTACCCGGGGCTCGCGGGGCATCCGCAGCACGAGCTCGCTGCGACACAGTTCGGCGGCGCGTTCGGCGGTGTGATGTCGTTCGCCGTCGACGGCGGGCCCGAGGTGCAGAACGCCTTCGTCGACGCCTTGCGCATCGTGACCTCGGCGGTCTCGCTCGGGCACGACGAGTCGCTCATCGTGCACGTCGGTACGACGGGACCGCGCGTCGCGTACTACCCCGACGGGTTCAAGACCTTCGGGCACCTGCGCTTCTCGATCGGGCTCGAAGACGCCGACGACCTCATCGCCGACCTGCGGCAGGCGCTCGATGTCGCGGTGGGGCCGCTCGCGAGCTGACGTCGGCGCCGGTGCCTAGACTCGGACCATGCGATTCGGCGTCGTCATCCTCCCGCAGCACGATTGGCCCGACGCGGTGCGCTACTGGCGCGGCGCCGAAGAACTGGGCTTCGACCATGCGTGGACCTACGATCATCTCTCGTGGCGCGGGCTCGCCGGGGAGCGCTGGCACGCCACGGTGCCGACACTCACTGCGGCCGCGATGGTCACCGAGCGCATCGGGCTCGGCACCTTCGTGGCGAGCCCGAACTACCGGCATCCGGTGCCGTTCGCGAAAGACGCCGCGACTCTCGACCAGATCTCGGGCGGTCGCATGCTGCTCGGCGTCGGCTCGGGCGGCACCGGTTTCGACGCCTTCGTGCTCGGCCAGCCCGAGTACACGCCGCGGCAGCGCCTCGAGCGGTTCACCGAGTTCGCCGAGGCGCTCGACGTGCTGCTGCGGTTCGAGCAGCGGGGCTCCGACGGCATCTCGTTCGACGGCGAGTGGTTCGCGGCATCCGGTGCCCGCATGGTGGGCGAGCCCGCGCAGCGCCCGCGCATGCCGCTGCACCTCGCCGCAGAAGGGCCCAGGTCGCTCGCCCTGACGGCGCGGGTCGGCGACGGCTGGGTGACGACCGGCGGCACGATCGACGACACCGACGCCTGGTGGCGGCGCTTGGCCGAGCTGAGCACCCGGCTCGACGAGGCCTGTGCGCGGGAGGGTCGCGACCCGGCGAGCCTCGACCGCATTCTCTCGCTCGACTCCGAGCCCCGATACAGCCTCGAGAGCGCCGCGGCCTTCGAAGACGCCGTCGAGCGCGCATCCGAACTCGGGTTCACCGACGTCGTCGTGCACTGGCCGCGGGAGCACGGCCTCTACGCGGGAGACGAGACCGTGCTCGACGACGTGGCGCAGCTCATGCAGCGCCTGCGCTGAGCATGCGGCTGCCGCGGCCGCGATAGCCTGATTCCCATGCCCGCACCCCGTTCGAAGCCGTTGCTCGCGTGGGAGCCCTTCCCGTTCCTCGTCGTGGTCGTGCTGCTCGTGCTGACCGGGTTCGTGCGACCGGATGCCCCGCCGTGGCTGCTCTGGCCGTTCCTCGTGATTCTCGTCGCCGCCATCACCTGGCTGATCGTCGGCGTGGTGCGCGGCGCACGGAGGTCGAACCCCGACCAGTGGGGAGATCTCGCGACCCTCGACGGGCTCGAACTCCTCGACGCACCGCGCGTCGAGCGCGAGGTGCGCGCGGTCGCTCCCGTCGCCGATGCGCATCGCCACCAGGCGGCGATCGAACTCGCCCGCCTGCAGGGCGGGCCCGAGCAGCCCGCAGTGCTCGTGCCGCGGGCGAGTCGATGGCTCTCTCGGCGCTACCGCATCGGAGTGCAGCTCGTGGGCGGCGACCGCCCGCGTCACGCCGGCTTTCTCAGCGCTGCGGCCGATGGTCGGTGGCGCGAACTGCTCGACGGCCTGCGTGCGAGCGGTCGCTACGTGCGGGTGCCTGCGCTCGTGACCGGCGCCTCACGGCCCTACGGAGTGGAGCTCGATCTCAGCGGCGTCGAGCGCCTGAGCGATGCGGCTCCAGGCGACGCGGGCGACACCGGGTGACGCTGCAGCGGGCTGACGCTGCCGTGCGGCGTGCGCCGGTTCAGACCGAGGCTTCCTGCTCCTGCTCCTGCTTGGCGAGATCGGCGCGCACCTGCACCATGTCGAGCGCCCGCACCTGCGAGATGAGGTCGTCGAGCATCGGCCGGGGGAGTGCGCCGGCCTGGGAGAAGACGCCGATGCCGTCTTTGAAGGCCATGATCGTCGGAATCGACGTGATGTTCATGGCGGCAGCGAGCTGCTGCTGGTCTTCGGTGTCGACCTTGGCGAACGTGAGGTCGGGGTTCGCCTCGGAGGCCGCCTCGTAGTTCGGAGCGAACTGCAGGCACGGGCCGCACCACCCGGCCCAGAAATCGATGAAGACGGTGCCACCCTCGAGGATGGTCTTCTCGAAGGTGTCCAGGGTGAGCGCGACGGTAGCCATGCATTCAGCCTAAGCGTCGATCGCTGTGCGAAGGCTCAGTGCGGTCGTGACGGCTCAGTGCGGTAGTGACAGCTCAGTGCGGTCGATGCGCCGGCGCAACGGTCGCCGCTATCGTGAAGGCGTGGCCGCATTCGGAGGTGCGCTGGGTTCGTTCCGTCGGCGCCGGCCGGAATCCGATGCATTGTCGAATTCCGACGTCGCCGTCGATGCCGCGCCCACTCCGGATGCCGCGCGTCTGGCCGATGCCGTCATCACCGATCTCGATTGGCGGGTTCTTCCCGAGGGCGCCGAACGCTCGGACTTCGCAGCACCGAGCGGAACGCTCGCACGTGTCGCACTCGGTCCGGCATCGGGTCCGCGCGTCGTGCTCGTGCCGGGCGCCACCGGCTCGAAAGAGGACTTCGTGCTCATGCTGCCGCTCCTCGCGAAGGCGGGCTACCGCGTCGAGTCGTTCGACCTCGCCGGGCAGTACGAGTCGTGGCGAGCCGGGCCCTGGAACCTTCGGCCACCGCGGCTGCGCTATGACGAGCGGCTCTTCCTCGACGACCTGCTCGCGGTGCTCGACGACGGCGGCTCGCCCGCGCACGTGCTCGGCTACAGCTTCGCCGGCACCCTCGCCGAACTCGCACTGCTCGAGCGGCCCCAGCGCTTCGCGAGCCTCACCCTGATGAGCGCCCCGCCAGAGCCCGGCCAGGTGTTCCGCAGCATCAAGCGCATCGGTGCGATCAGCGGATTCACCTCACCGCGCCAGGGCGCAGCACTCATGCTGTGGGGCATCCGCAACAACCTCAACCGGGTGCCGCCGGGCCGGCTCGCGTTCGTGCGCGAACGCTTCGCGCTCACCCGGCGTGAGAGCGTCGACGACATCATCGCCCTCATGATGCAGACACCCGACCTGCGGGCGCAGCTGGCCGCGACGACGATTCCGAAGCTCGTGGCCGTCGGGGAGCACGACCTGTGGCCGCGGTGGTTGCACGAACGGTTCGCCGCCGAGATCGGGGCGCGACTGGCGGTGTATCCCGCCGGACACAGCCCATGCGAGACGGCGCCGCACCAGCTCGCGCGCGACATGCTCGCGCTCTTCGCGGAGACCGATCTCACGCCATAGCGTCGAACTGCTGCACCTATGCCGCAGCACCGTCGGGGTCGGGCTCGCCGGAATGAGCGTCGGCCTGCCGGTCTCCCGTTGCCGCCTCCCAGGCCCACACCTGCACGGATCCGCGGCGGCGATCGGCACGTCGTTGCAGCGGCGGCCACTCCCGCGACTCCACGGACATGGTGTGGAACGCCATGCGCACGCGGCGGGCGAGCCCGCCGAAGCTGTCGAACGGGCGTGCCGAGACGCCGACGACGAGCCGGCGGTCGCGCACGACCGTCATGCCGGGCTGCATCCACCACGACAGGTCGAGGTCGTCGTGCAGGTCGGCGCGGTCACGGTGCACGAGATCGCGGAGCATCGCCCACGCGTCGGCCCGCATCGCGTAGTTCGAGCCGAAGATCGGCGGGTGCCCGAGCAACGGGCCGATCACGGTGAAGTAGCCGCCGATGTAGATGTTGCGGGCGATCCATCGCACCAGCGCGTTGCGCCCGTAGAACGTGCCCCCGTTCGTCACGACCGCGGGTCGGTCGGGCCGGCTCATGCGCCGCTCGACCTCGCCGACCCAGTCGGGCGCGGGCACCGAGTCGGCGTCGAGACGGGCGAGCAGATCGCCGGAAGCCGCGTCGAAGCCGGCAGCCGTCGCCGGCCAGATGCCGCGCAGCGGCTCGTGCACCACCCGAGCGCCCGCGGCACGGGCGACGTCGGCCGAGGCATCCGTCGAGCCGTTGTCGACGACGATGATCTCGTCGGGGCGCCGGGTCTGCTTCGCGAGCGCATCGAGGCACACGGTGAGGAAGACCGCGTCGTTCAGGCTCGGAATGACGACCGAAATGGTGCCCATCACGGCGAGTCTAGCCACGGAGCGGTCGTTTCACGCTCGATCCGTGCGTCGTAGCGGTCGATTTGGCATCAGGGCTGTCGGACGGGGGAGTGATCTGCCTATGCTGGCCCCCGTCCGGGGGTCAACGAAGACGAACCGGCACGGAAGGGGAGACGATGTACCCATCTGCAACACGTTCCAGGCGGGCCAAGGTGACCGCGATCGCGACCGTCGCGGCGTTCACCGTGGCGCTGATTCCGGCGGGGGCGGCCGTGGCCGGGCCATCCGCCAAGTGCGACAATCGCAACAACAACACCGCGGCCAAGCTCCTCGAGTGCGTGAGACCGTTCGGCATCATGGCCCACCTCGACAAGCTCCAGCAGATCGCCGACGAGAACGGCGGCAACCGTGCGGCCGGCCTGCCCGGCTACGACGCCAGCGTCGACTACGTGGCTGAGACGCTCGAAGACGCGGGCTGGCAGGTGACGCTCGAGGAGTTCCCTTACACGTACACCGGGCCCGCCTCGCTCGAGCAGTTGACGCCGGTCGCCGCCGTCTACGAGACCGAGTCGTTCACCGGCACCGGTTCGGGAACGGTCGAGGGCACCGTCGTTCCCGTCGATGTCGTGCTCACCGCGCCGTACGACCCCGTGACGAGCGGCTGCGAGGCAGCAGACTTCGTCGGGCTCGACTTCTCGGGCGAGAGCGACATCGCGCTCATCCAGCGCGGCACCTGCGAGTTCGGCGTCAAGGCGAAGAACGCACAGGATGCCGGGGCCGAAGCGGTGATCATCTTCAACCAGGGCAACACGCCCGAACGATCGGGTCTCGTCACGGGAACGCTCATCGGCGAGAATCCCGACCCGCTGCTGATACCGGTGGTCGGTGCGAGCTTCGATCAGGGCGTCGCGCTCGCGGAGACAGGATCGACGGCGAAGGCCTTCGTGCCCGAGCCCGAGGAGCGGCCGCAGACCAACGTGATCGCCGAGCTTCCCGGCAAGAACGACCAGAACGTCGTCATGGCAGGTGCGCACCTCGACTCGGTACAGGCCGGCCCCGGCATCAACGACAACGGGAGCGGTTCGGCCGCGCTGCTGGAGATCGCCGAGAACATCGGCAAACTGAAGCCCCAGAACACGCTTCGGTTCACCTGGTGGGGCGCGGAGGAGTCCGGGCTCCTGGGCTCGGCCGCGTACGTCGCCGGCCTCTCGCAGGCCGAGAAGGATGAGATCGCGCTCTACCTCAACTTCGACATGATCGCGTCGCCGAACTACATGTTCATGATCTACGACAGCGACGAGTCGGGGTACGAGGCGCCAGTGCCGGTGCCCGAGGGGTCGATCGCCATCGAGGACCTCTTCGAGAGCTACTTCACCCTGCTCCACATCCCGTACGACGATGCGGAGTTCTCGGGGCGGAGCGACTACGAGGCCTTCATCCTCAACGGCATTCCGGCAGGCGGCCTGTTCACCGGAGCCGAGGTCGTGAAGACCGAGCAGCAGGCGGCGATCTGGGGCGGCACCGCAGGTGAGCAACTCGACCAGTGCTACCACATCGCGTGCGACACGATCGAGAACATCGACCGTAAAGCGCTGTTGGTGAACACGGGTGCGATCGCGACCGCGGTGCTCACGTACGCGTACTCCACCGAAGACGTCAACGGGGTGAAGGGCAAGAAGCTGCCGTTCAACTTCCTCCCGGATCCGGCCGGCCCGCAGGGCACGGTCGGCGGCGGTGGAGGCCACGAGCACGGCGAGCTCGGCTGACACGAAGACGACTCGGCTGACGCGAAGACGAAGGGCGGGGGCGCCGCGCGGCGCCCCCGCTCTTCGTCGCGCACGCCGGCACCTGCCATTCGGGAATAGTGGAGGTGAGGCATCCGTTCGGTAAAGTACATGCAAAAGCATGTATCACGGAAAGCTCCCACGAGGATGAGCCCAGGAGGCCGCCATGCAGTTCGGAATCTTCACCGTCAGCGACATCACCCAGGACCCGACGACGGGGCGCACGCCGAGCGAGCACGACCGCATCACCGATGTGTTGACGATCGCCCAGCACGCCGAAGAGGTCGGCCTCGACGTCTTCGCCCTCGGCGAGCACCACAACCCGCCATTCTTCTCCTCCTCGCCGAGCACGACCCTCGCCTACATCGCGGCGAAGACCTCGAAGATCGAACTGACGACCTCGACGACGCTCATCACGACGAACGACCCCGTGAAGATCGCCGAAGATTTCGCGATGCTCCAGCACGTGGCCGACGGCCGCGTCGACCTCATGCTCGGCCGCGGCAACACCGGGCCGGTCTACCCGTGGTTCGGCAAGGACATCCGCCAGGGCATCGACCTCGCGCTCGAGAACTACAACCTGCTGCGCCGTCTGTGGCATGAGGACTTCGTCGACTGGGAGGGCCAGTTCCGCACGCCGTTGCAGGGCTTCCAGTCCACGCCGCGCCCGCTCGACGACGTGCCGCCGTTCGTCTGGCACGGCTCGATCCGCAGCCCCGAGATCGCCGAGCAGGCGGCGTACTACGGCGACGGCTTCTTCGCGAACCACATCTTCTGGCCTGCCTCGCACACCCGGCGCATGGTTGGGCTCTACCGTCAGCGCTTCGAGCACTACGGTCACGGCACCGCTGCCCAGGCGATCGTCGGCCTCGGCGGCCAGGTGTTCATGCGCAAGAACTCGCAGGACGCCGTGCGCGAGTTCCGCCCGTACTTCGACAACGCGCCCGTGTACGGGCACGGTCCGAGCCTCGAGGAGTTCACCTCGCAGACCCCCCTCACGGTCGGCAGCCCGCAGGAGGTCATCGACAAGACCCTCGGCTTCCGCGACTACGTCGGCGACTACCAGCGCCAGCTCTTCCTCATGGATCACGCCGGTCTGCCGCTGAAGACCGTGCTCGAGCAGCTCGACCTGCTCGGCTCCGAGGTCGTGCCGGTGCTGCGCCGCGAATTCGCGAAGAACCGCCCCGAGACGGTTCCGGATGCCCCGACGCACGCGTCGCTCGTCGCGCTTCGCAACTCGGTGAAGGTCGAAGGCGGAGCGGATGCCGCGACGAAGGGGGCCGCGTTCGGCGCTGCAACCGTGACAGGGGCCGGAGCATGACCACCCGCGCCCTCGCCGTCGTCTCCGCCGGACTCAGCCAGCCCTCGTCGACCCGCATGCTGGCCGACAAGCTCAGTGGGGCCGCCGTTGCCAGGCTCGCCGAAGACGGCATCGACACGACCGTCGAGACCTTCGAGCTCCGGGATGTCGCGACCGACATCATGAATCACATGCTCACGGGCTTTCCGAGCCCGAAGCTCGAGGCCGTGATCGAGGCCGTCACCGGCGCCGACGGGCTGATCGCCGTCACGCCGATCTTCACGACGAGCTACTCGGGACTCTTCAAGTCGTTCTTCGATGTGATCGACAGCGACGCGCTCGCCGGACTGCCCGTCGTGATCGGCGCCACTGCCGGGCACGCCGCGGCACTCGCTCGCACTCGACTACGC
The DNA here is from genome assembly GCF_006337065.1 of Agromyces laixinhei. NCBI lineage: Bacteria > Bacillati > Actinomycetota > Actinomycetes > Micrococcales > Microbacteriaceae > Agromyces > Agromyces laixinhei. The sequence goes on along the minus strand of NZ_CP040872.1, from coordinate 2,498,545 downwards.
GCTGCGGCCGATGTTCACCTACCTGCACGCCGTCGTCGCACCGACCGGGGTGTTCGCCGCGACCGGTGACTGGGGCGAATCGGCCGACAGCGTGAAGACGCTGCCCGCGCGCATCGAGCGGGCCTCGGGGCGAACTCGCGGCGCTCGTCGCAGCGAGCGACCGCTCAGCGAACATCAGGGATCCCTTCGCCCTCGATCGTCCCTTCGGGCACCTCATCGGCGGTCTCGCCGGCGAGTGACGCTTCGCCTCGGGCACGGCGGTCATCGAGCAGCACGACCACACGGTCGACGACGACGCCGAGCACGATCGCGATCGGAACGGAGATCGCGGCCGCGAGGAGCGGAGAGTCACGCAGGAGGCCGCCCACGATCGAGCCGATCGCGACGTTGAACAACGCCCAGGCCATCCCGGCCGCGGCAGACAGCGGCAGGTAACGCCGGAGCGGAACCCGGCCCGCTCCGGCGGCCAGGTTCACGGCGATGCGGGCGAACGGCACGTAGCGGGCCGTGAACACGAGCAGCGCGGTTCTGCGGTGCACGGCGGTGCGGATCTTCCCGATCGCCGTCGCGGTGCGACCCGTGCGTTGCCAGCGCCACCGATCGAGGCCGACCCGTCGACCGATCAGGTAGCACAGCCCGTCGCCCACGACCGCACCGGCGGCGGCGACGGGCACGAGCTGCCAGAGCTGCGGTGACCCGGTCGATGCCGACAGCGCGCCGAGCGCCACGACGACCGTCTCGCTCGGCAGCACGACGAAGAAGGCATCGCCGACGACGAGCGCGAAGACCGCGGGCAGCAGCCACGGCGAGGCGGCGAGCGAGACGAGCCATGCGTCATCCACTCGCCCGTTCTAGCCCGGCGAGGTGAACAGCGGATGTCTCGGCGCGTGTTTCAGTCGTCGAGCACGAAGGTCACCTCGAGCGTGACCGACCAGGCCGAGACCGTGCCGTCGGCGACGTCGACCTTCTGTTCCTTCACCCAGGCGCCGGTGACGTTGCGCAGGGTCTCCGATGCTCGCGCGACGCCGGTGGCGACCGCGTCGTCGAATCCCTGTTCGGAGCGGACGGTGATCGTGGTGACACGTGCGACGGATGACATGGCATTCCCCCTCGAATGATGTGTGTGCGTACGACCCATCTTGCGCCACGCCCGGGCGGAAAGCGAGACCCGCACGGGCCGCACGGAGCGTCTCGACGACGCGGCGGCGAACAGGAGTCGACGGATCGATGAATCCTCGGTTCCTGCGGGCGATTCCGGGGTGCTCGCTCCCGCGCACCCCTCACGCTGGAGGCGTGAAGGTCGTCCTCCTCGCAGAATCGTTCCTCCCGCACATGAACGGCGTGACGCACTCGCTGCTCCAGGCGCTGCGCCACCTCGAACGCCGGGGGCACGACGCCCTCGTGATCGCCCCGCGCTCGGGGCCGATCGACCACACCCTCTACGGCGCCCGCGCCGTGCTCCTCCCGTCGGTGCCGCTGCCGAGCTACCCCGACGTGCGGGTGACGCTCGCGGGCGCGCACCGGCTCGCCGAGGTGATGCGCGCTCACCGGGCCGACGTCGTGCACCTCGCGTCGCCGTTCGTGCTGGGCTGGCGCGGGGTGCTCGCCGCAGAGTCGCTCGGCATCCCGAGCGTCGCGGTCTACCAGACCGACATCCCGTCATATGCGCAGCGGTACGGGGTGCCCGGCGCGGCGCCCGCCCTCACGAGGCATCTCGGACGCCTGCACCGGCGCGCCACGCTGACCCTCGCACCGTCGTCGTCGGCGGTCGACAAGCTCGAGTCCCTCGGGGTCGACCGGCTGCGGCTGTGGCGGCGCGGTGTCGACACCGAACGCTTCTCGCCGATGCGACGTGACGAGGCGTGGCGCCGCGACATGGCGCCGGGCGGCGAGGTGCTCGTCGGCTACGTCGGCCGCCTCGCGCCCGAGAAGCAGGTCGAGGATCTTCGCGCGATCACGGCCCTGCCCGGCGTGCGGCTCGTCGTGATCGGCGACGGCCCGTCTCGGGCTCTGCTCGAGCGAATGCTGCCCGGCGCCCGCTTCACCGGCTTCCTCGGCGGCGACGAACTGGCACGCGCGATGGCGAGCCTCGACGTCTTCGTGCACCCCGGCGAGAGCGAGACCTTCTGCCAGACCGTGCAGGAGGCGATGGCGAGCGGGGTGCCGGTCGTCGCAACCGGGCGCGGCGGCCCCGTCGACCTCGTGCAGAACAGCACGAACGGGTGGCTCTACCGCCCGGGCGACCTCGACGACCTTCGCGAACGAGTGCGCGACCTCACGGGCGATGACGCGAAGCGCCGGGCATTCGGCGAGCGTGCACGCGACTCGGTCGCCGGCCGGGGGTGGGACCGCCTCGGCGATGAGCTCGTCGGCCACTACGAATCGGCGATCGGGCGCGCGCCCGTCACTGCGACGGACGCCGCAAGGGATGCTTCGGCCCTTTCCGCAACGGATGCCCCGGCGCCCGCGTCGACCGCGCAGAACGCGGGCCCCGCCGCATCCACGCCCGTGGCTTCAGCTTCGGCCCTGGCTCCGGCTCCGGCTCCGCGACGTTGGAGTCGCTACGTCGCCGTGGGAGACTCGCTGACCGAGGGACTCTGCGACACCTCGCGCATGCCGGCAGGGGAGTACCGCGGCTGGGCCGACCGACTCGCGATGCTGATCGCCGTCGGAAGCTCTGCGGGCGAATCGGTCGCGTACGCCAACCTCGCCGTGCGGAGCCGCCGGGTGCGCGACGCGATCGATGTACAACTGCCGAGGGCCGCGGCGCTCGGGGCCGACCTGGTGACGGTGCTCATCGGGGCGAACGACCTCGTCGGGCGCGGCGCCCGGCCGGTGCGCCTCGCCGACGACCTCGGCGAAGCAGTCTCCCGGCTTCGGGCGACCGGATGCGATGTGCTGCTCGTGACCGCGTTCCTGCCGCGCCGGCCGTTGACCCGGCTCTTCCGGCGCCGCTTCCGGGTGTACAACGCGAGGCTTCGTGAGCTCGCCCATGCCACCGGATCGATGCTCCTCGACGTCGATGCCGTTTCCGGGCTCATCGACGACGAGCGTTGGGCGGCGGATCGCGTGCACCTGAACGCCGCCGGGCATCGCGGCATCGCGTACGCCGCAGCCCGGGTGCTGGGCGTGCCCGACGCGAGCGTACTCGGTGAGTTGGACCACGTCATGCACGACCGGGAGGAGGAGTTCGCGCTCACTGCGGTGGGCGACGCCGAATGGCTCCTTCGGCACGCGACGCCGTGGCTGGGACGCCGACTCGTCGGTCGTGCGGCGGGCGACGGTCGGTCGCCGAAGCGCGCCGCGCTGCTGCCGGTCATCGTGTCGGCGACGGATCACCTGTCAGGGAATGCGGCGATCACCGTGGTTCGAGGGTCGGCGCAGGGGGAGTGACGTCGGATCAGCCGCTCTTGCGACGGAACTCGCGCTTGTGGTCGGCCGGGCCCTGCGTGTGCTGCGCGCCGCCCTCGCCATCGAGGTGGGCTTCGCCCTCGCGCTGCTTCGCCGCCCTGTTCTTGCGATCGAGGGCTTCGCGGAACTTGCGCTTCGCCTCGTCGGACGGGCCCTGGTTGGTCTGCTCGTCGGGACTCATGCGTTCGAGTCTGGCATGGATGCCGCGCGCTCGCGGATCCCGCCGGTGTCGCGGGGGGCGCGACATCCGCTGTTCACCGGCCGAAAACGGCCGCTCTGCTACCATTGGGAGAGGTTGCCCGTGCTGTTCGTGTGGGCAACTGTTTGGAGCAGGCCGGCAGGAAGCTGGTCCCCTGTGGTGGATTACCAAACCGGGTTTGGTGGACTTCTACTGGTGGCCAGCGTGAACGCATCGATCGATGCGATTCGTATTGCCTGTTCCTGCTCCTCGGTATGAGTCGCGCCCACACGGGGTGCGACGGTAAACAAAGGAGACGACCTCTTGGAAGGTCCTGAAATCACGTTCGCCGAAGCCGTCATCGACAACGGCAAGTTCGGCACCCGTACCATCCGCTTCGAGACCGGCCGCCTCGCCCAGCAGGCGCAGGGTTCCGCCGCCGCCTACATCGACGAAGAGACCATGCTGCTCTCGGCGACTTCGGTCTCCAAGCAGCCGAAGGAGCACTTCGACTTCTTCCCGCTGACGATCGACGTCGAGGAGCGCATGTACGCCGCGGGGCGCATCCCCGGCTCGTTCTTCCGTCGCGAGGGTCGCCCCTCGACCGAGGCGATCCTCACCTGCCGACTGATCGACCGCCCCCTGCGCCCCTCGTTCGTCGAGGGACTCCGCAACGAGGTGCAGGTCGTCGTCACCGTGCTCGCGATCGAACCCGACGAGCTCTACGACGTGCTCGCCATCAACGCGGCCTCGCTCTCGACGCAGCTCTCCGGCCTCCCCTTCTCGGGCCCGGTAGGCGGCGTGCGCGTGGCACTCATCGACGGCCAGTGGGTCGCCTTCCCGAAGCACTCGCAGCTTGACGACGCCGTGTTCAGCATGGTCGTCGCCGGTCGCGTGGTGACCGAGGCCGACGGCTCGCAAGACGTCGCGATCATGATGATCGAGGCCGAGGCGACCGACAACGCGTGGAACCTCATCCAGGCCGGCGCCGTCAAGCCCGACGAGGCCGTCATCGCGCAGGGCATCGAAGCGTCGAAGCCCTTCATCAAGCAGCTCGTCGAGGCGCAGCAGCAGGTCGCGAAGACCGCGGCGAAGCCCACCGCCGACTACCCGACGTTCCCGCCCTACCAGGCTGAGACGAAGGCCGTCGTCGAGGCGCTCGCGCTCGAGGAGCTCAAGGGCGTCTACCAGATCGCCGGCAAGGTCGAGCGTCAAGACGCCGACGACGCGCTCAAGGCTCGCGTCAAGGAGCAGGTCGCAGCCAAGGTCGAGGCCGGGGAGCTCCCCGAGTCGGCCAATGCCGAGGTCTCCGCGGCGTACAAGTCGGTCACGAAGCACGTCGTGCGTTCTCGCGTGCTCGAAGAGGGGGTGCGCATCGACGGCCGCGGGCTCGCCGACATCCGCCCGCTCGACGCGGAGGTGCAGGTCGTTCCCCGCGTTCACGGCTCGGCCATCTTCCAGCGCGGTGAGACCCAGATCATGGGCATCACGACGCTGAACATGCTGAAGCTCGAGCAGTCGATCGACTCGCTGAGCCCGGTCACCAAGAAGCGTTACATGCACAACTACAACTTCCCGCCCTACTCGACCGGTGAGACCGGTCGCGTCGGGTCGCCGAAGCGTCGCGAGATCGGGCACGGCGCACTCGCCGAGCGCGCGCTCGTGCCGGTGCTGCCCACGCGCGAGGAGTTCCCCTACGCGATCCGTCAGGTATCCGAAGCGCTCGGCTCCAACGGCTCGACGTCGATGGGCTCCGTCTGCGCCTCGACCCTCGCGCTCCTGAACGCGGGCGTGCCGCTGCGCGCACCCGTCGCCGGCATCGCGATGGGCCTCATCTCCGACACCGTGGACGGTGAGACCCGCTACGCAGCGCTCACCGACATCCTCGGCGCCGAAGACGCGCTCGGCGACATGGACTTCAAGGTCGCCGGAACGAGCGAGTTCGTCACCGCGATCCAGCTCGACACGAAGCTCGACGGCATCCCCGCCTCGGTGCTTGCCGGCGCGCTGACGCAGGCGAAAGACGCTCGCACGACGATTCTCGCCGTGCTGAACGCCGCGATCGACGCGCCCGACGAGATGGCTCCGACCGCGCCCCGCGTGATCTCGGTGCAGATCCCCGTCGACAAGATCGGCGAGCTGATCGGCCCGAAGGGCAAGACGATCAACGCGATCCAGGATGAGACCGGCGCCGACATCTCCATCGAGGAGGACGGCACCGTCTACATCGGCGCGACCGACGGCCCCTCGGCCGAGGCCGCACGTGCCCAGGTCAACGCGATCGCGAACCCGACGAACCCCGAGATCGGCGAACAGTTCCTCGGAACCGTCGTGAAGATCGCCGCGTTCGGCGCCTTCATCTCGCTGCTCCCGGGCAAAGACGGGCTGCTGCACATCAGCGAGGTGCGCAAGCTCGCCGGTGGCAAGCGCGTCGAGAGCGTCGACGACGTACTCGGCGTCGGCCAGAAGATTCTCGTCGAGATCACGAAGATCGACGACCGCGGCAAGCTCTCGCTCGCCCCGGTGCTCGCAGAGGAGGCCGACACGAACGGTCGTGACTCGCACAGCACGCACTCCGAGGAGCCCGCCGAGGGCGCCGACGCGTAAGGCGCAGTCAGCACAGCGGATGCCCCGTCGTTCCCACCCCGAGCTTTCGAGGGGAGGGGCCGGCGGGGCATCCGTCGTCTTCGGCGCAGCTCGTGAACGAGCGCCTACATCAGTCCGTACGTCGTCGATCGATACGCCGCGTCGCGGTCGGCCAGGGCTGCCTCGGCAGCGGCCCGTGCCTCGAGGCGACGTTGGAGTCGATCGCGATCGGTACGACGAGTCGCGCGCTGGAGGCCCCAGCTCGCCAGGCTGAGACCGCTGCGAACGGCCCATCCGGCCAGGAGCCCGGTGGTGGGGGAGAGGAGTGCGGTGTTCATCGTCATCCTGTCGGTGCGTCTTCGGTCGGCTCCCCGCGGACGAGCGGGAAGGCGTTGATCTGGATCTGCACCGGGCGCGAACCCGGCGTGGGGGTCTTCTTGTGTGCATCGATGTAGTGCCCCAGCACCACGTCGATGTCGGTGATCAGGCCGTGCAGCTGCTCCGGCGTGAGGCGGAGGTTGATCGTGTCGCTCGTGGCGACGTCGAGCCACTCGTCGCCGAACACCTGGTCGCCCTCTGAGACGAACTCGTGGAAGTTCTGGTCGCGCGATCGGAACCACTCGTCTTCGACGAGCTTCACCGCAAGGCGGTCGGCGCTGCCGGGCGGCAGCGAGCGGGCATCGGGGATCGCGATGGAGCCCGGCGTGCGTTCCCACCACCGTTCGCGGCCCTTGCCCCGCGTCGTGTCTTCACGCACGAGGCCGGTGCGCTCGAGCTGTCGCAGGTGGTAGCTCGTCGATCCGCTCGATTCGCTCAGCCGATCGGCGAGTCCGCTCGCGGTGAGCGGGCCGTATGCCGAGAGTTCGTCATAGATGCGCACGCGCAGCGGGTGGGCGAGCGATTTCAGGCTCGCGCTCGTGATCACGTGATCGATGCCGGGGTGGCGTGAACTACTCGGCTGCGCTTCGAGTTCGTCGGAGTTCGTCATAGTGCAAAGATAGCGCTGCAAAGAAAGCTTTGCAAGAGTTTCGTTGCAAAATATTGTTTGCACGCGGGAATCGGCCGGCGCGGGGCCGCCGTACGCCACATGAAATGGGGGTTGGCGGCCCTCGCGGCGAAGGGGTACTCTCACCGCATGTTGACAAATGCTCACGTTAACGCGCGATTCCTGACGCGCCTCGGCGCTGTCTCCGCCGTCACCGTCGGACTGGTCGTCGGCGTCGCCGCGACGCCGGCGACAGCACTCCCCGAAGCGGCCTCGTCGTACTCGGTGGTGACCGCCGGCACGCACTCGAAGTGGTTCCCCTTGCACCGCAGCTCTGTGGCGCTCGGTGATTCGTACACGGCCGGACAGGGTGCGCCGCCATACGTGCCGGGGCAGTGTCTGCAGAGCAAGTACGCCGGGTACCCGACCATCGCCGCCCTCTTCAGCGTGTATCGGCTGACCGAGAACAGGGCCTGCTCAGGAGCGACGATCGCCGACACCGCGGCGCAACTGACGGTGCCGACTCCGGTCAACGGCAACACGGCGCTCGTCACGCTCACGGTCGGTGCCATCGACGCCGGCTCGAACACGGTCCTGGCTGCATGCGGCCAGTATCCGGATCCCGGCGTACCCCCGTGCTCGACGGCCATCGACCTCGCCACTCAATCGCTTCCGCACGTCGGCGATGAGCTCGCCGTGCTCTACGAGACAATCGCCACGACGCTGCCGAACGCCCGCGTGGCCGTGCTGAACTACCCGCTGTTGTTCAAGCCAGGTGCAGACCCGCTGGGAGACGCCATCAACTCCGTGACCACCCTCCTGAACGAAGAGATCCGAGTCGCGGTGGATGATGCCGTGGCGGCCACCGGCAACCCGAAGATCATGCACGTCGACGTGACGCAGGAGTTCGCCGGGCACGCCATCGGCGACCTCGTGCCGTACATCGCCTACAACCCGGCCGACCTCGCCGCCACTGAGAACTTCCACCCGAATGCGCTCGGCAACGCGCTCGGCTACGCCAGGGCGCTCGCAAGCGACCGGGTGTTCGCCCGTTGACGCTCTCGGAACGGCCTCCGCGGCTCAGGCGCCGCTGATTCGAGCGATCGTCGCGTCGGCGAGGCGATCGGCGCTGCCCGGCGCGCGGCCGAAGTAGAGCATCGGCTCGATGAGTTCCAACTCGAGCACCGCGAGCCGCCCGCCGTAGCGAACGACGTCGAATCGGGCGTAGAGCAACTCGTACGGCAGGCGCGCGAGCATCGCCGCGACGGCTCGTGCATCCGCCGGGTCGGCATCGGTGAGCTCGACCGTTCCGCCGTAGATGCCATGCGCTCGGAAGTCGCCAGTGGCCGGTCGCTTGCGGAGCACATGACTCAGCGAACCGCCGAGGAAGATGAATGAGAGCTCGCCCTCGTCGAGGATCGAGTTCGCGAACGGCTGCACCATCACCTCCGCGTCAGGCGCAGACGCGTCGAGCGTGAGACCGAGCGTCGTGGGGTTCGCCCGCACGACACCCGAGCCGCCGACACCGATGGCGGGCTTCAGCACCAGTTCGTGCCAGCCGGCCTCGGCGATCGACTCCTGGATGCGCGTGGCATCGGCTCCCGTTCCGCGCACGAGCGGAACGATCGGCACACCCAGCCGGTCGAGGTCGTCGAGGTAGCGCTTGTCGGCGTTCCACTGCACGGCTGCAGCGGGGTTGAACAGCATGGCACTCGACCGTTCGATGGCGGCGGCCACGTCGAGGAACTGCGGCAGGCGGTCGACGTAGTCCCAGGTGCTCCGAAGCACGACGGCGTCGTATTCATCCCAGTCGGCGCCGGCGTCGGTCCACGCCACGGGCTCGGCGTCCACGCCGCGCTCGGAGAATGCGTCGATGAGCCGGCGGTCGTCGTCGAACAGGGAGTCCGCATCGGGGATCTCCCACGTCACGAAACGGGGAAGCCGTTCGCAGCGGAGCACCGCGACGCGCATCGGGCTCACATCCGTTCGAGCAGCGGCCCGAGCCGAAACGGGATGAGCTCGCCCATCGCCAGCGAGGTCTCGGTGCGCTCGACCCCGTCGATCGCGAGAATCTCTCCGTCGATGCGGAAGAGGTCGTGTGCATCGCGGCAGACCACCCGCACGAGCAGGTCGACCGACCCCGAGAGCCCGTGCGCCTGGATCACCTCGGGAATGCGCGCGATCTCGTCGACGACCTGGCCGAGCAGCTTCTGGCGCACGTGCACGGAGATGAACGCCTCGATCGGATACCCGAGCGGCGCCGGGTCCATGCTGCGTTCGAATGAGAGGAATGCGCCGGATGCCTCGAGGCGCGTCATGCGCGCCTGCACGGTGTTGCGCGAGAGGCCGAGGCGATCGGCCAGGGCCACAACGGTCGCTCGCGGGTCGGGCGCGAGCGCCGTGAGCAGCGCCCTGTCGACAGCGTCGTAGCCGGTCATAATGCCAGACGATAGCACGGCAGCGCTCGCTCTGACTATGCAACTTGCTCAATGCAACTCGACCCGGTTGAGCTGTGTGCGAGATCGACGTACCATCGGGGTTAACCGGCAGAGACGCCGGGCGCGGGCAGCCCACGAAGCGGGCCCGCCGAAAGCGAGGATCGACGATGACCCCATCCGACCGAGACGCCACCGGGCTCCTCACGAAGCCCGACGATTTCCTGCAGCTCGTCAGCCCCACTGGCGAACGCCACGCGAACGCCGAGTTCGATCCGTGGATCGCCGACATCGATCTCGGAGCCCTCGGCCGCCTCTACCGCGACATGGCGATCGTGCGCCGCATCGACGCCGAGGCCACCGCGCTGCAGCGCCAGGGCGAGCTCGGTCTCTGGCCGCCGCTCGCCGGTCAGGAGGCCGCGCAGATCGGGTCGGGGCGTGCGCTCCGCGACGACGACTTCATCTTCTCCAGCTACCGTGAGCACGCGCTCGCCTGGTGCCGCGGGGTCGAGCCCGCCGAACTGCTCTCGGTCTGGCGCGGCACCACCGCCTCGGGCTGGAACCCCTTCGAGCACGGCATGGCAGTGCCGCAGATCATCATCGGCGCCCAGGCACTGCACGCCACCGGTTACGCCATGGGCGCCGCCTGGGAGGGTTCGGATGCCGCAGCGATCGCGTACTTCGGCGACGGTGCCACGAGCGAAGGCGACGTCAATGAGGCGCTCGTCTTCGCGGCGAGCTTCGACGCCCCGGTCGTCTTCTTCTGCCAGAACAACCACTGGGCCATCTCCGAACCCGTGGGCCTGCAGTCGAAGCAGCACCTCGCGCGGCGGGCCGACGGCTTCGGCATGCCGGGCGTTCGCGTCGACGGCAACGACGTGCTCGCGGTGCTCGCGGCCACCCGCATCGCGCTCGATCGCGCCCGCCGCGGCGACGGGCCGACGTTCATCGAGGCGGTCACGTACCGCATGGGCCCGCACACGACGGCCGACGATCCGAAGCGCTATCGCACCGACGACGAACTCGACGAGTGGCGCGCACGCGACCCGCTCTCACGGGTGCTCGCGTTGCTCGAGGCATCCGGAGTCGACATCGCGGGCCTCGAACGCGAGGTCGGGGCCGAGGCCGACCGTGCCGCGGCAGAACTGCGCGCCGCGCTCACGACGATCACCGAACCCGAGCCGATGACCGTCTTCGACCACGTCTATGCCGAACCGAACAGCCACATCGAGCGCCAGCGCGACCACTACTCGCGCTATCTGGCGATGTTCGCCGATGCTCCGGCGGAGCGCAGTGCGGATGCCGCGGCACCCGGCACCACCGGGGGAGGCGCACGATGACCACGCTGACACTCGCGAAAGCACTCAATGCGGGCCTCCGCCGCGCGCTCGACGACGACGACAAGGTCGTGCTCATGGGCGAGGACATCGGTACGCTCGGCGGCGTGTTCCGGGTCACCGACGGGCTGAAGGCCGAGTTCGGCGCGAAGCGTGTCGTCGACACGCCGCTCTCCGAAGCCGGCATCGTCGGCACTGCGGTCGGTCTCGCGTATCGCGGCTTCCGGCCGGTCATCGAGATCCAGTTCGACGGGTTCATCTACCCGGGGTTCGACCAGATCGTCGCGCAGGTCGCGAAGCTGCACTACCGCTCGCGCGGCAACGTTCGCATGCCGATCACGATCCGCGTACCGTTCGGCGGCGGCATCGGCGCGGCCGAACACCATTCCGAGTCGCCCGAGGCGTACTTCGCGCACACCGCGGGCCTCCGGGTCGTGGCGTGTTCGAACCCCGCCGACGCCTACGTGATGATCCGCCAGGCGATCGCGAGCGACGACCCGGTGCTGTTCTTCGAGCCGAAGCGGCGCTACCACGTGAAAGGTGAGGTCGACGAGACCGCGAGCCTCGCCGACGCGCGGCCGATGGGCGTCGCGACGACGGTGGCGACCGGCAGCGACGTGACGCTCGTGACGTACGGGCCGCTCGTGCAGACGGCGCGCGACGCCGCGGTCGCGGCTGCCGAAGACGGCGTGTCGATCGAGGTCATCGACCTGCGCTCGCTCGCTCCGGTCGACTATGCGACCGTCGAGGCGTCGGTGCGCCGCACCGGCCGCCTCGTCATCACGCACGAGGCAGGGCAGCAGGGGGGAGTGGGCGCTGAGCTCGCCGCATCGATCACGGAGCGCTGCTTCGAGTTCCTCGAGGCCGCACCCGTACGCGTCACCGGACACGACATCCCGTATCCGCCGGCGAAGCTCGAGCGGCACCACCTGCCCGACCTCGACCGCATACTCGACGGCGTCGATCGGGTGCTCCGGCGCCCGAACTCGCTGAGCGGGGTCGAGGCGTGACCATGATCCGCGATTTCCCGCTGCCCGACCTCGGTGAAGGGCTCACCGAATCCGAGATCGTCGCGTGGCGCGTCGGCGTGGGCGACCGCGTCGAACTCAATCAGATCATCGCCGACGTCGAGACTGCGAAGGCCGTCGTCGAGTTGCCGTCGCCCTACACGGGCGTCATCACCGCCCTGCATGCGGCGGAGGGTGAGACCGTCGATGTCGGCGCCCCGCTCTTCTCCTGCGACACCGGTGCGGCGGATGCCTCCGGCACCGAACCGGCGGAGGACCCGAGTTCAGCGGAGTCGGTCGGGGCGCGCCCGGAGGAGTCGCCGTCGGCAGGCGCGGAGGATGGGGCGGCGGATGCTGCGCCCGACGCAGCGCCCGGACCGAACCTCGTCGGCTACGGCGCATCGGCCGACTCCGCACCGCAGCGTCGCGCGCGCCGCGCGTCGCTCACGGCCGATCTCGTGCCGGAAGTGCCGAGCGCGCCCGAAGCGATGAACACCGAAGCGATGAACACCGAAGCGACGAACACCGAAGCGACGAACACCGAAGCGACGAGCGCTGCGGCGCCGAGCCCCGCGGCCTTCGAGTCGGCCGCCGCAGTGGGCGCCGAGCGTCCGCGATCGACGCCGCCGGTGCGCAAGCTCGCACGCGATCTCGGGCTCGAGCTCGACGGCATCGTCGGCACGGGCGAGCGCGGCCTGATCACTCGGGACGACGTCGAGCGCGCGGCATCCGAAGTCTCGTTGCCCGAGTCTGCCGACGTGGCGCCGGCGTCGCCGACGTCGCCGTCCTCGGGGAGTGAACCGGGTTCGGCGGCCGAGACCCGGATCCCCATCAAGGGGGTTCGCAAGCACACCGCGGCGGCGATGGTGCGCAGCGCGTTCACGGCGCCGCATGTGACCGAGTTCCTCACGGTCGATGTGACAGCCACGATGGAGCTGCTGCGGAGCCTCCGCAACGACCGGGAGTTCGCCGGGCGCAAGGTGACCCCGCTCACGGTCGTCGCGAAGGCCGTGTGCCTCGCCGCCCGGCGCACCCCTGAGGTCAATTCGCGGTGGGAGGAGGAGTCGCAGGAGATCGTCCGGTTCGCGGGCGTGAACCTCGGCATCGCCGCGGCGACCGAGCGGGGGCTCGTCGTGCCGAACGTGAAGGCCGCCGAGCGCATGCCACTCGGCGAACTGGCCGACGCGATCGCAGCGCTCGCCGACACCGCACGTGCGGGACGCACGAGCCCTGCCGATCTCACCGGCGGCACCATCTCGATCACGAACATCGGGGTCTTCGGCATCGATGCGGGCACGCCGATCCTGAACCCCGGTGAGGCGGCGATCCTCGCGATGGGTGCGGTGCGCCGGCAGCCGTGGGAGCACCGGGGCGAGATCGCCCTCCGCGAGCTGATGACCCTGAGTCTCTCGTTCGACCACCGGCTCGTCGATGGCGCGCAGGGTTCGCGCTTCCTCGCCGACGTCGGGGCGATCCTGCGCGAGCCGGGCCGGGCGTTGACCATGGCGTGACGCCGGCATCGGCGAGAGGATGGGTGGAGACGGGCCGGTCGGGATGATCGCCTGGAAAGGAGCCCATGGTGAAAGCTGCACGCTACTACGACCGGAAGGACATCCGGATCGAGGACATTCCGGAACCCGAACTGAGGCCCGGAACGGTCGCCATCGACGTCGCCTGGTGCGGCATCTGCGGCACAGATCTGCACGAGTACCTCGAGGGGCCGATCTTCATCCCGCCCAAGGGTTCGCCGCACCCGATCTCAGGCGAATCGGCGCCGATCACGATGGGCCACGAGTTCTCCGGCACGATCACCGCCCTCGGTGACGGCGTCGATGACCTCGCGGTGGGTCAGAACGTCGTGGTAGAGCCATACATCATCGGCGACGACGTCGAAGTCGGCCCCGGTCACGCGTACCAATTGTCGAAGGACATGAACTTCATCGGCCTGGGCGGTCGCGGCGGCGGGTTGTCGGAGAAGATCGTGGTGGAGCGGCGCTGGGTGCACCCGATCGGTGAGATTCCGCTCGATCAAGCGGCCCTGATCGAACCGCTGTCGGTCGCCCACCACGCCTTCGTACGCAGCCAGGCCAGGGCCGGCGACACGGCGATCGTCGGTGGGGCCGGCCCCATCGGCCTGTTGACGGCCGCAGTGCTGAAGGCTGAAGGCCTGACCGTGTACATCTCCGAACTCAGCGAGGCGCGTAAGCAGATGGCGCGCAAGACCGGCGTCGCCGATGACGTGTTCGACCCGCGCGAGGGCGACGTCGCCGAGAAGGTCCGCGCGCTCACCGGCGGCGCGGGCGCCGACGTCGGGTTCGAGTGCAGTTCTGTTCCGGTGGTGCTCGACATGCTCCTCGACGCCGTCCGGCCCGGCGGCGTCATCGTCAATGTCTCGATCTGGGGTCGCAAGCCGGAAGTGGACATGCCCAAGCTCGTGCTCAAGGAGCTCGACCTGCGCGGCACGATCGGATACGCCAACGATCACCCGAGCACCATCAAGCTCGTGCAGGACGGCAAGCTCGATCTGGCGCCGTTCATCACCGCGAGGATTCCGCTGGACGACCTCATCTCCGGTGGCTTCGACCAGCTGATCGACAACAACGAAGAGCACGTCAAGATCATCGTGAATCCGAATCTCTGAGGGGCGGCACGAATGAACGGACGCAACATCCTCACGCCGGCGGACACGGCCGACGACCTCGCAGGCACGGCCTTCATCCACGTGGAGGGCCGCCTCGAGGGCGCCTATCGCACTGCGGACTTCGCGTCCGCGGTGCAAGTGCTCGACGCCGTCGCGGTGGTGGCCGACGAGCTGGACCATCACCCCGACGTACGTCTGGGATGGGGCCGTGTCGAGTTCGAACTCTCATCGCACGACGTCGGCGGCGTGACCTCGCGCGACGTCGACCTGGCACGGCGCATCACCGAGATCACGAACGAGCAGGGCGCTCGGATCGGCAACTGAACGCAGGCTCGAGGCTCACTCGAGCTCGTAGATCCGCTCCTCGATCTCGGCGCCGCGGGCATTCGCGAAGCCTGCGTCGGTGCCGACCTGGCGGAACCCGAGCTTCTCGAGCACGCGGATCGAGCCAGCGTTGTCGGCGGCGACTCGTGCGCGCACCGGCCGATCGGGGAGGGTGTCGAGGAAGAGGCGCATCGCTCGGGTCGCGATGCCCTCGCCCCAGTGCGCGCGATCGATCCAGTAGGTGATCTCGGCCGTGTCGTCTTCGAACCACCTGCCGACACTGCCCACCACGGTCCCGTCGGCCCGAATCGTGCGCGACGCGGTGCGGGGATCATCGAGCAGGCGTCGCCAGTGCGCATCGAACATGGCACGGTCCGACGGATCGGGTGCGGTGAACGCGGCCATCTGCACCGCCTCGGCCTGCTGCCCGAACGTGAAGAGAGCGTCGAGATCGCCCGCGCGGGTCGCGCGCAGGGTCACGACATGAGGCTCGCCCATGTCATTTCCTCCAGGATGCCGCGGATGGTGCCGTCGGCGGGTCTGCGCCCAGGGATGCGGGCGCTGTGCGGAGTGGAGTTCAGGAGTCCGAAGGCGGCGTGTGCCCGGATCCTGAGCTCCGTCTCGGCCCGATCGGGCCGGAGTCGTGAGAGTACGTCGACCCAGTGCTCGACGTACTGACGCTGGAGCAGTCGCACCTCATGGCGGGCAGCGAGATCGAGTTGCTCGAGTTCGCGGTCTTGCACGGCGATGACGTCGGCGTCGCCGAGCGCGAAGTCGACGTGGAAGGCGATGAGTTCGCGAAGCGTCGAGTTCGGGTCGGATGCCGCGCCGATGACTCGTTCGGCGCCGTCGAGAAGTGCGCGGCTCGCGCCCTCGAGGATCGCGGCGAGCACCGCGGCCTTGCCCGGGAAGTGACGGTACACGGCCGGACCGCTCACGCCGACCGCTGCGCCGAGGTCTTCGATGGTGACACCGGCGTACCCTCGCTGTGCGAAGAGCGTCGCCGCCGAGGTGAGGATGGCCTGCCGGCGATCGGCCTTCTGGCGGCTGCGATCGGTCGCGGTCGCCGCGTCGTCATCGACGGGAACGCGTGCGCCGACGGCGATCTCGGCCGTGCTCGGTGTGGTTGCCATCTCGGTTAATGCTCGCTAACATCGGGAATCGAGTTAGTGCACACTAACCGAAATCCTGCGCCGGCCACAAGTGGGCGCGCCGTCGACGAAGACTGGTGGCACGAATGTCCATCCTGCAGACGAGCATCGACCCGAGCGGAGATGCCGCACGTTCCAACTCCGACGCCCATCGTGAGCTCGTCGCCGAGTTGCGCGAGCGACTCGCGACGGCGGCACTGGGCGGCCCCGCGGCATCCCGCGACCGCCACGTCGCACGAGGCAAGCTGCTGCCGCGCGACCGGGTCGACCGACTGCTCGACGAGGGCAGTCCGTTCCTCGAACTCTCGCCGCTCGCGGCCGAGGGGCTCTACGGCGGTGACTCGCCGGGCGCCGGCATCATCACCGGCGTCGGGCTCGTGCATGGCCGCCCGGTGCTCGTCGTCTGCAACGACGCCACGGTCAAGGGCGGCACCTACTACCCGATGACGGTCAAGAAGCACCTGCGAGCCCAGGAGGTCGCGAAGGAGCATCGGCTGCCCTGCGTCTACCTCGTGGACTCGGGCGGTGCATTCCTGCCCCTGCAAGACGAGGTCTTCCCCGATCGCGAGCACTTCGGCCGCATCTTCTTCAACCAGGCGCAGCTCTCGTCGATGCGCATCCCTCAGCTCGCCGCCGTGCTCGGCTCCTGCACAGCGGGCGGCGCCTACGTGCCGGCGATGAGCGACGAGACCGTCATCGTGCGGGGCCAGGGCACGATCTTCCTCGGCGGGCCGCCGCTCGTGAAGGCGGCGATCGGCGAGGTCGTGACGCCGGAGGAGCTCGGCGGCGGCGAACTGCACTCCCGGGTCTCGGGCGTCACCGACCACCTCGCCGAAGACGACGAGCATGCGCTCGAGCTCGTGCGCGACATGGTCGCGACCCTGCCCGAACCCGCTCCGAGGGCGTGGGCGGTGCGCGAGCCGCGACCGCCGGCAGTCGACCCGTCGACGCTCACCGCCGCAGTGCCGGTCGATGTGCAGCAGCCCTACGACGTGCACGAGGTCATCGCGAGGCTCGTCGACGGCAGTGAGTTCGCCGAGTTCAAGCGCGAGTACGGCGACACGCTCGTGACGGGCTTCGCCCATATCGACGGCCACCCCGTCGGCATCGTCGCGAACAACGGAGTGCTCTTCTCCGAGTCGGCCATGAAGGGCGCGCACTTCATCGAGCTCTGCGACCAGCGCGGCATCCCGCTCGTCTTCCTGCAGAACATCTCGGGCTTCATGGTCGGCCGCGACGCCGAGGCGGGCGGCATCGCCAAGCACGGAGCGAAGATGGTCACGGCCGTCGCGACGACCCGGGTGCCGAAGTTCACGGTCGTCGTCGGCGGTTCGTTCGGCGCAGGCAACTATTCGATGTGCGGCCGGGCGTACTCGCCGCGGTTCCTCTGGATGTGGCCGAACGCGCGCATCTCGGTGATGGGGGGCGAGCAGGCGGCATCCGTGCTCTCGACCGTCAAGCGCGACCAGCTCGCGCTGAAGGGCGAAGAATGGTCGGATGCCGCGGAGCAGGAGTTCAGGGATCCGATCCGAGCCCAATACGACGATCAGGGCAGCCCATACCACTCGACGGCGCGGCTCTGGGACGACGGCATCATCGCGCCTGAGGACACGCGCACCGTGCTCGCTCTCGCGCTCGAACTTGCGAGCCGCACGCCGCTGCCCGAGCCGGCGTTCGGGTTGTTCCGCATGTAGCTCCGTTCGCGTCGTGACCCTGCGGAAGAATCGTGACCCTGCGGAAGCGTCGTGGGGATCGGCGATTCCGAGGGGATCTGCGATTCCGAGGGGATCTGCGATTCCGAGGGTGATCGAGCTGGCGGCCGCCCTCGGCATCGCAGGTCTCCTCGATTCCTGCACGGCGACATCCCTCCTCCACATCCTCCCGACGAGTCGAACCGTCCTCGGATGTGCCTCGACGACGATGCCGGATCGAGTACTCGCGCAGGGTTGGGGTGTGAACAGTGTCGATGCGGGTGACTGCGAGCCCGCGACCCCGTCCGTTGCCGCGTATGTGCAGGAGGACGGCGGGGTCACGCGCACTCGAAGCCTGATCCGGGCCGGGTACAGCCGGCATCGCATCGAGCGGGCCCTCGCGGGCGGAGCCGTGTTCCGGGTGCGTAAGGGGTGGGTGGCGGCTCCCGGCGCCGATGCGTACCTCGTCGCGGCCGCACGTGCTGGGGTGGTGGTCTCATGCGTCACCCAGGCCCGGCGTCTCGGGCTCTGGGTGTTCCGAGAGGATCGTTCCCACGTCGCCGCGCCAGCGCACTCCGGATGCGCCACGCCGAGAGGCGCGACCGTGCACTGGGCGAAGCCGCTCGTACCGCGGCATCCTGACGCCCTCGTCGACCCGATCGAGAACGTGCTCGTTCTCGTGGCGGCGTGTCAGCCGTTCGAGGCGGCCTTCGCGGTGTGGGAGTCAGCGCTGCGACAGGCGATCGTCGACCGGGAGGCGATGGAACGGTTGCCGCTCCCCGCGGTCTCGCGGAAGATTCTCGCTGCCGCACTGCCGTTCTCCGATTCCGGCCTGGAGTCGTTCGTGGTGCCGCGACTGGCATGGATGAAGATCCCGCTCGTGCCGCAGGTCTGGCTCGCCGGGCATCGGGTGGACCTCCTCATCGGGGAGCGCCTGGTGCTGCAGATCGACGGCGGCCATCACGTCGGCGAGCAGCGCGAGTCCGACATCGAGCACGATGCGCAGCTGACGCTGCTCGGGTATCACGTGATCCGAATCGGCTACTGGCAGATCGTCGAACGCTGGCACACGGTTCAGGACCTCATCATGCGTGCCGTGGCGCAAGGGCTGCACCGCACACGCTGAGCCCGCGCGATTCCGAGGGGATCTGCGATTCAGAGGGGATCTGCGATTCCGAGGGTGACCGAGCCCTTGCCCGCCCTCGGAATCGCCGATCTCCTCGCTTCAGCTGTGACGACGTCGATCGGGCATTCGAGTTCGGCGTCGAGCGCATCGCCGCTGCCCTCGCACCGCGAGCAGGCTGACCCTCGCCGCCTGCTTGCGATTTCAGTTAACGACCACTAACATCGGTTCCAGTTAGTGTGCGTTAACTGATTGTCGCGCACGTCGAGCGCAGGGAGGCGCGAATGGGCATGGTCGACGCCGTCGATGCGACACGGCCGACGCGCCCGTTCGACCGGGTGCTCGTCGCGAACCGCGGCGAGATCGCGGTGCGCGTGATCCGCACGCTCCGGCGCCTCGGCATCCGCTCGATCGCCGTCTTCTCCGACGCCGACGCCGACGCGCCGCACGTGCGCCTCGCCGATGACAGCGTGCGCATCGGTCCCGCAGCAGCCGCGGAGAGTTACCTCGACCCGGCCCGCATCATCGCCGCAGCGCGCGAGAGCGGTGCAGAGGCCATTCACCCCGGCTACGGCTTCCTCTCCGAACATGCGGGCTTCGCCGAAGCCTGCCGCACGGCCGGCATCGTCTTCATCGGACCGGGCGTCCAGGCGCTCGAGATCATGGGCGACAAGATCCGCGCGAAGCTGCATGTCGAGGCATCCGGTGTGCCGACGGTTCCCGGCATCGCCGATCCCTCACTCGACGACACCGCACTCGCCGCTGCCGGCGAATCGGTGGGGTATCCGCTGCTCGTCAAGCCGAGTGCCGGCGGCGGCGGCAAGGGCATGCAGATCGCCCGCGACGCGAGGGAACTCGCTGCGGCGATTCCCGCGGCACGGCGCGTCGCCCGCGCCGCATTCGGCGACGACACGCTGCTGCTCGAACGACTCATCGAACGACCGCGCCACATCGAGGTGCAGGTGCTCGCCGACGACTTCGGCGACGTCATCCACTTGGGCGAGCGCGAGTGCTCACTGCAGCGCCGCCATCAGAAGGTCATCGAAGAGGCGCCGTCGCCCCTGCTCGATGCCGCGACCCGCGCCCGCATCGGGCAAGCGGCATGCGATGCCGCTCGAAGCGTGGACTACCGCGGCGCGGGCACCGTCGAGTTCCTGGTGTCGGATGCCGCGCCGGGCGACTTCTTCTTCATCGAGATGAACACCCGGCTGCAGGTCGAGCACCCCGTCACCGAGCTCGTCACCGGCGTCGACCTCGTCGAGCAGCAGCTGCGAGTCGCTGCGGGCCAGCCGCTCTCGCTGCGTCAGGGCGACGTGCACCTCGCCGGGCATGCGATCGAGGCGCGCCTCTACGCCGAGAGCCCAGAGCGCGGTTTCCTGCCGTCGACCGGCGAACTGCTCGTCTGGCGGGAGCCGGCGGGGGCCGGAGTGCGAGTCGACGGCGGCATCCGTTCGAGGCAGCAGATCACCGCCGACTACGACCCCATGCTCGCGAAGGTCATCGCGTACGGCGACGACCGCGCAGAGGCGATCTCGCGCCTGGACGCTGCGCTCGCCGACACCGTCGTGCTCGGCATCGACACGAACCTCGGGTTCCTCCGGCGCCTCCTCGCCGAGCCCGCCGTGCAGCGCGGCGACCTCGACACCGGTCTCATCGACCGCATGCCGGAACCCGAGGCGGATGCCGCTCCGCCCGAGGTGCTCGCAGCCGCTGCGACCGTGCGCTCCGCCGAAGCGATCGTCGCGGCGCGCGCCGACGGTGCCCACGCGTGGCTGACCGCTCGTGACTGGCGACTCGGCGCGACTACCGCCGACGGCGCCGACGCCGATGCGACCGATGCCGACGGCCCCGACGCCGTCGCAACCGATGCCGACGGCGCGCTCTGGCTGCATACGCCCAGCGGCATCTGGCGGATTCCGGCCGCCGATCGCCGGGCCGCTCTCGACGCCCGCCTCGCGATGATCGAACGCGGCGGCCTTGCCGACCCGGAACTCCGCGCGCCGATGCCCGGCACCGTCACCGCCGTGCTCGTCGCCGACGGCGACACCGTCGCACCGGGCGACGCCGTCGTCGCGATCGAGGCGATGAAGATGGAACATCGCGTCACCGCGGCGATTGCCGGCGTCGTGCGACTCTCGATCGCGGTGGGGCAGCAGGTCGCACGCGATCAGGCCGTCGCCCGCGTCGAGCCCCATCACGAGGCATCCGGTACCACCGATGCCGCCGACGCCGCATCGCCACGCACAGCGCGCGCGGCCGCGCATCCGACCGCACACCACCAGGAATGAGGAGCACGCAGTGAGCACCGAGCTGAGCTCAGAGGAACAGCAGCTGTACGACATGGTCTGCGAGTTCGCCGACACCGTCGTCGCCCCGCAGTCCTACGAGGCCGACCGCACCCACACGCTCTCGATGGACGTCGTCGCGCAGATGGGCGATCTCGGACTCTTCGGACTGCCGTTCCCCGAGGAGGTCGGCGGCCAGGGCGGCGACTACCTTGCACTGTGCCTCGCCATCGAGGCGCTCGCGCGCGTCGACCAGTCGATCGCGATCACCCTCGAAGCCGGAGTGGGCCTCGGTGCCATGCCGGTCTACCGTCATGGCACCGAAGAGCAGAAGGCCGAGCTGCTGCCCGACCTCGTCGCGGGGCGCGCCCTCGCGGGTTTCGGCCTCACTGAATCCGAAGCCGGATCCGACGCCGGCGCCACCCGCACGACCGCCGTGCTCGACGGCGACGAGTGGGTCGTCAACGGTTCGAAGCAGTTCATCACCAACTCCGGCACGTCGATCACCCGGTTCGTCACCGTCACCGCGGTGACCGGCGAGCGCACGCGCCCCGACGGCTCCGTCTCGAAGGAACTCTCGACGATCATCGTGCCGAACGGCACGCCGGGGTTCACGGTCGCTCCGGGGTACGACAAGTCGGGCTGGCGTGCCTCCGACACGCATCCGCTCACCTTCGACGACGTGCGGGTGCCCGCCGCCAACCTGCTCGGCGAACGAGGCCGCGGCTTCGCGAACTTCCTTCGCACGCTCGACGAGGGGCGGATCGCGATCGCCGCGCTCGCCACCGGCGCCGCGCAGGGCTGCCTCGACGAGGCGCTCGCCTACGCGAAGACCCGCAACGTCTTCGGCGTGCCGATCGCGTCGCACCAGTACATCGCCTTCACGATCGCCCAGATGCAGGCACGCGTCCACACCTCGCGTCTCGCGTGGCACGATGCGGCGCGACGGGTCGACGCGGGCCTTCCGTTCAAGAAGGAGGCGGCGATGGCCAAGCTCGTCTCGAGCGACGCCGCCATGCTCAACTCGCGCGACGCCACGCAGATCTTCGGCGGAATGGGATTCATGAACGAGTCCCTCGTGGCGAGGCAGTACCGTGACTCGAAGATCCTCGAGATCGGCGAGGGCACGAACGAGGTGCAGCTCATGGTCATCGCACGCGAGCTCGGCATCGGTTAGGCGGTTCACATGACGGATGCATCCGGTGAACGGAGTTCCCCGCGCGAGGTCGTCGAGCGCGGACTCTGGTACGAGGAGTTCGAGCCGGGCGTGCGCTACCTGCACCGCCCCGGGCGCACGGTGACCGAGGCCGACAACGTGCTGTTCACGACGCTCACGATGAACCCGCAGCCGCTGCACCTCGACGCAGCGTGGTCGGCGTCGCAGCCGTTCGGGCAACCGCTCGTGAACTCGCTCTTCACACTGTCGACCCTCGTCGGCCAGTCGGTGAGCCAGCTCACACGCGGCACGCTCGTCGCGAATCTCGGCTTCGGCGCCGTCGCGTTTCCGCACCCCGTCTTCGTCGGCGACACGCTCTACGGCGAGAGTGCGGTCGAGGCCAAGCGCGAGTCGGCCTCACGCCCCGGGCAGGGCATCGTGACGCTCGCCCACACCGCGCGCAATCAGCACGGAGAGGTCGTCGCGACGGCGTCGCGCACGATGCTCGTGTGGTTCCGCGAGGCGGGGGAGCGGCTGCCCGCGGCCGGCACCTCCGGCGCGTCCGATGACACAGAGGCGAGCGGATGACGCGTCCGGCCTTCCGCTTCGGCCCTGCCCTGCTCTTCTGCCCTGCCGACCGACCCGATCGATTCGAGAAGGCGCTCGATCGCGCCGACGCCGTGATCCTCGACCTCGAGGACGCGGTCGCCGGCGATGCGAAGCACGCTGCGCGCCTCGCGCTGCTCGGCACGCCGCTCGATCCGGAACGGGTGATCGTGCGCGTGAACCCGGCGTCGAGCGAGTACCTCGGCGACGATCTCGCCGCGCTCGCCGCCGCCGAGTACCGCACGGTGATGCTCGCGAAGTGCGAAGGCCCGGCCGACCTCGTCGATCTCGCCGGGTTCGAGGTCATCGCGCTCTGCGAGACCGCCCGAGGTGTGCTCGCGTCGAACGAGACCGCGGCGTCGGCGAACGTCACGGCGCTCATGTGGGGCGCCGAAGACCTGGTCGCATCCCTCGGCGGCTCGTCGAGCCGATTCGCCGATCGCCGTTACCGCGATGTCGCGAGGCACGCCCGATCCCAGGTGCTCCTCGCGGCCGGGGCGAACGGCATCGCCGCGATCGACGCCGTGCACCTCGACATCGGCGACATCGACGGGCTTCGTGCCGAAGCCGAGGACGCGATGGCGGTCGGCTTCGCCGCGACGGCGTGCATCCATCCGGGGCAGGTCGACACGGTGCGCGAGGCGTTCCGGCCCGAAGCCGAAGAGCTCGAGTGGGCGCGCGCCGTGCTCGCGGCGGCCGAAGAACAGGGCGGGGTGTTCGCCTTCCGCGGCGGGATGGTCGATGCGCCGGTGCTCCGGCAGGCGGCTGCGCTCGTGCGCCGCGCGGGCGGCTGATTCCGAGGCTGCCATACCGCCGAATCCGCTGGTCTGCACCCCATTCGGTGGTCGAATAAAACGATTCGATAACGGTTCAACCGCCGTTCACCGGATCGCGCACGTGACCGCGTGAAGCCCACGTATCCTCGGAGTCAATCCTGGGGAGGAGGGGAACGTGGCACGGCGACACATATACCGGGCGCATGAGGCGAACGGCACGGGGGCGGCCCTCGCACTCGTCGACGAGCGAGACGTTGACGAGCGCGTCGCTGACGAGCGCGCTGTCGACGCTGTCGACCAACTCGGTGTCGACCGAGGCGCGGCCGACGCGCGCACCGCGACGTTCGACGGCATCCACGTCGAGGTCGTGGCTTCGAACCCGCTCTCCGGCCCCATCAGCGTTCCCCGGCGGGTGCCGATCGGCGACACCGGCATCGAAGTGCATCCGCTCGCGCTCGGCGGCAGTACGTTCGGCTGGACACTCAGCACCGAGCAGTCGTTCGACGTGCTCGACCGCTTCGCTGGGGTCGGTGGCTCGCTCCTCGACACGGCCGACAGCTATGCGGCGGGCCGGAGCGAGTCGATCATCGGCAAGTGGATGGACTCGCGCGGCACGCGTGACCGCATGGCGATCGCGACGAAGATCGGCCAGCACCCCGACCGCCGCGGCCTGGCGCCGGCGGCGATCGCGGCCGCCGTCGACGACTCGCTCCTGCGCCTCGGCACCGAACGCCTCGACCTGCTCTACTTCCATGGCGACGACCCCGAGGTGCCGCTCGAAGAGAGCCTCGGTGCCATCGATGCGCTCATCGCCGCAGGCAAGGTCGGCGCGATCGGCGCCGCGGACTTCACACCGGAGCGCCTCATCGAGGCGCGTGTGCTCGCCGCCAACGGTTTGCCCCGCTTCCAGGCACTGACCACGAAGTACAACCTGCTGGAGCGGCGGCCGTTCGAGGGCGCGCCTGAGCTCGTCGCGCACGCGCAGGGGCTCGCCGTGCTGCCGTATTTCGCCCTCGCGAGCGGGTTCCTCGGCGGCCAGGTGCGTCGCCGGGCAGACGTGCGTCGCGATGCCCGGGGCGAGCGCCAGGCCCGCCACCTCGGCCGGCGCGGGAGCCGCGTGCTCGCCGCGGTCGACGAGATCGCCTTCGCTCACGGCGTTCAGCCCGCGACGATCGCTCTCGCGTGGCTGCTCGCGAGGCCCACGGTGGTCGCACCCGTCGTCAGCGCGAGTCGACCCGAACAGGTCGAGGCGCTCATGGCCGCAGCGTGCGTCGAGCTGCAGCGATCCGAGATCGTCGAACTCGACCGCGCGTCGCACTGATCCCGCGCTTCCCGAGCCGCTCCCGGCCCGGGTGGCATAGGCTGATCGGGATGAACGGCGCTGTCGACCTCCCGCTCGGCCAGGCCGAGCTCTCCTTCACCGCAGCAGGCGACGCGCGAGTTCGGCGCAGCGTGCTCCCGTCGGGCGTGCGAGTGCTGAGTGAACAGGTGCCGGGCAGTCGCAGTGCGACCATCGGCTTCTGGGTCGCGGTCGGCTCGCGTGACGAACAGCGAGCGGATGCCGCGCACCCCGCGAGCTACGGATCGACGCACTTCCTCGAGCATCTCCTCTTCAAGGGCACGAGCACCCGATCGGCCCTCGACATCGCCATCTCCTTCGACGCGGTCGGCGGCGAGCACAACGCGCTCACCGCGAAGGAGTACACGTGCTACTACGCCAAGGTGCAAGACCGGGACCTGCCGATGGCGGTCGAGGTGCTCGCCGACATGTTCACCTCCTCGCTGCTGGATCCGACCGAGTTCGAGAGCGAACGCGGGGTGATCCTCGAAGAACTCTCGATGGCGGGTGACGACCCCGGAGATGTTGCGAACGAGCGCTTCTTCGAAGTGCTGCTCGGCGCTCACCCGCTGGGGCGCCCCATCGGCGGCAACCCCGAGACCATCCGCAGCGCCACCCGCGGCGGCGTGTGGGAGCACTACCGCGCGAACTACCGCCCGCAAGACCTCGTCGTCACCGTCGCCGGCGCCGTCGACCACGACGTGCTGGTGGCCGAACTCGAGCGCGCACTCTCCACGTCCGGATGGGACCTCGGCGCAGCGGGGCGACCGGTCGAGCGGCGTTCCGTCGTGCCCGCCGCCCTCGAGGCCGGTCCCGAGATCACCGTCGTCTCACGTCCGACCGAGCAGGTGAACCTCCTGCTCGGTGTGCCCGGCCTCGTCGCGACCGACGCGCGGCGGCCGACGATGAGCGTGCTCAACGCGATCTTCGGCTCCGGCATGTCGTCGCGACTCTTCCAGCAGGTGCGCGAGCGCCGCGGGCTGGCATACTCCGTCTACTCCTTCGCACCCGGCTACTCCGATGCCGGCCTCTTCGGCATGTACGCGGGATGCGCGCCGTCGAAGGCGGGCACCGTCGCGGCGCTCATGCGCGACGAACTCGAGCGACTCGCAGCCGACGGCGTGACCGCCGACGAACTGCGCCGGGCTTCGGGTCAGCTCGCGGGCGCCTCGGCCCTCGCGCTCGAGGACTCCGACACCCGGATGTCGCGGCTCGGCCGTGCCGAACTCACACTCGGCGAGTTCGTCGATCTCGACGAGGCGCTGCGTCGCATCGCACTCGTCACCGCCGACGACGTGCAGCAGCTCGCCGCCGACCTCGCCTCCCGCGCCTTCTCGCTCGTTGCCGTCGGCGCGATCGACGAGGCCGGCCTCACGGGCGCGTCCGATGCGGTCGCCCCGAGTTCCGACGTCGCCTGACCGCGGCACCACCCTGCAGCAGAGGAGCGGATATCCGTGGCCAACCACCTCTATCTCGTCCGACACGGCGAACAGCTCGATGCCGAGCACGGCCTGCCCGACGGGCCGTTGTCACCCCGTGGGCGCCGGCAGGCCGAACTGCTCGCCGAACGTCTCGGCGGAGTGCCCTTCGACGACGCGTGGCACTCACCGCTGCAGCGGGCCGCTGAGACGGCCGAGATCATCGCGGCGAAGATGCCGGCGCTGAACTCCGAACCCTCGGCGCTGCTCTTCGATTGCATTCCGTCGGGGCCGGCGCCCGAGACGCCGAAGGCGTACGATCCATTCTTCGGTTCGGTGACCGAGGCCGAGATCGAGGCCGGGAGTGCGCAGATGGCCGATGCCGCCGCGGAGTTCCTGCGCTCGCACCGCGAAGATCGCCACGAGCTGCTCATCACTCACAACTTCGTCATCGCCTGGTTCGTGCGCGAGGTGCTCGGTGCTCCCGACTGGCGCTGGGTCTCGCTGAACCAGGCCAACTGCGGTCTCACCGTGCTCACCCAGAAGCCCGGCCGCCCCTGGAGTCTCGTCGCGCACAACGACATCGCGCATCTGCCGCCCGAGCTGCGCACCGGACTGCCGGAACCCTACCTGATCTGATTCGGCCTCGGTCTGATCAGCCGACGCGCTTGCCGTACCAGTTCGTCGCGTTCGGGTTGTCGTTGTAGGGCTCGACGTCGACGTATCCGCTCGAGCGGTAGAGGCCGCCCGCGGCTTCGAGACTCGCGTTCGTGTCGAGCACGAGTTCCCGGGCGCCGTACTCCACCGCCCGCCGCTCGAGTTCGGCGAGTAGACGGCGCCCCTCGCCGCCGCCGCGCTCCGTGGGCGCCAGCCAGAGGTGCTTGATCTCGAAGCGCACCTCGCGGGTGCCTGGACGGGGCCGGATGCGTCGCGCCCCGCCGCATCCGACGGCGGCGTCCGACTCGTCGACGACGATCAGGAAGACGCCGGCGGGCGGCGTGAACTGCTCCGCTGTCGGCCAGGCCGGGCGGTACTCGCCCTGTGCGGCCGGAAACCCCGCGGCGCGCTCTGCGAAGTAGGCGCCGAGCAATGCGTGTGCATCGGCGTCGGTCACGGAGGCTTCTCTGAGACGCAGCATGCCTCCACACTATGACCAGGTCGGCAGCGGATGCCGCGTGCCGCTGCGACCCCGCGGCGTCCGTCGCCAGGTGCGCTCTTGCTAGGGTGAAACCGTGACGATACGGGTCGCCGTGGCGGGAGCCACCGGCAAGATGGGGCTGCTGGCGCGTCGACTGATCGAGGAGGCCGACGACCTCGAACTGCACGCCGCGCTCGACTCCCGTTCGAGCCTCGATCTCATGCTCGGCGCCGATGTGGCGTTCGATGTCACCCATCCCGGAGCGAGCGCCGAGATCGTCGAGTTCGCCGCGGGCGCCGGCATCCCGGTCGTCGTCGGCACTTCTGGCTGGTCGAGCGACCGCATCGCCGAGATCTCGGCGTTCGTGCGGGGTCATGCCGACGCCGGCGCCGTGCTCTTCGTCCCGAACTTCTCGATCGGCAGTGTGCTCGGCACCGCCTTCGCGAGGCTTGCGGCACCGTTCTTCGACTCGATCGAGATCGTCGAGGCGCACCACGCAGGCAAGGTCGACTCGCCGTCGGGCACGGCCGTGCGAACCGCCGAGCTCATCGGCGACGCGCGCGTGCAGGGGGGCCCGATCGCCGCGCCGCATGCCGACCAGCGCGCGCGGGGGCAGCTCGTGAGCGGGGTCCCCGTGCACAGCCTGCGTCTCGCCGGGGTCGCGGCCGAGCAGCGCGTCGTGTTCGGCGGCGACGGCGAGACCCTGACGATCACGCACTCGACGCTCTCCCCGAAGTCGTATGAGGCCGGCATCCTGCTCGCCATCCGCAACGCCCCCGAGGCATCCGGTGTCACGGTCGGCCTCGACGCCCTGCTCGACCTCGGACTGCCCGGCACCTCCCGATGACCACGAAGCTCGGCGCGCTCATCATGGCCGCGCTCCTCGTGCTCTATCTCGCGCTCGCGGGCTGGCGCGCCGTGCAGTTCATCGCGACCGGCGAACCGGTCGCGATCGCCATGGGGGTCGCCCTGCTCGTGCTGCCGCTCATCGCCCTCTGGGCGCTCTGGCGCGAACTCAGCTTCGGCATCCGTTCGCACGAGCTCGTGAAGCGGCTCGATGCCGAGGGCCTGCTCGACCTCGGACTGCCGCTCATGGCGAGCGGTCGACCCGAGCGCGCCGCGGCGCGCGCCGCACTCGACGGCTTCCGTGCTGCGGCCGAGGAGACGCCAGACTCGTGGCGGGCCGTGCTCCGACTCGGGCTCGCCTACGATGCGGCAGGCGACCGTCGCAACGCCCGGCACGCGGTGCGACGCGCGATCGAGCTTTCACGCTCCGGAGGCTGAGCAGTGACGACGGCGCACGGGTGACTACTGAGACACGGTGCGCGGCGCGCTCAACATCGCGTCGAGCGCCGTCTCGACCGTCGCGTGCCGGAACCGGTAGCCGTCGTCGATGAGCCGCTGCGGCCGTACCTTCTGGCTCGCGAGCAACAGGTCGTCGGCCGCGCGGCCGAGTGCGATCTCGAGCATGCGCTCGGGCACGCCGAGCACGTACGGCCGGTGCATCCGTTCGGCCATCGCGGTCATCACCCGATCCGCCGTCGACGGTCTGGGGCCGACGAGGTTGACCGCTCCCGAAAGTGAGGAGCCGAGCAAGTGCATGAGCGCGCCGACCTCGTCGTCGAGCGCGATCCACGGCCAGTGCTGGCCGCCGGTGCCGAGCCGGCCCGACACGCCCAGCCGGGTCAGAGATGCGACTCGCTTCATGGCCCCGCCCTGCCCCACCACGACGCCGGAACGGAAGACGACCGTGCGAGTCTCCTCGGGTGCGAGGCATGCCGCCGCCTCCCAACGCCTGACGACATCCGCGAGGTATCCCGTGCCGCCGCTCGAGTGCTCGGTGAGCAGTTCGCCGGGGCGATCACCGTAGTACCCGACCGCGGAGGCGTTCAGGAAGACGGTGGGAGGGCGCCGTGCCTTGCGCATCGCGTCGGCGAGGGTGCGGGTCGCCGCGATGCGGGATCCGAGAAGCTCGGAGCGGTACGCCTTCGTCCAGGGCAGACGCGTGAATGGCGCTCCCGAGAGATTCACGACCGCGTCGACGCGATCCATGACGGTGAAGTCGATGATGCCGGCAGTGGGCGACCACGCCGACTCGTCATCGCCCGCGGCTCGACGTCGCACGAGGCGCACGACCTCGTGCCCGTCGGCGATCAGTGCGGCCACGAGCGGAGTGCCGATGAATCCGGAGGCACCGGCGACGAGCAGCCGCATCGATCAGGCGAGTTCGGCTTCGATCGTGATCGGGATGCCGGCGAGTGCCTGCGAGATCGGGCAGTTCTTCTTCGCGTCTTCGGCGAGTGCCTCGAACGCCTCCTCGCCGAGCCCGGGCACGCGGGCGCTCACGAGCAGGTGACTGCCGAGCACGCCCTTGCCGGCCTCGAACGTGACCGCCGCGGTGGTCTGGATGCTCTCAGCGGGCGTGCCGGCTTGCGCGAGACCGAGCGAGAGCGCCATCGAGAAGCACGAGGAGTGCGCGGCGGCGAGCAGTTCCTCGGGGTTGGTCGTGCCGGCCGCACCCTCGGATCGTGCCTTCCAGTTCACCGGAAAGGTCGCCAGTTTCGAGGAGTCGAGGGCGACGTCGCCCGATCCCTCGAAGAGCGTGCCGTTCCAGACGGTGGTCGATTCACTCGTGACTGCCATGTCATCCTCCTCGTCGAGCCGGACTTCCAGCCTAGCCGCGAGCGCCGGCGCCCGTTGAGGAACGCGGCGAAGATCGCGGTCGCGGCATCCGCTCGCCTTCGCCGTCGTTCGGCCATGGAGGGATAGCCTTGACGGGATGGCCGAGACGATCCCAACCCCGTACGAAGACCTGCTGCGCGACGTGCTCGAGCACGGCGCCGTCAAGACCGACCGCACGGGCACCGGCACGCGCAGCGTGTTCGGGCGCCAGCTGCGATTCGACCTCTCCGAGGGCTTCCCCCTGGTCACGACGAAGCGCGTGCACTTCAAGTCGATCGCGTACGAGCTGCTCTGGTTCCTGCAGGGCTCGTCGAACGTCGGCTGGCTGCGCGAGCACGGCGTCACCATCTGGGATGAATGGGCCGATTCCGCCGGCGAGCTCGGCCCCGTCTACGGCGTGCAGTGGCGGTCATGGCCGACACCGTCGGGTGAGCAGATCGACCAGATCTCCGAGGTCGTCGAGCAGATCCGCACGAACCCCGACTCCCGCCGCCTCATCGTCTCGGCGTGGAACCCCGCCGACATCCCCGACATGGCGCTCGCACCGTGCCACGCGCTCTTCCAGTTCTATGTCGCCGACGGCAAGCTCTCGTGCCAGCTCTACCAGCGCAGCGCCGACCTCTTCCTCGGCGTGCCGTTCAACATCGCCTCCTATGCGCTCCTGACCCACATGATCGCGGCGCAGACCGGGCTCGAGGTCGGCGACTTCGTCTGGACCGGCGGCGACTGCCACATCTACGACAACCACGTCGAGCAGGTCACCGAGCAGCTCACTCGCGAGCCGTTCGCGCCGCCGACCCTGCGCCTCGCCCGCACGCCCGACTCGGTCTTCGACTACGAGTACGACGACTTCGTCGTCGAGGGGTACAAGCACCACCCGCCGATCCGCGCGGCCGTCGCGGTATGAGCGAGACGGATGCCGCGGGGCCGAGGCTCGGACTCGTCTGGGCCGAGGCCCACGGCGGGGTGATCGGCGCCGGGGGAGCGATGCCCTGGCACGTGCCCGAAGACCTCGCGCACTTCAAGTCCGTGACGCTCGGCGGCCCCGTCGTGATGGGGCGCAAGACCTGGGACTCGCTACCGGCGCGGTTCCGCCCGTTGCCGGGGCGCACCAACATCGTCGTCACCCGCAACGAGGAATGGGCCGCTGAGGGAGCAGTGCGAGCGGGTTCGGTCGACGACGCGCTCGCGTCGGCCGCGACATCCGGCCCCGACTGGATCTGGGTGATCGGTGGCGCCGAGCTCTTCGAAGCGCTCATCGACCGTGCCGACCGCCTCGAGGTCACCGAGCTCGACCTCGAGGTGGCCGGCGACGCCTACGCACCGTCGATCGACCTGAGCTGGCGGCTCGTCGACACCGACGGTCCTCGCCTCTCTCGAGCGGGCGTCGGCTACCGCTTCCACCGCTACGACCGCCCCTGACCTCCGGGTCTGTGTCCTTCGCCCCGGCTCCTCGCTGCCGACACGCCGGGTGCGGGCAGGGAGGGGAGTGGTGCGGTTGATGGCACGGGTGGCGGCCCGACCCGGCCGCGACCCGCGTCGACCCGGCCGCGACCCGCGTCGACCCGATACGCTGGACTGCGTGACCTCCCAGAACCCCTTCGGACAAGTGCTCGTCGCGCTCGTCACGCCGATGACGGCGGACGGCGAAGTCGATTGGCCCGGGGTCGAGAAGCACATCGACGACGTCATCTCGGCGGGCGCCGACGGCATAGTCGTCACCGGCACCACGGGCGAGACCTCGACCCTCACCGACCCCGAGAAGATCCGCCTGGTCGAGGTCGGCAAAGACGTCGCCGCAGGCCGCGCCAAGATCATCACGGGCGGCGGCTCGAACGAGACCGCGCACGCGATCGAGCTCTACAAGCACTCCGAGCAGGCCGGCGCCGACGGCATCATGATCGTCACGCCGTATTACAACAAGCCGACGCAGGCGGGCATCCTCACGCACTTCCGGCTCGTGGCCGACGCCACCGATCTGCCGGTCATCCTCTACGACATCCCCGGGCGCACGGGCGTGCCGATCAGGTACGAGACGATCCTGCGGCTCGCCAAGCACCCCAACATCCTCGCGGTGAAAGACGCCAAGGGCGACTTCTCCGAGGTGAGCCGGGTGCTGAACCAGACCGACCTCATGTACTTCTCGGGCGACGATGCGAACGTGCTGCCGCACCTCTCGATCGGCGCGACGGGCCTCATCGGCATCACGGCGAACATCGCCGCCGCGCCCTACCGTCAGATCATCGACGCGGTGAACGCGGGCGACCTCGCGACGGCCACCGCCGCCCACCAGCGTCTCGAGCCGCTCGTGCGAGCCGTCATGACCCATGTTCCGGGCACGGTCGCCGCGAAGTACATCCTGCACGGTCTCGGCCGCATCGGGAGCCCGCGAGTACGCCTTCCCCTCGTCGGCCCCGAAGAGTGGGAGGCCGCCCTCATCGAAGACGAGATCGACCACGTCAGCGGCATCGACGGCGTCGACTTCCACAACTTCCGTCCCGACCGCAACGCCGCCGCAGGCGGCGCGCTGCCGAAGGTCGCCGGCACCACCCGCTGAACGAGCGGATGCCGCGGCGCGCCCTGCCCGCCGCGACGTCCTCCCCGAGACATCCGCCGGTCAGAGCGCCGGCACCGAACTGAACACCGCAACAGAAGGAGGGCTCATGCCCGACCAAGTCATCGATCCTGCCCCGCTCGAGGCCGGAACGCTCCGCATCATCCCCATCGGCGGCCTGGGGGAGGTCGGCCGCAACATGACCAGCTACGAGATCGACGGCAAGATCCTCATCGTCGACTGCGGCGTGCTCTTCCCCGAAGAGCACCAGCCGGGCGTCGACCTGATCCTGCCCGACTTCGGCTTCCTGAAGTCGCGCATCGACGACATCGTCGGTGTCGTGCTCACGCACGGTCACGAAGACCACATCGGCGCGGTGCCCTATCTGCTCAAGCTCCGGGGCGACATCCCCCTGATCGGCTCGCAACTGACGCTCGCGCTCATCGAGGCGAAGCTCAAAGAGCACCGCATCAAGCCCTATACCCTCACCGTGAAAGAGGGCGGGCACGAGCAGATCGGCCCCTTCCGTCTCGAGTTCATCGCCGTCAACCACTCGATCCCCGACGCCCTCGCCGTCGCGATCAAGACCGACGCAGGCACCGTGCTCGCGACCGGCGACTTCAAGATGGATCAGCTGCCGCTCGACGGACGACTCACCGACCTGCGCGAGTTCGCGCGCCTCGGCGAAGAGGGCGTCGACGTCTTCATGGTCGACTCCACGAACGCGGATGTCCCCGGCTTCACCCCGCTCGAGCGCTCCATCGGCCCCGTGATCGACGAGGTCATCAACCGTGCGCCGCGCCGAGTCATCGTCGCGAGCTTCTCGAGCCACGTGCACCGCGTGCAGCAGGTGCTCGACGCCGCGTGGGCCAACCACCGCCGGGTCGCCCTCCTCGGCCGCAGCATGGTGCGCAACATGACCATCGCCGCCGATCTCGGCTACCTGAAGGTGCCGGAGGGCGTGCTCATCGACTACAAGAAGGCCGGCAACGTGCCCGACGACGAGATCGTCTACATGTCGACCGGGTCGCAGGGCGAGCCGATGGCGGTGCTCTCGCGCATGGCGAACCGCGACCACCAGATCGAGATCGGCGAGGGCGACACGGTGATCCTCGCTTCGAGCCTGATCCCGGGCAACGAGAACGCGGTCTATCGCGTCATCGACGGTCTCACGAAGCTCGGCGCCGACGTCGTGCACAAGGCCAACGCGAAGGTGCACGTCTCGGGGCACGCGGCCGCCGGCGAACTCCTCTACTGCTACAACATCCTGAAGCCGAAGAACGTGCTGCCGATCCACGGTGAGTACCGGCACCTGTTCGCGAACGCGAAGCTCGCGCAAGACACCGGCATCCCCGAGAAGAACACCTTCATCGGCGAGAACGGCACGGTGTACGACCTGCGGGGCGGCGTGCTCGGCGTCGTCGGGCAGCTCGACCTCGGCTTCGTCTACGTCGACGGCTCGACCGTCGGCGAGATCACCGACGCCGACCTCAAGGACCGCCGCATCCTCGCAGAGGAGGGCTTCATCTCGGTCATCGTCGTGGTCGACGCGTCCACGGGCCGAGTCATCACCGGGCCCGAGATCCACGCGCGCGGGTTCGCCGAAGACGACTCGGTCTTCGACGATGTCAAGCCCAAGATCATCGACGCCCTCGCCGAGGCCGCACACAGCGGCGTGCGCGACTCCCACGCGCTGTCGCAGATCGTGCGGCGCGTGCTCGGCGGTTGGGTCAACCGGCGCCTGCGTCGCCGGCCGATGCTCGTGCCGCTCGTCATCGAGGCGTAGAGGCGCGGGGCGTAGGCGCGGGGCGCGTCGGCGCATCAGGCGCGGGCGTCCGCGGATCGCAGACACTCGCGGGCGGATGCGGCGTGGTGTCGCCGCCGCGCCGTAACCTTGACTCCATGGCTACGGGCACCCGATCGAACAAGCGTGCATCGGGCACGTCCGCCCGCACGACGTCGACGCGCCAGAGCACCGCACCCACGAAGAAGCTGCCGGCGAACACCCGCGCCGCCGCGACGAAGAAGGCGCCCGCGGCCCCAGAGCGGCCGAACATCCTCGTGCGGGCATGGATGGGCCTGGCGCACCTGACCGGCGGGGCCGCCCGCGCGCTCGGCCCCGAGACCCTCTCGAAAGAGGAGCGGCGCGACGGCCTGCCGTTCTTCATCGTCGTGCTCGCGATCATCGGCGCCGTCGTCGAGTGGTTCCTCATCAACGAACCCATCGCACAGACGCTCGACTCATGGACCTTCGGCGGCCTCTTCGGCCGGGTCGCTTTCGCCCTGCCAGTCGTGATGCTGCTCTTCGCGGTCTGGCTCTTCCGACACCCGAGCTCGGTGCACGACAACACGCGCATCGGCATCGGGCTCGGCCTCCTGCTCCTGACCGTCTCCGCACTCTGCCATCTCTTCGGCGGCCAGCCCGAGCCGCGCGACGGCATGGCAGTGCTGGCCCGTGCCGGCGGCATCCTCGGCTGGATGGTCGCGGCGCCGCTCACCGCGCTCATCACGCAGGTGGGAGCCACGATCGTCGTGATCGTGCTGCTCCTCCTGTCGTTGCTCATCATCACGAAGACGCCGCCGACCCGCATTCCCGCGCGGTTCCGTGAGCTCTACGAATGGCTCTTCGGTGCGACCCACGACGAGACCGAAGCGCCAGAGGGCGAGCCGAAACCGTCGAGACGCGAGCGCAGGAAATCGGTGCAGGCCGAACTCGACGGCATCGACGCACTCGGCGACGGCGACGACGACCAGCCGCGCGGCGGCATGCTGCCGTGGTGGCGCCGCAACGACTCGAACCGAGAGGAAGACCCGGCGTTCGCCTCCGGCGGTGCAGAGGGACTCACCGAGGTGTTCGGAGCGGGTTCCGCCGCCGGCGGCTTCGAGTCGCCCCTCGAGGGAGCGGGCGGCCCCGGATACGACACCGAAGTGCTCGGCGACCTCGAGCGCGCCGAGTCCGCGCTGCAGCAGTTCACGGGCGACGTGCCGCAGGGTGGCACCGGCCTCCGCGGCGACGACGCCGGCGCCACGAATGTGCTCGCGGCGTTCGACGTCGCAGGCGCCGCGACCGGGGCGGCCGGCTCCGACGCGCCCGGGTCTTCGGAGTTCGATGCGGAGGCGCCCGCCGAACCCGAGCGCCCATACAGCCTGCCCGCCGCGTCGACGCTGGCGGCCGGCGCACCGGCGAAGAAGCGCTCGCAGGTCAACGACGACGTCGTGCGCCAGATCACGGGCGTGCTCGACCAGTTCGGCGTCGACGCGAAGGTCACCGGCTTCTCGCGCGGTCCGACGGTGACGCAGTACGAGATCGAGCTCGGCCCCGGCGTCAAGGTCGAACGCGTCACGGCGCTCTCGAAGAACCTGGCCTATGCGGTCGCCTCCAACGAGGTGCGCATCCTCTCGCCGATCCCGGGCAAGAGTGCGATCGGCATCGAGATCCCGAATGCCGACCGCGAGATCGTGACGCTCGGCGACGTGCTCCGCTCCGGCAATGCGGCGAATGCCGCACACTCGATGACGATCGGCGTCGGCAAAGACGTGGGGGGCGGCTACGTCGTCGCGAACCTTGCGAAGATGCCGCACCTGCTCGTCGCCGGCTCCACGGGTTCCGGCAAGTCGAGCTTCGTGAACTCGATGATCACGTCGCTTCTGATGCGGGCGAAGCCCTCCGACGTGCGCATGGTGCTCATCGACCCGAAGCGCGTCGAGCTCGCGCCGTACGCCGGTGTGCCGCACCTCATCACGCCCATCATCACGAATCCGAAGAAGGCCGCTGAGGCGCTCTCGTGGGTCGTGAAGGAGATGGACATGCGCTACGACGACCTCGCGTCGTTCGGCTTCCGTCACATCGACGACTTCAACAAGGCCGTCATCAACGACGAGATCGTCTTGCCGGCCGGCTCGGAGCGCACACTCAAGCCGTATCCGTACCTGCTGGTCGTCGTCGACGAGCTCGCCGACCTGATGATGGTGGCCCCGCGCGACGTCGAGGACTCGATCGTGCGCATCACGCAGCTCGCCCGCGCCTCCGGCATCCACCTCGTGCTGGCCACCCAGCGACCGTCCGTCGATGTCGTCACCGGTCTCATCAAGGCCAACGTGCCCTCGAGGCTCGCGTTCGCGGTCACGAGCGTCACCGACTCCCGAGTCATCCTCGATCAGCCGGGAGCCGACAAGCTCATCGGTCAGGGCGACGCGCTCTTCCTGCCGATGGGCGCGTCGAAGCCCCTGCGCGTACAGGGTGCATGGGTGAACGAAGACGAGATCGAGCGAGTCGTCAAGCACGTCACCCGGCAGGCTCGGCCCGAATACCGGCAGGATGTCGCGGCAGCCGTCGAACGGAAGGAGATCGACTCCGACATCGGCGACGATCTCGAACTGCTCCTCGCCGCCGCCGAGCTCGTCGTGTCGACCCAGTTCGGATCGACGTCGATGCTGCAGCGCAAGCTCCGCGTCGGCTTCGCGAAGGCCGGCCGCCTCATGGACCTGCTCGAGTCGCGTGAGATCGTCGGCCCGTCCGAGGGCTCGAAGGCGCGCGACGTGCTCGTGACCGCCGAGCAACTGCCGGGCGTGCTCGCGCGACTGCGCGGCGAAGAGCCCGCTGCCGCGCCGGCTGCAGCAGCGGCACAGCAGCCCGCCGCGCGCCCTGCGGCACCCGCCGGCGCGCAGACCGGTCCGCTCGGTGACGGCATCGCCGCGAAGGAGGCGTACGACGCGCCCGACGAGCGTTACACCGACCCCGTCGCCCGCATGAGCGAAGGGCTTCCCGAGGTCGACGGCGACGCCGACGAAGACGCCTGGGGACTGACCGGACGCGACTGAGGCGACACGGTCGTCGGCGGGTCCGCCGGGTAGTCTGGCACCATGACCTCTTCCGCCGGAACGCCCGCGCGATCGGCGAACTGGAACCTTCCGAACGCGATCACCGTCGTCCGCATCATCGCGGCACCCGTCTTCTTCTGGATGCTGCTGGCCGACGCGGGCGACGACGGCTGGCTGCGCTGGGCCGCGGCAGCCCTCTTCATCCTCGCGATCGCGACCGACGGCATCGACGGCCACATCGCCCGGTCCCGCGGCCTCGTCACGGATCTCGGCAAGATCCTCGACCCGATCGCCGACAAGCTTCTCACGAGCGGCGCGCTCATCTGCCTCTCGATCCTCGGTGAGCTGCCGTGGTGGGTCACGGCGATCATCGTCGTGCGCGAGGTCGGCATCACGGTGTGGCGACTCGTGGAGCTGCGACGCGGCAACGTCGTGCCCGCGTCATCCGGCGGCAAGCTCAAGACCCTCGTGCAGGCAGTCGCGATCTCCTTCGCGCTCGTGCCGCTCTGGACCGTCGTCGGCGACTGGATCTTCTGGGTCGACGGCGTGCTCATGACGGCGGCCGTGGTGCTGACGCTGTGGTCGGGCCTCGCCTACGTGCGCGACGCCGTGCGTCTCGCACGTGAGCCGCGCGACGCGAGCTGAGACGGGCGAGCGGATGCCTCCTGCAACGGGTGACCCGGCGAATCGCCTCATCGCCGAACTCACTGGGCGCGGGTTGCGGGTCGCCGTCGCGGAGTCGCTGACGGGCGGACTCGTCGTGGCCGAGCTCACGAGCGTGCCGGGGGCATCCGTCGTGGTGAGCGGCGGCGTCGTCGCCTACGACTCCGCGGTGAAGCGGTCGGTGCTCGGTGTGCCGGCGGAGCTGCTCGCGGCCGAGGGCGCCGTGCACCCCGAGGTCGCCAGGCAGATGGCCGATCGCGTGCGTACCGTGCTCGCGGTCGACGACCGAGCGGCAGACCTCGGCATCGCGACCACCGGGGTCGCCGGTCCGACCGATCAAGACGGCCGGCCGCCGGGAACCGTCTACGTCGGCATCGCGTTCGGCGGTGAGGTCGAGGCGATCGGGCTCGCGCTCCGCGGCAGCCGAACCGAGATCAGGGCGGCGACCGTGCTGGCGGCGATCGAGGCGGCGCTCGCCCGTGTCACGAGCGGCTCATTTTCTCGCCGGCTTGCGGAATAGTCATCGTGAGCACCCTGTTACATGTGGCAGGTTCACACGAAAGCCCCAGTGTGCGACGCTAGATTGGAAGCACGGAGAATCGGCTAGACTGACGCTTCGTTTTCCGCTCCGGCGGAGTCGCTGAGAGAGAGAAGGAGGTTCCCGATGGTCCTGGTTCGACAGGAGATCGGCGATGTGCTGAGGGACTTCCGCCTGCAGAAGGGCCGCACCCTTCGTCAGGTCGCATCCAAGGCCAGCGTTGCGCTCGGCTACCTGAGTGAGGTCGAGCGCGGCCAGAAAGAGGCCTCCTCCGAGATCCTCGCTTCGGTCGCCGATGCTCTCGATACGCCCATCTCGGTGATCATGCATGAGGTCGGTGACCGCATCGCGGTGATCGAAGGCCTCTCGGTGGTGCCCGACAGCCTGCCCGACGAGCTCGTGGCCGAGTTCGACGCCGACCTGATGGTCCACTGACCACTCCAGATACGAATCGACGATCGGCCGGTCCTCCGACCGGCCGATCGTCTGTCCGGGAGATGCTCCTGTGAAGTTGAGCGAGTTCCAGACCGCGGTCACCGAGGAGTTCGGCGCCGGGTACGGCGGTGTGGTCGTCGGTGACCTCGTCCTCACGTCGCTCGGCAGCCGTACCGCCCGTGAGGCGCTCGCCGCGGGCGTCCGGCCGCGTGAGGTCTGGCTCGCCCTCTGCGAGGCGACGGATGTCCCGGAGGAGCGCCGGCACGGTGCCGGTCGCCCGGTGCCCGGGGAGACGCGCACGCCGCGGCAGTTGTAGGGCGGGTCGCCGGCGAGTCCGAAGGCGTGTTCGACACGCGGGCGATTCTTCGAACATGCGTTCGGTGGCTGCGCTAGGCTCCTCAACAGCAGGAGGAACAGCGCATCTGTCCACATCCTCGTCGAGATCGCCGGCGGATGTCGGTGGCCGGTCATACGGTCGATGCGTCGGAACACACCGCAACCGCCTTGTCGCAAGATCCAGTCGGCCAGAAGGCCGGCTGGAGTGGAACGACAGCCTAGAGGCAGCAGCATCGAGCAAGAAGGAGCCCCACCCATGGCATCACCAGCAGACCGCGAGAAAGCACTCGAGACCGCACTCGCGCAGATCGACCGCCAGTTCGGCAAGGGCTCGGTCATGCGCCTCGGCAGTGAGGAGCGCGCCCCCGTCGAGGTCATCCCCACCGGTTCGATCGCGCTCGACGTCGCGCTCGGCGTGGGCGGGCTTCCGCGTGGCCGCATCATCGAGATCTACGGCCCGGAGTCCTCGGGCAAGACGACGCTCACCCTCCACGCCATCGCCAACGCGCAGCGCAACGGCGGCATCGCGGCGTTCGTCGACGCCGAGCACGCGCTCGACCCCGAGTACGCGAAGAAGCTCGGCGTCGACATCGACGCACTCCTCGTCTCTCAGCCCGACACGGGTGAGCAGGCACTCGAGATCGCCGACATGCTCGTGCGATCCGGCTCCATCGATCTCATCGTCATCGACTCCGTCGCGGCGCTCGTGCCTCGGGCCGAGATCGAGGGTGAGATGGGCGACTCGCATGTGGGTCTGCAGGCCCGTCTCATGTCGCAGGCGCTCCGCAAGCTCACGGGCGGTCTCAACCAGACCAACACGACGATGATCTTCATCAACCAGCTGCGCGAGAAGATCGGCGTGTTCTTCGGCAGCCCCGAGACGACCGCCGGCGGCAAAGCGCTGAAGTTCTACGCTTCGGTGCGTCTCGACATCCGTCGTATCGAGACCCTGAAAGACGGCACCGATGCCGTCGGCAACCGCACTCGGGTCAAGGTCGTGAAGAACAAGATGGCGCCGCCCTTCAAGCAGGCCGAGTTCGACATCCTCTACGGCGTCGGCATCTCCCGCGAGGGCAGTCTCATCGACTACGGCGTCGACCAGGCGATCGTGAAGAAATCCGGTGCGTGGTACACCTACGACGGCGACCAACTGGGTCAGGGCAAAGAGAACGCCCGCAGCTTCCTGCTGCAGAACCCCGACATCGCCGCCGACATCGAGCAGAAGATCCTCGTCAAGCTCGGCATCGGGCAACCGGCCGGTGCGTCCGCTCCGTCGAACGTCGAGCCCATCGCACCGAAGCTCGGGCGCAAGGGCGCCTGAGCTCCGTGCACGAGCATGACCGGGGTGAGTCAGACATGAGCGACGCATCATCAGAACAGCTCGCCCCGGTCACGTACCTGCCGTGGGCGAAGACGGAGCCGACGGCAGCACCGGTCGCGTCGTCTTCGCCCGCCCCACAGAGGCGGCCGCAGAGCGAAGGCGGCAGCGGCGGTCTGCGCCCCGTTCCGAGCGACCTGCACTCGGTCTCGAGTGATGACGAGCGCTCAGTCACGCAAGAGCAGCCGGAGACCGGAGCGGAGCGCGACGAACGCGTCGACCGGCTCGTCGTCTCCCGGCTGCGACGCTCCGCCCTCTCGGTGTCCGAAGTGCGATCGGTGCTCGTCGAGCACGGCCTCGACGACGTCGAGGTCGAGGAGTGGATCGAGCGGTACGAACGACTCGGCTACCTCGATGATGCGAAGCTCGCCGAGCAGGTCGTGCACAGCCATGGCGTGCGCCGAGGTCGCGGCAGCGGCGCGATCCTGCAGGAGCTCGGGCGACGCGGAGTCGACACGACGGTCGCGCGGGCGGCGGTCGACGATCTCGACCCCGAGACCGAACTCGACAACGCCCATGCCGTGGCCGAGCGCCGGGCGCGGCAACTGCGCGGCCTCGACCGGCGCACCGCCGAGCGCCGGTTGTCGGCGTTCCTGCAGCGGCGGGGCTACCCGGGCGACATCGTGAGAGAGGCTGTGACGGCCGCACTGACCGAAGAAGGCTCGTAAACTGGTGCGATCATGAGCACCATTCACGACGTACCCCTGCACGGGATGCCCCGCGACGAGGTCGCTGAAGCGGCAGTGTCGCCGCGAACGTACGAGGTCCGCACCTTCGGGTGCCAAATGAACGTGCACGACTCCGAACGACTCTCGGGCTCGCTGGAGGCCGCCGGATACGTGCCCGCCGATGGTGCCGAGCCCGACATCGTGGTGATCAACACCTGCGCGGTTCGCGAGAACGCCGACAACAAGCTCTACGGCAACCTCGGCCACCTCGCATCGGTCAAGCGCCGGCACGCCGGCATGCAGATCGCCGTCGGCGGCTGCCTCGCCCAGAAAGACAAGAACGTCATCCTCGAGAAGGCGCCGTGGGTCGACGTCGTCTTCGGCACCCACAACATGGGCGCGCTCCCGCGCCTGCTCGAGCGCGCGCGACACAACGACGAGGCGCAGCTCGAGATCCTCGATTCGCTCGAGGTGTTCCCGTCCACGCTCCCCACCAAGCGCGACTCCACCTACAGCGGCTGGGTCTCCATCTCGGTCGGCTGCAACAACACGTGCACGTTCTGCATCGTTCCTGCGCTTCGCGGCAGAGAGAAGGATCGTCGGCCGGGCGACATCCTCGCCGAGGTCCAGGCCCTCGTCGACGACGGTGCGGTCGAGATCACCCTGCTCGGCCAGAACGTGAACTCGTACGGCGTCGAGTTCGGAGACCGGCAGGCATTCGGCAAACTGCTCCGGGCCGCCGGCAGCATCGAGGGACTCGAGCGCATCCGCTTCACGAGCCCGCATCCCGCCGCGTTCACCGACGACGTCATCGATGCCATGGCCGAGACGCCGAGTGTCATGCCGCAGTTGCACATGCCCCTCCAGTCGGGCTCCGACCGCATTCTGAAGGCGATGCGCCGCTCCTATCGTTCGGAGCGATTCCTCGGCATCCTCGATCGGGTGCGCGCGCGCATTCCGAACGCGGCGATCTCGACCGACATCATCGTGGGGTTCCCCGGTGAGACCGAAGACGACTTCCAGGAGACGCTTCGCGTCGTCGAGGCCGCACGGTTCGCATCGGCGTTCACCTTCCAGTACTCCATCCGCCCCGGCACGCCAGCGGCGACGATGAGCGATCAGGTGCCGAAGGAGGTCGTGCAGGAGCGCTACGAACGCCTCCTCGCCCTCCAAGACCGCATCTCGTGGGAGGAGAACCAGCGGCTCATCGGCCGACCCGTCGAAGTGCTCGTCTCCACCGGTGAGGGCAAGAAAGACGCAGAGACCCACCGCCTGAGCGGTCGCGGAGAAGACAGCCGCCTCGTGCACTTCGAAGTGCCGTCAGGCTCCGAGTCGCCGCGACCCGGCGATGTCGTCTCGGTGACCGTCACGCAGGCCGCGCCGTTCCACCTCATCGCCGATTCGCAGGGCGATGCCCCGCTCCGCATCCGTCGCACGCGGGCGGGCGACGCATGGGACCGCGCGCAGGCCGAGAGCTGCGGCGTGCCGGCCGCCGCCACCGGGGCATCCGCTGCCGGTCGTGTCTCGCTCGGGCTGCCGACCCTGCGCACGAGCGGCGCGGAGCCGCTCGTCGCACCCGGCGTCGGCACCCTGCCGATCTACGATCCCACTGACGGCCAACGCTGACGTGACCCTCATCGCGATCGTCGGTGCGACCGGCACCGGCAAGTCCGCGTTCGCGCTCGACCTCGCCGAGGCGTACGGCCGAATCGGCCGGGCGGCCGAGGTCGTGAACGCGGATGCGATGCAGCTGTACCGCGGCATGGACATCGGCACGGCCAAGTTGCCGCTCGACGAGCGGCGGGGCGTGCCGCACCACCAGCTCGACGTGCTCGACGTCGTCGACGAGGCATCCGTCGCCGAGTACCAGTCGGCGGCGCGCGCCGCGGTCGACGAGGTGCTCGCCAGTGACAGCGTGGCGCTCCTGGTCGGCGGCTCGGGTCTGTACGTCTCGTCGGTCATCCACGACTTCCGCTTTCCGGGCACGGATGCCGCGGTGCGGGCGCGGCTCGAGGCCGAACTCGCCGCGCGCGGGCCGGGCCTGCTGCACGCGCGCCTGCGCGAGATCGATCCCGAGACGGCCGCGAACATCGACGCACAGAACGGGCGCAGGCTCGTGCGCGCCCTCGAGGTGATCGAAGTGACCGGAGAGTCGAAGGCCGCCCGGCTGCCCGAGGCGCCCGTGCCGTGGCGGCCGCACCGCATCGTGCACCTCCGCAGTGATCGTGCGGCGCTCGTCGAGCGCCTCGACGCCCGTGTCGAAGACATGTGGCGCGATGGCCTCGTCGACGAGGTGCGGGGTCTCATCCCGGCGGGCATCGAGCGCGGAGTGACCGCTCGACGGGCCATCGGCTACGCACAGGCGCTCGGCGAGCTCACCGGCCGGCTCGACCGTTCGGAGGCGATCGCCGAGACCCAGCAGCTCACGCGCACCTATTCGCGTCGGCAGGTGAGCTGGTTCAAGCGCTACCGCGACGCATGCACGATCGATGCCGACGATCCAGCCGCGCGGGCCTCCGAACTCGCGCGCATCACGACAATAGACTGATCGGATGGCATTCGATCTGCGCTTCACCAAGGGCCAGGGCACGGGCAACGACTTCGTGCTCTACAGCGACCCCGAGGGGGAGTCCGACCTCACCCCTGCGCAGATCGTCGCCGTCTGCGACCGCCGGTTCGGAGTGGGCGCCGATGGAGTCATCCGCGCCGTGCGATCGAAGAACCTCGACGCCGGCGCCGCGTCGCTCGCGGAAGAGCCGCACGCGTCGTGGTTCATGGACTACTGGAACGCCGACGGCACCGTCTCCGAGATGTGCGGCAACGGCATCCGCGTCTTCGCGAGCTACCTGATCGACCAGGGGCTCGCCGACCTCGGTGTCGACGACTCGATCGCGATCGGCACCCGCGCCGGGGTTCGCACCGTGCGCCGCACGTCGACGGGGTTCGAAGCCGACCTCGGCAACTGGCGCCTCGACGGCGGGGAACCGCTCGTGCGCGGCAAGAGCCTCTCGGTCGCACGGCCCGGTCTCGGCATCGACGTGGGCAACCCGCACATCGTCGTGGCCCTTGCCGACGACGATGAGCTCGACGGGCTCGACCTCGGCTACCGGCCGGTCGTCGAACCTGAGCCAGAGGCGGGCGCGAAC
Organism: Agromyces laixinhei; assembly: GCF_006337065.1. Lineage (NCBI taxonomy): Bacteria > Bacillati > Actinomycetota > Actinomycetes > Micrococcales > Microbacteriaceae > Agromyces > Agromyces laixinhei. The sequence goes on along the minus strand of NZ_CP040872.1, from coordinate 2,453,737 downwards.
ATCGAGTTCGTCGTGCCCGCCGAACCGCTCGTCGAAGACGGTATCGGACGCATCCGCATGCGAGTGCACGAGCGCGGCTCGGGCGAGACGCTCTCGTGCGGCACCGGCGCAGTGGCCTCGGCGCTCGCGGTGCGCCACTGGGCAGGTGAAGCCGCTCCGGATCGGTGGCGTGTGCAGGTGCCGGGCGGCGTGCTCGGCGTACGCATGTTCCAGGCCGCCGACGGCGAGCACGCAGCACTCTCGGGCCCGGCCGAACTCGTCTTCGACGGAGTGCTCAGCCTCGCCTGACGCGCCGCTCAGCGAGCGGCCGAGCTCAGCGAGCGGATGCCGCGGCGCTCACTCCGAGCACCCGGAAGCCCTTGTCCTGCGCCGTCCGCTCGACATCGAGATCGAGTTCCTCGGCGATCCAGCGCTGCAGGGACTCCGCGCCGAGGTGCTTCGCAACGACGAGCCACGCGCTCGCATCGTCGTGCAGGCGGGGGAGCCAGTGCTCGAGGAGGGCGTGCAATTCGGGCTTGCCGATCCGGATCGGCGGATTCGACCAGATGCCGGCGAATCGCACTCCATCGGGAACATCGCCGGGCAGCACCGCGTTGACATTCGAGATGCCGAGCCGCGCGGCGTTGCGCCGTACGAGGTCGAGGGCTCGCTCGTTGACGTCGACGGCCCACACCGTGGCATCCGGCGACCGAAGTGCCAGTGAGATCGCGATCGGCCCCCACCCGCAGCCGAGGTCGAGCAGCTCGCCGCTCGGCGGCGGCGCCGGAGCACGATCGAGCAGGATGCGGGTGCCGGTGTCGAGGTGCTCGGGGCTGAAGACGCCGCCGGCCGTGGCGAGCGAGAGTTCGCGCCCGGCAAGGGTCACGGTGATGGTGCGGAGAGTGGCCTCGCCGCCCGGACGAGAGGAGAAGTAGTGGTCGGAGGCCATACACGGGAACCTATCGCAGGCATGGGAAGTAGGGTTAACACGATGAATGACGCCGAACAGAACTCCGCAGACGACGCCGTCGACCGGGTGCTCAGGGGTGCGGAGACGAGGGCGGGCCTGACCCGCTTCGGCATCGAGACCGCCGAGGCGCTCATGTCGCCCGATTCGGCCGGCGATGCGGCCTCCGACACCGACGGCGAGCAGTACGACCGCGAGGCGCGGGCGGGCCTGCGCCGGGTCGGCGGTCTCTCGACCGAACTCGAAGACGTCACCGAGGTCGAGTACCGGCAGCTGCGTCTCGAGAACGTCGTGCTCATCGGCGTGTACGCGCAGGGCTCGCAGGAGGAGGCCGAGAACTCCATGCGCGAGCTGGCCGCCCTCGCTGAGACGGCGGGCGCGCGGGTACTCGACGGCGTGCTGCAGCGCCGGCCGCACCCCGACCCGAGCACCTATCTCGGCCGCGGCAAGGTCGACGAGCTGCGCCACATCGTGGCCTCCCTCGGCGCCGACACGGTCGTCGCCGACACCGAGCTCGCGCCCAGCCAGCGGCGCGCCCTCGAAGACGTGATCAAGGTCAAGGTCATCGATCGCACGGCCGTCATTCTCGACATCTTCAGCCAGCACGCGAAGAGCCGCGAAGGCAAGGCGCAGGTCGAGCTCGCCCAGCTCGAGTACCTCCTGCCGCGGCTGCGCGGCTGGGGCGAGTCGATGTCGAGGCAGGCCGGTGGCCAGGTCGGCGGCGCGGGTGCCGGCATGGGTTCCCGCGGCCCCGGTGAGACGAAGATCGAGCTCGATCGTCGCCGCATCCACTCGCGCATGGCGAAGCTCCGCAGGCAGATCGCGGGCATGAAGCCGGCCCGCGAGGCCAAGCGTGCCAACCGCCGGCGCAACGCCGTGCCGTCGGTTGCGATTGCGGGATACACGAACGCCGGCAAGTCGAGCATCCTGAATCGCATCACCGGCGCCGGGGTGCTCGTCGAGAACGCCCTGTTCGCGACGCTCGACGCGACGGTTCGTCGAAACACCACGGCTGACGGGCGCGTGTACACGATCGCCGACACTGTGGGCTTCGTGCGCAACCTTCCCCACCAGCTCGTGGAGGCGTTCCGCTCGACGCTCGAGGAGGTCGGCGACTCCGACCTCATCGTGCACGTCGTCGATGCCGCGCACCCCGACCCGGCCGGCCAGATCGCCACCGTGCGTGACGTCATCGGCGAGGTCGGTGCACGCGACATCCCCGAACTCGTCGTCTTCAACAAGGCCGACCTCGTGACTCCCGAAGACCGACTCGTGCTGCGCGGGCTCGAACCGCGCGCGATCTTCGCCTCGGCGCGAACGGGCGAGGGCATCCCCGAAGTGCTCGACGCGATCGGGCGCATGATGCCCGACCCCGCCGTCGAGATCGACCTGCTCGTGCCGTACGACCGGGGCGACATCGTCTCGACCCTGCACGAGACCGGGCGCGTGCTCTCGATCGAGTACGACGAGGAGGGCACACGCGTGTGTGCCCTCGCATCGCCCGAGCTGGCGGGGCAGCTCGAAGAGTTCGCTGCAGCGAAGACGGTGCCGGCAGAGGCCTGAGCCGCGCGGCGTCACTGTGCGTCACAGTCATGCATCGGCGCGCACCGGCGCGTATCGTCGCTCATGATCGATCAGTGACCGGCCCGAAGCCGACCACTTGGAGCGACCGCCGAGCCCGGCACCCGCCCGCGACAACCACCCGCCGTTCCGGCCGGGGGAACGCGGCCTGCCGTGTTCTTCCCGTTGCCGCTCGCCACGCAGGAGCACCATGGCATCGACCGCACCCGACGCATCGGGCGCCGACGGTCCGGCCCCCGTGCCGATCTCCTTCGAACTCTTCCCGCCGCGCACCGATGCGGCGGCGCTCGCGCTCGGTCGCACGATCGACCGGCTCGCCGAGGTCGACCCTGCCTTCGTCTCGGTGACGTTCGGCGCGGGTGGAAGCTCGCGCGCCCGATCGCTGACCGTGCTGCGGTACATGCTCGAGCACACGCACGTCGAGCCGATGGCGCACCTGACCTGTGTCGGCTCCTCGCATGCCGAGGCCAACCAACTCGTCCGCGAGTTCCTCGACGCGGGCATCACGAGCTTTCTCGCGCTGCGCGGAGATCCGCCGACGGACCCGCCGACGGGCCTGTCGACGGATTCCGCCCCCGACTCCGGCATCGGCGACCTGGGCAGCGCGGCCGAACTCGTGCAGCTCATCCACCGGGTGCAGGAGGAGCGCGAGCCCTTCGAGCAGATCGGGGTCCCCGGCATTCCCGGCGCTTCACGCATCAGGGCGCGGCCTCGCCCCGAGCGGGTCGCGGTCGCAGCGTTCCCGACGGGGCATCCGCGATCGCGGAACCTCGGGCACGACGTCGACACCCTCCTCGCGAAGGAGATCGCCGGGGCGAACCTCGCGATCACCCAGCTCTTCTGGCGAGCCGACGACTACCTCGGCTTCGTCGAGCGCGCTCGCGCGGGCGGGGTCACCATCCCGATCCTTCCGGGAATCATGCCGGTCACGACTCCGGCTCGTCTCGCGCGGCTGACGCAGCTGACGGGCGTCGAACCGCCCGCAGCGCTCGCCATCGACCTCGAGATCGAACCGGATGCCGCGGCGCAGGCCGAACTCGGCATCGCCTTCTCCACCCGGCTCGCCGCCGAAGTGATCGCGGGCGGGGCGCCCGGCCTGCATCTCTACACCTTCAACCGCCATGAGGCCGTGCTCGACGTCGTCGACCGGCTCGGGCTGCTCGCCGAGCGGCTCGCCGACGAAAGGAACACCGCACGATGACCACCCCTGCACCCGCCTTCCCGAATGCGACGATCCTCGGGTATCCGCGCATCGGGCGCCGACGCGAACTCAAGCGAGCCGTCGAGGCGTTCTGGGCCGGTTCGATCACGGCCGAGGAGCTCGAGAGCACGGCCTCCGAGCTCCGTGCCGCAACGCGTGAACGACTCGCCGCGCTCGGCCTCGGCCGCGACGATGCTTCGATCCCCGAGAGCTTCTCGTTCTATGACCAGGTGCTCGACGCCGCTCTCGCGGTCGGAGCCATTCCCGCCCGCTTCGCCGGCCTCGCCGATGAAGCGGGCCGGTTCGACCTCGCCGCCGCCTTCACGATCGCCCGCGGCGCCGGCGACGACGCCCCGCTCGAGATGACCAAGTGGTTCGACTCGAACTACCACTACCTCGTGCCCGAGATCGCACCCGACACCGACTTCACGTTGCATGCCGAGCGCATCCTCGCTGAGTTCGCCGAGTCGAAGGCGGCCGGCTTCACGACGAGGCCCGTGATCGTCGGACCCGTGACGTTCCTGCTCCTCGCCAAGGCGGCCGAGGGCGCTCCGGCCGGCTTCGCGCCGATCGACCGGCTCGCCGATCTCGTCCCGGTCTATGCTGCGCTGCTCGAGCAGCTCGCCGCAGCCGGCGCGGAGTGGGTCCAGCTCGACGAACCCGCCCTCGTGAGCGAGAGCATCGACGTCGACCGGGCCCGCGCGATCGAGTCGGTCGGCATCGCCTACGACGCGCTCGGCGCACTCGACGCCCGCCCGGCGATCTTCGTCGCGGCACCCTACGGCTCGCTCGACGATGCACTGCCGGCACTCGCCGCGACCCCCGTCGAGGCGATCGGACTCGACCTCGTGCGCGGATCGCTGCCCGGCGGCCTCGACCCGGCGACGGCCGAGTCGCTCGCCGCGAAGACGCTCGTCGCCGGTGTGATCGACGGCCACAACATCTGGCGCGGCGACCTCGCCGGCGCGTTCGACCGCGTCGCAGCCGTGCAGCACCTCTCGCCGGCCGTGTCGGTGTCGACCTCGACGTCGCTGCTGCACGTGCCCCATGACGTCGCCGATGAAGACGAGCTCGATGCACGCCTCGTCTCGTGGCTCGCGTTCGCCGACCAGAAGGTCGGCCAGGTGGCCGTGCTCGGTCGCGGGGTGGCCGAGGGGCGCGACGCGATCGAGGGCGAGCTCGCCGCGGCATCCGCAGCCCTCGCCGACCGCGATGCCGCGCCCGGCGTGCGCGTGCCCTCGGTACGCGACCGACTTGCAGGTCTCGCCGAGCGGGACTTCGCCCGGGTGAGCTACGACGAGCGCGTCGCGGCGCAGGAGTCGCTCGGCCTGCCCGAGCTGCCGACGACCACGATCGGCTCGTTCCCGCAGACGGCCGAGATCCGTCGCGCGCGCGCCCGTCTCGTCAAGGGAGAGCTGCCCGCCGACGAGTATGCGGCGCTCATGCGCGCCGAGATCGAGCGCGTCGTGCGACTGCAGGAGGAGCTGGGTCTGGACGTGCTCGTGCACGGCGAGCCCGAGCGCAACGACATGGTGCAGTACTTCGCCGAACTGCTCGACGGATTCGCGGTGACGAAGCACGGCTGGGTGCAGTCCTACGGTTCGCGCTGCACGCGGCCGTCGATCCTCTGGGGGGATGTCTCACGGCCGGCGCCGATGACCGTCGAGTGGTCGAGCTACGCGCAGTCGCTCACCGAGCAGCACATGAAGGGCATGCTCACCGGTCCGGTCACGATCCTCGCCTGGTCGTTCGTGCGTGACGACCAGCCGCTCGGCGACACCGCCCGACAGGTGGCACTCGCCCTTCGTGACGAGATCACCGACCTCGAGGCGGCGGGCATCCGCATCATCCAGGTCGACGAACCCGCTCTGCGCGAGCTGCTGCCGTTGAAGCTGGCCGATCAGCCGGCCTACCTCGACTGGTCGGTCGGTTCGTTCCGCCTCGCGACTGGCGGCGCGGTGCCCGGCACGCAGGTGCACACGCACCTCTGCTACTCCGAGTTCGGTGTGGTGATCGACGCGATCAGGAACCTCGACGCCGACGTCACCTCGATCGAGGCGGCCCGCAGCCGCATGGAGGTCGTCGACGACCTCGAGACGAGCGGCTTCGACCACGGCATCGGCCCGGGTGTGTACGACATCCACTCGCCGCGGGTTCCCGGTGTCGCCGAGGTACAGGCGCTGCTCGAGCGCGCCGCAGGGGCGATCCCCGCGACGCGGCTGTGGGTCAACCCCGACTGCGGCCTGAAGACGCGCGGGTACGACGAGACCGTCGAGTCGCTGCGGCACATCGTCGAGGCGACCGTGGCGGTTCGGGCAGAGCGCTCCGCCCCGGTGCTCGCCGGATAGCAGGGACCGGGCGGATGTCGCGGCTCGCGGCATCCGCTCGGCTCGTGCCGGGGTGATGCTCAGGGGCGTCGCGTACCGTCGAGCCATGCAACTCGCGGTCCACGAATCCGGCGGGGGCGGGCGCACCGCGATCCTCATCCACGGCATCATGTCGGATTCGCGCGCCTGGCATCGCGTCACCGGCGAACTCGAGGCGCAGGGATTCCGGGTGCTCGCGGTCGATCTGGCCGGCCACGGCCGCAGCCCCCGCGCCGCGAGGTACTCTCCGGCCGCTTGGGCGAGCGATGTCGTCGAAACCCTCGAGCCGCTGCTCGACGGGCCTCCCGAGGTCGTCATGGGCCACTCGCTCGGCGGACTCGTCGCGAGTCTCGTCGCCGATCGACTCGCCCCGCGCGCGGCGATCTACATCGACCCGGCCTTCTCATTCCCGAAGGGCGTCAAAGGCTGGGCGTTCAAGGCCTTCTTCGCCGTGGCGCCGCGGCCCCGTCGCTCGGCGCTCGTGCGGATGAACCCGAAATGGAGCGCGGTCGACGTCGACATCGAACTTGCGACGCTGCGCGACTGGGACAAGCGCACGATCCTCGGCTTCACCGACACCCGTCCGCTCGTGCCGCCGGCCCGGCTCGTGGCACCCACGCTCGTCGTGCTCGCCGAGAAGAGCCTGCTCATCACGACGAAGGTCGCCGGGCAGCTGCGGCGTCAGGGCATGACGGTCGAGACCGTGCGCGGCACCGGGCACACCGTGTTCCGAGACGATCACGCCGGCTTCATGGACGCCGTGCTCGGATGGCTGCGCGAACTCGCGCCGACCGATCCCGGCCCGGTTCCAGTCGTCACGCGTTCGGCAGTCGTTCGCCCGGCCGTCGGGAGTTCTTCCGCGTAGCGGACGGCTTCCGTTCATTCCCCGCCGGCACTGCAGCCTGCGAAGGCGGTCTCAGACCGCGCGAAGCACCGCGACGACCTTGCCGAGCACCTCGGCGTGATCGCCGACGATCGGTTCGAACGCACTGTTGCGGGGGAGCAGCCAGGTGTGACCGTCGCGCTGGCGGAACACCTTGACGGTCGCCTCGCCGTCGAGCATCGCCGCCACGATCTCGCCGTTCTCGGCGGTGCGCTGTGACCGCACGACGACCCAGTCGCCGTCGCAGATGGCGGCATCGATCATGGACTCGCCGACGACCTTCAGCATGAACAGCTCGCCCTTGCCGACCAGCTGGCGGGGGAGGGGGAAGACCTCGTCGATCTGCTGGTCGGCGGTGATCGGAACACCGGCGGCGATGCGCCCGACGAGCGGCACCATCGCCGCATCCCCGACGGGAGTGTGCTCTGCCGCAGTGGCGGTGCGATCGGTGACGCCAGGCAGCTCGATGAGCACTTCGAGTGCGCGCGGACGGTTGGGGTCGCGCCTGAGGTACCCGGCGAGTTCGAGCTGGTTGAGCTGGTGCGTCACGCTCGAGAGCGAGGAGAGGCCGACCGCATCGCCGATCTCGCGCATGCTCGGCGGGTAGCCGCGGCTCGAGACCGAGCGCTGGATCGTCTCGAGGATCGCGATCTGCTTCGCGCTCAGACTCTTGCGGCGGCGAGGTCTGCCCGCAGCCTGCGTGTCGTCGATGTCGGTGCTCAACGTCTCCGCCCCTCGTTGCGGCCGAACGGCCGGGATGTCGGTGGTGTCTGGTCGACTGTCTTCCAGACATTCGAAACTGTATCCGTCTCACGTGCGTGCGGCAAACACTTGTTCGAGTGTGTCGGAGATTCGAGACTGCTCGAAGTTTCCGGGTTTCGGCCTTGCGGTCGTCAGCAATCGAAGATATGTTCGGAACAGAGATTCGCACCCGGCCCTCCCGGCCGAGGGTCGGGTGCGACTCCCACAGGAGGTGTGACATGAGCGCAGTGATCGCAACGACGGGCTTTCAAGCCGCACGGGTGCTCCCGCGCGACCGGGTGCGAGATGAGTCTTCGCGTACCCGACTCCGACTGACGCGGCGCGGCCGCATCGTCTTCACTTCGCTGGCCGCGCTCCCGATCGTGATCTGGGCGTTCGTCATCGTGCTCGGCTCCGGGGGTGCCGCCGCCGATATCGACGGTGCGGGCGCTGCCGTTTCCTTCGAGTACGTGACCGTCGGGCACGGCGATTCGCTCTGGGGCATCGCTGAAACGGTCGATCCCAACGCCGACGTGCGCGAGGTCATCGATGAGATCATCCGTCTCAACGGTCTCGATGGGGCGATGGTCGAGCCCGGGCAGCGGCTCGCGCTGCCGATCGCACCGTGAGAGCCGTCTGACACACGCTGGCGAGCCTCGTAGGCTTGCATGGTGACGAGTCTCGACGACCTCCCCATCCGCGACGACCTTCGTGGGCGTTCCCCGTACGGGGCCCCGCAGAAGACCGTGCCGGTCGCGCTCAACGTCAACGAGAACTCGCATCCGATTCCCGAAGACGTCGCACACGACATCGTCGCCAGGGTGGCCGCAGCGATCCTGACGCTGAATCGGTATCCCGACCGCGAGTTCACGGCCTTGCGCCGTGCACTCGCCGGCTACCTCGGCCACGGGCTCGATCCCGCGCAGATCTGGGCGGCGAACGGCTCGAACGAGGTGCTGCAGCAGGTGTTGCAGGCCTACGGCGGGCCGGGTCGCTCCGTGCTCGGGTTCGCTCCGACCTATTCCATGTACGGGCTGCTCGCCTCGGGCACCGGCACCGAGTGGATCACCGCCGGGCGTGACGACGGCTTCGAGCTCAGCACGGCGACCGCCGTCGCGGCAGTGCATGAGCACGATCCCGACATCGTGATGCTCTGCGCCCCGAACAACCCGACCGGCACGCCGGTCTCGATCGAGACGATCGAAGCGGTGGCCGACGCCGCGCGCGGCATCGTCGTGGTCGACGAGGCGTACTTCGAGTTCGCCGACCCCGGCACCCCGAGCGCGCTCACGCTGCTCGCCGGCCGACCTCGGCTGCTCGTCTCCCGCACCATGAGCAAGGCCTTCGCGTTCGCGGGCGCCCGCGTGGGCTACCTCGCCGGCGATCCCGCCGCGATCGATGCGCTCCGGCTCGTGCGACTCCCGTACCACCTGTCGGCACTGACGCAAGCGGCGGCACTCGGCGCACTCGCCCACGCAACAGAGATGCTCGCGATGGTCGACGAGATCCGCGTCCAGCGCGAGCGCATCAGCGACGAGCTCGCGAGACTCGGGTTCCGCCCCTACCGCAGTGGGTCGAACTTCGTGCTGTTCGGCGGGGTCGCCGACCCGCGCGGCGTCTTCGAGCAGCTGCTCGAGCGCGGCATCCTGATCCGCGAGATCGGCATCCCCGGGCACCTTCGAGTGACGGCGGGCACCGAGGCCGAGACCACCGCCTTCCTCGAGGCGATCGCCGTTTCCGCCCCGAATAGAATGGCCCCATGACCGCATCCAGCCCATCGCGCACTGCCCGCGTGCAGCGTGAGACGAGCGAATCCAGCATCGACCTCTCGATCGACCTCGATGGCACAGGCACGAGCGACATCGAGACCGGCGTGCCGTTCTACGATCACCTGCTCACGGCGTTCGCCAAGCACTCGCTGACGGATCTGACGGTGCGAGCGAGCGGTGACATCCAGATCGACGTGCACCACACCGTCGAAGACGTCGGCATCGTGCTCGGGCAGGCCATCAGGCAAGCGCTCGGCGACAAGCGCGGCATCTCCAGGTACGGCGATGCGCTCGTGCCGCTCGACGAGGCGCTCGCACAGGCGGTCATCGATATCTCGGGTCGCCCGTTCCTCGTGCACACGGGGGAGCCGGCCGGTTTCGAGTTCCACCTCATCGGCGGGCACTTCACCGGTTCGATGGTGCGACACGTCTTCGAGGCGATCGCCTTCAACGCGGCCCTCACCGTGCACATCACCGTGCTCGGCGGTCGCGACCCGCACCACATCGCCGAGGCGGAGTTCAAGGCGTTCGCGCGCGCGTTCCGCCAGGCCAAGGCGTTCGACCCGCTGGTGTCGGGCGTGCCGTCGACCAAGGGCGCCCTGTGACCCGCAGCCGTCGTGTCGTCGTGCTCGACTACGGCTCGGGCAACGTGCACTCGGCCGCGAAGGCACTCGAACTCGCCGGTGCTGAAGTCACGGTGACCGCCGACCGAACGGCGGCACTGGAGGCCGACGGACTGCTCGTGCCGGGTGTCGGGGCGTTCAAGGCCGTCATGGATCAGCTGCGCGCGGTGCGCGGCGAAGAGATCATCGACCGCCGACTCGCGGGCGGGCGCGCGGTGCTCGGCATCTGTGTCGGCATGCAGGTGCTGTTCGAGCACGGCGTCGAGCGCGGCGTCGATACCGAGGGCATCGGCGAATGGCCCGGCGTGGTCACCGAGCTCCCGGCGCCGGTGCTGCCGCACATGGGCTGGAACACGGTCGAGGCGGGCGATGGCTCGGAGCTCTTCGCCGGCATCGAAGACGAGCGCTTCTACTTCGTGCACTCGTTCGCAGCACAGGAGTGGCTGCTCGACGTCGAACCGCCGTTTCCCGAACCGGCTCTGACCTGGGCCGAGCACGGCGGCAGATTCCTCGCCGCGGTCGAGAACGGACCGCTGACGGCGACGCAGTTCCACCCCGAGAAGTCGGCCGAGGCGGGCATCCGCCTGCTCGCGAACTGGATCGGAACCCTCGGCTGAGCCGTTTCGACGTCACGTGCAGACCGCTTCGACCCGGGCGGACTAGGATGCTGTGACTGTGCCGACTCGCAAGAAGCGACCGCGATGACTAGGACAGTGAATGAGTGAATTCAACAGAACCGCCCGCCTCGTGCTGCTCCCTGCGGTCGATGTCGCCGGCGGCAAGGCGGTGCGCCTGACCAAGGGTGAGGCCGGCACCGAGACGAGCTACGGCGACCCCGTCGACGCCGCGGCCGACTGGGCCGATCAGGGTGCCGAGTGGATCCACCTCGTCGACCTCGACGCGGCGTTCGGCCGCGGCTCGAACGCGGGCGTGCTGAAGCGAACCATCCGGCAGGTGCGCGGGGTCAATGTCGAGTTGTCGGGGGGCATTCGCGACGACGAGTCGCTCGAACATGCACTCGAGATCGGCGCCAAGCGCATCAACCTCGGCACCGCGGCGCTCGAGAACCCCGAATGGGCCGCCTCCGTCATCGCCCAGTACGGCGAGGCGATCGCCGTGGGCCTCGACGTGCGCGGCACGACGCTCGCCGCACGCGGCTGGACCAAAGACGGCGGCGACCTCTGGCAGGTCATGGATCGCCTCGAAGAGGCCGGCGCGGCGCGCTACGTCGTGACCGACGTCACCAAAGACGGCACGCTGCAGGGCCCGAACCTCGACCTGCTCCGCCAGGTGATGGAGCGGACCCATCGCCCGGTCGTGGCGTCGGGTGGCATCTCGAGCCTCGATGACATCGTGGCGCTGCGCGAACTCGTTCCGCTCGGCCTCGAGGGCGCGATCGTGGGCAAGGCGCTGTACGCGGGCGCGTTCACACTGGTCGAGGCATTGGATGTCGCTTCCCAGTGACGGTGTCGCGTGACCGGTGATGCGGCCGACTCGGCGGGCGTGCCGTGGGCCGGGCGGTCGTTCCAGCCGAACACGCACGCGGCCGACGACGGCCGCGCGCCCGAGGCGCTCGTCGCCGCGCTCGATGCCTTCCGATCCGGCGAAGCAGGTCAGGCGCCCGTGGTGGCGGAGTTCGCGCGTTCCCGGCTCCTGATCCCGCTGCTCGCCGAACACGGCGACCCCTCGGCAGACGAGGGCGAGCCCGACGGCTCAACCGCGGTCGGGGCCCACGGGCTCGCGATCGACAAGAGCCAGGAGCTCTCGATCGTCACGGTGCAGGGGCCCGACGGGCGCACGGTGCTGCCGGTGTTCGCCTCGGTCGAAGCGATGTCGCGCTGGAACCCCGTTGCGAGGCCCGTTCCGGCCGACGGCGTTCGAGTGGCGCTGGCAGCCGCCGACGACGGTACCGACCTCATCGTGCTCGACCCCGCTTCGCCGACCGAATTCGTGCTGCGCCGCCCCGCGGTGTGGTCGGTCGCGCAGGCGCTCGACTGGCAGCCGCCGTTCGAGTCGCCCGCCGTCGGCGCGGCCTTCCGAATCTCGATCGAGCGGGAGCTCGCCGTGCTCGACGTGACCCTGCATGCGGGTGATCCGACGGCACGCCTGACCGGGCCCGAGCTCGTCGTGCGGCTCGAACTCGTCGGCGGTCTCAGCCGTGAGCAGCTCGACGCGATCACTGCGCGTCTCGCGCGGCGCTGGGCCGCCGACGATCTCATCGCGACCTCGGTGGATTCGCTGACCGTGAAGCTCGTGGGCTCGCCCGCCGGCTGAGGCCTGCCGCCCGCCGCGTGCGGCGACCCCGTTGACCGGGCCACCGATGCGGCGCACAATCGGGGTGTGCGCTCGGCGCACGGAATCCGGGTGTGCCATGCATGATGCGAACACGACGACCGGTGGCATCGGCGAAAGCGTTCCAGCAGCGGATGCCTCGTACGACGAGGTCGTCGCAGCAGCGGCCGGTCACGCGCTGGGGTGGCTCTCGGGAGTGCGCGAACGAGCGATTCCGCCGCATGCGAGCGCCGACGACATCAAGGACCGCCTCGGGCGAGAACTCCCGCAGGTGGGGGAACCCGATCTCGAGGTCATCGCACGACTCGCCGAGGGCGTCGAGCCCGGGCTCATCGCGATCGGTTCGCCGCGCTTCTACGGCTGGGTGATCGGCGGCACGCAGCCCGTCGCGCTCGGCGCCGACTGGCTCGTCTCCGCGTGGGACCAGAACACCGGGCTCCGGGCGATCACACCGGGAGCGGTCGCCGTCGAAGAGCTCGCCGGCGAGTGGTTGCTCGATCTCTTCGGCCTGCCGGCGCAGTGCGATGTCGGATTCACGACCGGCGCCACGATGGCGCAGTTCTCCTGCATGGCGGCAGCGCGCGGCGACGTGCTTCGCCGAGCCGGGTGGGACGTCGAAGCTGATGGGCTCGCGGGCGGCCCGGCAGTGCGGTACATCGCCGGCGAGGAGCGCCACGGCACGATGGACCTCGCGGCCCGGTACCTCGGCCTGGGGGCGCCGGTCACGGTGCCGGCCGATGAGCAGGGGTGCATCGGCGTCGAGGCCCTGGCCGCGGTGCTCGCGGAAGAGGATCGCCCGGCGATCGTCGCGCTGCAGGCCGGCAACATCCACTCGGGCGGGTTCGACGACTTCGCTGCCGCGATCACGGTCGCCCACGCGGCGGGCGCATGGGTGCACGTCGACGGTGCGTTCGGTCTCTGGGCGGCGGCGTCGCCGAGGCTCCGACACCTGACGTCGGGCTTCGAGGCCGCCGATTCCTGGTCGACCGACGCCCACAAGACCCTGAACGTGCCCTACGACTGCGGCATCGCGATCGTGCGCGACCCCGCCGCGATGCGGCACGCGCTCGGCATGCACGCGAGCTACCTGCAATCCACCGCCGTCGGTTCCGATCCGCAGGAGAAGGCGCCCGAGCTGTCGCGACGCGCCCGCGGCGTTCCGACCTGGGCGGTGCTCCGCTCCCTCGGCCGTGACGGCGTCGCCGAACTCGTGGACGGCCTCGCCGAAGCCGCGCGGGGCATCGCCGACGGCGTCGGGGCGCTGCCAGGCGTCGAGGTGCTGAACGAGGTCGTCTTCACCCAGGTGTGCATCGCCCTCGACACCGACGAGGCGACCGCCGCGCTCAGCGAGCGACTCTGGAACGACGGCGAGGTGCTCGCCATGACCTCGCGATGGCATGGCCGCACGGTGGTGCGCTTCTCGGTGAGCAATTGGCGCACGGATGCCGCAGAGGTGCGCCGCACGGTCGACGCCGTCGCCCGTGCGCTCGTCGGGCTCGAGGCCGAGGCGCCGCCGATCGGGTAGCGGGTCTCGAGACGTCGGCGGGGAAGAGCCATCGTCGGTGGCATCCGCTTGAATGGAGGCATGCCCGAGGTGAACGGAGACCCGCCTGAGGCGCTCGCCGCGTTCTCGCCGGCGACGCGGGCGTGGTTCACCGAGTCGTTCAGCGCCCCCACGACCGTGCAGAACGGCGCGTGGCAGGCGATCTCGCGGGGCGACCACTCGCTCGTCGTGGCGCCGACGGGCTCTGGCAAGACCCTCGCCGCGTTCCTCTGGGCGATCGACCGGCTGCACCGCGAGAGGGCCGAGGCGGCCTCGACCGGCACCCGCGTCATCTACCTCTCACCGTTGAAGGCGCTCGGCGTCGACGTCGAACGCAACCTCAGGGCGCCGCTCGTGGGCATCGCCCGAACCGCTGCGGCCCATGGCACCACGGTGCCCGAGGTCTCGGTGGGGGTGCGTTCCGGTGACACGCTGCCGGCCGAGCGGCGCCGGCTCGTGGCGCATCCGCCCGAGATCCTCATCACGACGCCCGAGTCGTTCTTCCTCATGCTCACCTCGGCGGCCCGTGAGACGCTTCGCGGGGTGCAGACGGTCATCGTCGATGAGATCCACGCGCTCGCGGGAACGAAGCGGGGTTCGCATCTCGCGCTCTCGCTCGAACGGCTCGACGAGCTGACCGCCGAGCCCGTGCAGCGCATCGGGTTGTCGGCGACCGTGCGGCCGCACGAAGAGGTGGCGCGATTCCTCGGGGGCACGCGGGCGGTCACGATCGTGGCGCCGCCGTCGGGCAAGCGGTTCGACCTGCGGGTCACCGTGCCGGTCGACGACCTCTCCGACCTCGCCGGAGAGACCGGGGCGGGCACGGTGTGGCCGCACGTCGAAGAGGCGATCCTCGACGAGGTGCTCGCGCATCGCTCGACGATCGTCTTCGCGAACTCCCGGCGCCTGGCCGAGCGGTTGACCGCACGGCTCAACGAGTTGTGGGCCGAGCGCGCTGCGGGGCCGATCGCGGCGCCGGTGGCGTCGGTCGAGGTGCCGGTGACGGCCTCGGCCGAGGTGGCCGTCGAGGCGTCCAGCGTGCCTGCGGCAGCGCGGCGATCGCCCGCCGAGGCGGTCGGTGCTTCGGGCGTCACGGGCGGAGCGGCGCCCGTGATCGCCCGATCGCATCACGGTTCGGTGAGCAAAGAAGAGCGGGCCCTCGTCGAAGACGACCTCAAGTCGGGTCGGCTGCGCTGCGTCGTCGCGACCTCGAGCCTCGAACTCGGTATCGACATGGGCGCCGTCGACCTCGTCATGCAGGTGGAGTCTCCGCCATCGGTCGCGAGCGGCCTGCAGCGGCTCGGCCGGGCCGGGCACCAGGTCGGCGAGGTGTCGAAGGGCCTGATCTTCCCGAAGCACCGCGCCGATGTGCTGCATTCCGCGGTCGTCGCCGAACGCATGATCGGCGGGGCGATCGAAGAGCTCCGCATCCCCGCGAACCCGCTCGACGTGCTCGCGCAGCAGACCATCGCGGCGACAGCACTCGACGAGTGGGACGTCGAGGCGTGGTTCGAGCTCGTGCGCCGCGCCGCGCCCTATGCCGCGCTGCCCCGGTCGGCCTTCGACGCGACGCTCGACCTGCTCGCGGGGCGCTACCCATCCGATCGCTTCGGCGAGTTGCGCGCACGCATCGTCTGGGACCGCGACGCCGGCACGATCTCCGGCCGCCGCGGGGCGCAGCGCCTCGCGGTCACGAGCGGCGGCACGATCCCCGACCGGGGCCTGTTCGGCGTGTTCATGGTCGGAGAGGCCGGGCCGGGTCGCCGTGTCGGCGAACTCGATGAGGAGATGGTCTACGAGTCCCGCGTCGGCGACGTGTTCGCGCTCGGCGCCACGAGCTGGCGCATCCAAGAGATCACGCACGATCGCGTGCTCGTCGCTCCGGCGTTCGGGGAGCCCGGGCGGCTCCCGTTCTGGAGAGGCGACGGCATCGGCCGCCCGGCCGAGCTCGGGGCGGCGATCGGCGGCTTCATCGCCGAACTCTCGGGCGCACCGGCATCCGACGCCCTCGCTCGCAGCCGCGCTGCCGGGCTCGACGAGCGCGCCGCGACGAATCTCGTGAAGTTCATCGAAGACCAGCGCGCCGCCACCCGGGTGGTTCCCGACGCGACCAACCTCGTGGTCGAGCGCTTCCGCGACGAGCTCGGCGACTGGCGCATCGTGCTGCACTCGCCCTACGGCATGCGCGTGCACGCACCGTGGGCCCTCGCCATCGGGGCGCGGGTGCGCGAACAGAGCGGCGTCGACTCGAACGCCGTCGCGAGCGACGACGGCATCGTGCTGCGCATGCCCGACACCGGCGATGACCCGCCGGGGGCCGAACTGTTCGCGTTCGAACCGGCCGAACTCACCGAGCTGGTCACGACCAATGTCGGCGGTTCGGCGCTCTTCGCCGCCCGATTCCGCGAGTGCGCCGCGCGGGCGCTCATCCTGCCGCGTTCGAACCCCGGCAAGCGGTCGCCCCTCTGGCAGCAGCGCCAGCGGGCCTCGCAACTGCTCGAGGTCGCCCGCGACTTCCCCGAGTTCCCGATGGTGCTCGAGGCCGTGCGCGAGTGCCTGCAAGACGTCTACGACCTGCCGGCCCTGACCCGGCTCGCTGAACGCATCGACCGCCGCGAGCTGCGATTCGTCGACGTCACGACCGAGTCGCCGAGTCCGTTCGCCTCGAGCCTGCTCTTCGGGTACGTGGGCGCGTTCATGTACGAGGGCGATGCGCCGCTCGCCGAGCGGCGTGCTGCCGCACTCTCGCTCGACCCCGCGCTCCTCGCCGAGCTGCTCGGCACCGTCGAGCTGCGCGAGCTTCTCGACCCCGACGTGGTCGACGAGGTCGAGCGCATGCTCCAGCGTCTCCATCCCGACCGTGTCGCGCGCGGTGGCGAGGGGGTCGCCGATCTGCTGAGCGACCTCGGGCCGCTCACGGCCGCCGAGCTCGCGGCGCGGGTCGACGACGAGACGGATGCCGCTGCGGCCCTGGCCGAGCTCGTCGCCGCGCGCCGCGCGGCTCCGGTGCGATTCGCGGGTGAATCGTGGTTCGTCGCCGTCGAAGACGTGAGCAGGCTGCGCGATGCGCTCGGCGTGCCGATCCCGCCGGGGCTCCCCGAGGCGTTCGGCGAGGCGGTGCGCGACCCGCTCGGCGATCTCGTGGCCCGCTTCGCACGCACCCACGGGCCGTTCACCGCCCAGACCGTGGCGGCGCGCTTCGGCATCGGGCACGTCGTGGCATCCGCTGCTCTTGCACGGCTCGGCGCAGAGCGCCGTGTGGTCGAGGGGGAGTTCCTCCCGCACGGTTCCGGCATGGAATGGTGCGACAGCGGGGTGCTGCGGCGCATCCGGCGCCGTTCGCTCGCGGCACTCCGCAATGAGGTCGAATCTGTCGAGCCGCGGGAGTTCGCCCGTTTCCTGCCGGGTTGGCAGCAGGTCGGCGGCGGGCTCGGCGGCGTCGATGGCGTCGCGGCGGTGGTCGAGCAACTCGAGGGTGCGCGCATCCCCGCCTCGGCATGGGAGGCGTACGTACTGCCTGCCAGGGTCGCCGACTACCGGCCCGGAATGCTCGATGAGCTGACGGCGGCCGGGGAGGTGCTCTGGGCGGGCACGGGGTCGCTCGGCGCCGACGACGGCTGGATCAGCCTGCACCTCGCCGAGACGGCCGAGCTCACACTGCCGCCGCCTGCTGCAGCACCGCTCGATCCGCTCGAATCCGAGCTCATCGCGGTGCTCGGCGGCGGGGGAGGCTACTTCTTCCGGCAGTTGTCCGAGGCGGTCGGTGCCGCTGGGCTCGATGCCGACGGCGACCGTGCGTTAGCCGATGCGCTCTGGCGCCTCGCCTGGGCGGGGCTCGTCACCAATGACACCTTCGCACCGGTGCGCGGCCTGTTGACCGGCGGGGGAGCCCACAAGACCACGGCGCCGACCCCGCGGGCCCGGCTGCGGGCGGGTTCGCTCTCGCGACGCTCGCTCGCGGCGACTGTGCAGGCCGGGCGCACAGCCACGGCCCGAGCCAATCCCCCGAGGGCTGCCGGCCGATGGTCGGTGCTGCCGCTCGCCAGCTCGGCGGCAACACCGCGGGCCCACGCGCTCGGCGAAGCACTCCTCGAGCGCTACGGCATCGTGACCCGTGGGTCCGTCATGGCCGAGGCGCACGTCGGCGGCTTCGCGCTCGCCTATCGCACGCTCTCGGGCTTCGAGGATTCAGGCCGCGTGCGGCGCGGGTACTTCATCGACGGTCAGGGCGGGGCCCAGTTCGCGACGGGCGCGGCCGTCGACCGTCTCCGCGCTGCGCCGAAGGGCGAGGCCGTCGCGCTCGCGGCAACCGATCCGGCCAATCCGTTCGGCGCCGCCCTCGACTGGCCCGAGCTTCCCGGTGAGAGCGCGCATCGACCGGGCCGCAAGGCCGGCGCCTTCGTCGCGATCGTCGACGGCGAGGCCGTGCTCTACCTCGAACGCGGCGGGCGCACGACCCTCGTCTTCACCGAAGACGAGGCGGCGCTCGTGGCGGCGACCGCTGCGCTCGCCGCAGCGCTCATCCGAGGCCGCACCGAACGGCTCCGAGTCGAGACGGTGAACGGCGGCGGAGTCTTCGGCTCGGTGCTCGACCGGCCGCTCCGCGCGGCCGGGTTCCGCGAGACGCCGAGGGGGCTTCGCTTCGATGCCCGAGGGTGACACCGTCTTTCAAGCCGCACGCGTGCTCGAGGCGGCCCTCGCCGGCCACACGATAACGCGCACCGACTTCCGGGTGCCCGCGCTCGCCGAGGTCGATCTGGCGGGCCTGCCGGTGCATTCCGTCGGCAGTCGCGGCAAACACGTGCTGTTGCGCATCGGCGACATCGTCGTGCACTCGCATCTGAAGATGGAGGGGGAGTGGCGGGTGTTCCGCCCCGGTGAACCGTGGCGGCGACCGGCCTGGCAGGCGCGCGCGATCGTCGAGGTACCGGAGGCCTCGGCCGTCGGCTTCGACCTCGGCACCCTCGAGCTGTTCGGCGCGGCCGAGGAGGCCGAGCGTCTCCTATACCTCGGCCCCGACCTGCTCGGGGCCGACTGGGACGCCGCGGAGGCGGTGCGCCGACTCGCGAGCGTGCCCGAGACGCCCATCGCGGTCGCCCTCGCCGAGCAGCGCAACCTCGCGGGGCTCGGCAACGTCTACGTCAACGAGGTGTGCTTCCTCCGCGGCATCCTGCCGACCCGGCCGGTCGGGCAGGTCGAACTCGATCCCGTCGTGGCGCTCGCTGTGCGCGTCATCCGTGCCAATCGCGATCGTGCGGTGCGCACGACGACCGGCGACACGCGTCGAGGCCGCCGGCTCTGGGTCCACGGCCGAGCCGGTGAGGCGTGCCGCCGCTGCGGCGCGCTCATCGAACACGGCAGGCTCGGGCGCACCGAGATCGAGCTGCGCGAGTCGTGGTGGTGCCCGAACTGCCAGCGTTGACGCGCGGCCGGTTCAGTTGACCGGACCGGTCCACTTCTCGCCGGGCCCCTTGCCGATCGGGTCGGGAACCACGGATGCCTCACGGAATGCGAGCTGCAGCGAACGGAGTCCGTCGCGCAGGCTTCGCGCGTGCATGTCGCTGATCTCGGGCGCGCCGGCCGTGATGAGCCCGGCGAGGGCGTTGATGAGCTTGCGCGCCTCGTCGAGGTCGATCTGCTCCTCGGGGTCTTCTGCGAGCCCGACCTTCACGGCGGCGGCGCTCATGAGGTGCACTGCTGCGGTCGTGATGATCTCGACTGCGGGAACCTCGGCGATGTCGCGGGTGGCGCCCTCGACCGTGGTCTCGTCTGAACTACTGTTCACGGACTTCCTCTGTTAGACTACTTCGGGCTCCGGGGCTTCACCCCGGTACGAAAGTGGAGATTCTCCCACCCGCGCATACCGCTTCATCAAGGTTACCGGGTCGATTGCACTCCGCTTCCGCGTCGCAAGACTCGGGAGTAGACAGGGTGCCGCATGAGTTGCACGGTGGGATTCCGTGCGCGGATGCGTGGATCTCTCCTTTCGTCGTCGGGCGGCAATCGCTTCCCGGCCGAGCGAAACAGCTTGAGTAGAGGAGAACACGCATCAGCGATCCCCGTACAAACGACCGTATCCGCGTCCCTGAGGTTCGTCTCGTGGGCCCTGCCGGAGAGCAGGTCGGCGTCGTGAAGATCGAGGTGGCCCTGCGGCTCGCGCAGGAGGCCGATCTCGATCTCGTCGAGGTCGCTCCGAACTCGAAGCCGCCGGTCGCGAAGATCATGGACTACGGCAAGTTCAAGTACGAGGCTGCGCAGAAGGCGAAAGAGGCCCGGCGCAACCAGGCGAACACGATCCTCAAAGAGGTGCGGTTCCGTCTCAAGATCGACAAGCACGACTACGAGACCAAGATGAAGCGCGCCATCGGCTTCCTGAAGGCCGGCGACAAGGTCAAGGCGATGATCCTCTTCCGCGGTCGCGAGCAGTCGCGTCCCGAGATGGGCGTGCGCCTGCTCCAGCGCTTCGCGGAAGACGTGGTCGAGTACGGCACGGTCGAGCACAACCCCACGATCGACGGCCGCAACATGGTCATGGTCATCGGGCCCCTCAAGAACAAGTCCGAGGCCAAGGCCGAGGCGAATGCACAGCGTGCTGCGGCGAAGGCGCGACCGGCGGCGGATGCCCCGGGCGACGGCGACGCGCAGACGGCCGAGCCCAGCAAGGGCTGAAGCCAACATCCCCGTCCGTCACCCGCGTGACGGCAGAACCAAGGAGAAATACGAGATGCCGAAGCAGAAGACCCACTCCGGGTCCAAGAAGCGCTTCAAGATCACCGGCAGCGGCAAGGTCAAGAAGCAGCAGGCCGGTATGCGCCACAACCTCGAGGTCAAGTCCTCGAAGCGCAAGGCCCGTCTGAACCAGGACAAGGTCGTGTCGGCCCCCGACGCCAAGGTCATCAAGAAGCTTCTCGGCCGCTGAGCCGCGAGACCCATAAGGAAGAAACAGAGTCATGGCAAGAGTGAAGCGGGCGGTCAACGCCCACAAGAAGCGCCGGGTCATCCTCGAGCGCGCCGAGGGTTACCGCGGTCAGCGTTCGCGTCTCTACCGCAAGGCGAAGGAGCAGGTCACCCACTCCCTCGTCTACGCGTACCGCGACCGCCGCCAGAAGAAGGGCGACTTCCGTCGTCTCTGGATCCAGCGCATCAACGCCGCGTCGCGTGCGAACGGCCTCACGTACAACCGTCTGATCCAGGGCCTCGGCCTCGCCGGCATCGAGGTCGACCGTCGCATCCTCGCCGACCTCGCGGTCAACGAACCCGCGACGTTCGCCGCGATCGTCGAGTCGGCCAAGAAGGCACTCCCCGCCGACACCTCGGCACCGAAGAACGCTGCATAAGCGCGAATTCTTGCTCGAACGGCCCGGCACCCACTGCGTGAACACGCGGGGCGTGCCGGGCCGTTCGGCATCCCGGCAATAGAATCGAAGCATGCTCGAGAATCCCCGTTCGCCGCGCGTTCGCGCTGTGGCGAAGCTCGCCCGCAAGGCGGCCCGCGTCGAGAGCGGGCTGTTCCTGCTCGAGGGTCCGCAGGCGGTCGCCGAGGCGCTCACCTTCCGCCCGGAGCTCGTGGTCGAACTGTTCGCGACGCCGAGCGCGCTCGAACGCCACGGCGAGATCGCCGAAGCCGCGGCGTCGGCCGACGTCGACATCGAGTACGTGACCGAAGAGGTGCTCGACTCGATGGCCGACACCGTCACGCCGCAGGGATTCGTCGCCATCTGCCGCCAGTTCCCGACGGCGGTCAAAGACGTCTTCGCGTCGAAGCCGAAGCTCGTCGCCATCCTCGAAGAGGTGCGCGATCCCGGCAACGCCGGCACCATCGTGCGGGCCGCCGATGCCGCCGGCGCCGACGCTGTCATCTTCACCGGCCGTACGGTCGATCTCTACAACCCGAAGGTCGTGCGCTCGTCGACGGGCTCGATCTTCCACTTGCCGGTCGCCATGGGGGCCGAGCTCGAAGACGTGCTCGTGCGGGTGCGTGCAGCGGGCCTCACCGTGCTCGCCGCCGATGTGAAAGGCGACGACCTGCTCGTCGCCCGCAATGACGGCGTGCTCGCGGGGCCGACGGCCTGGGTGTTCGGCAACGAGGCGCGGGGCCTGCCCGAAGAGCAGCTCGCGCTCGCCCATCGGGTGGTCAGGGTGCCGATCTACGGGCACGCCGAGTCGATGAATCTCGCGACCGCGGCATCCGTCTGCCTGTATGAAAGCGCCTTCGCCCAGCGCAGCTCGCATCACGGTTAGATAACCTCCGCGTCGCGTGTTGTCGCTCGGGCCTCGCTGGCCCTAGCGTTGGGAATATGGAGCCAACGCAGCCTGCCCCGCCGACGTCGAACATCTCGGTGCGTCGCGGTGAGCCGCTCGTGGTCATCGATCACGTCGAGAAGCACTTCGGTGAGCTGCATGTGCTCAACGACATCAACACGGTCGTGAACCGCGGCGAGGTGGTCGTCGTCATCGGCCCCAGCGGCTCGGGCAAGTCGACCCTCTGCCGGGCGATCAACCGGCTCGAGACGATCGACTCGGGCTCGATCGCGATCGACGGTCAAGAGCTGCCCGCAGAGGGCGCGGCGCTCGCCAAGCTTCGCGCTGACGTCGGCATGGTCTTCCAGTCGTTCAACCTCTTCGCCCACAAGACCGTGCTCGAGAACGTGACGCTCGCACCGATCCGCGTCAAGAAGATGTCGCGCAAAGACGCCGATGCCAAGGCGATGGAACTCCTCGAGCGCGTCGGCGTCGCCAACCAGGCGAAGAAGATGCCCGCGCAGCTCTCGGGCGGCCAGCAGCAGCGCGTCGCGATCGCGCGCTCGCTCGCGATGAACCCGAAGCTCATCCTGCTCGATGAGCCGACGAGTGCGCTCGACCCCGAGATGATCAACGAGGTGCTCGACGTCATGATCGGTCTGGCCAAAGACGGCATGACGATGATCGTCGTGACGCACGAGATGGGCTTCGCCCGCAAGGCCGCCGACCGTGTGCTCTTCATGGCCGACGGCAAGATCGTCGAAGAAGCGACTCCCGCCGTGTTCTTCGATCACCCCGAGACCGACCGCGCGAAGGACTTCCTCTCGAAGATCCTCGAGCACTAGACCTCCGCTGCACCGTGCCACCGAGCCCGGGGCCGCGAGGGAACCAACCACAGAGAAGAGGCAGAGACATGAAACGCATGAGAATCGCACTCGTCGCAGCTGCAGCGGCGTCGGCACTCGCGCTCGCCGGCTGTGCCGGCGGTGACACCGGCGGCACAGAAGAGCCTTCGGCCGAACCCGCCCCCACCTTCGAGGCCGGAACGACGATGGCTGAGCTCGCCGATGCGGGCACGATCACCGTGGGCACGAAGTTCGACCAGCCCCTGTTCGGGCTCATGGGTCCGTCGGGTGTGCCCGAGGGCTTCGACGTCGAGATCGCCAAGATCATCGCGTCAGAGCTCGGCATCTCAGAAGACAAGATCGAATGGACCGAGACCGTCTCGGCCAACCGCGAGCCCTTCATCGAGAACGGCCAGGTCGACATCGTCGTCGCGACGTACACGATCAACGACAAGCGCAAGGAAGTCGTCTCGTTCGCCGGGCCGTACTACATGGCCGGCCAGTCGATTCTGGTGCTCGCCGACAACGACGACATCAAGTCGGAGGAAGACTTGGTCGGCCAGCCCGTGTGCTCGGTGACCGGATCCACGTCTGCTGCGAACCTGCAGGAACTCGGCGCTGAACTCGTGGCGACCGACACCTACTCGAACTGCCTGGAGCCGCTGCGCCGCGGTGAGGTCGTCGCCGTGTCGACCGACAACGTGATCCTCGCCGGCCTCGTCACCCAGAATGAGGGCGAGTTCAAGGTCGTCGGAGAACCGTTCACCGAAGAGCCCTACGGTATCGGCCTGGCTCTCGAAGACACCGAGTTCCGTAACTGGATCAACGATGTGCTCGAGGAGTCGTATGAAGACGGCCGTTATGAAGAGGCCTGGGACGCGACCGCCGGTACGGTGCTGCCGTTCGTCGATCCGCCCGCTCCCGACCGCTACTGATCGGTACCCGGCCCGGGCGGTTCAACCGCCCGGGCCGTGAACCCGACACCGACTTGCAGAAGGGAGGCGCGTGGACGCCGTCATCGACAACCTGCCGACGTACTTCGAGGGCTTCAGGATGACGCTGTTGCTGCTCGTCGTGAGCGGCATCTCGGCACTCGTGCTCGGCACGATCGTCGCCGCCATGCGAATCTCACCTGTTCCGTCGCTGCGCGCATTCGCCACGGTCTACACGGAACTCGTGCGCAACACGCCACTGACCCTCGTGCTCTTCTTCTGCGCGATCGTGCTGCCGTACCTCGGCCCCGACCTGGCGTACGCTGCCTCGGCGATGGTCGGCCTGTCGGTGTACACGTCGCCGTTCGTCGCCGAGGCGCTTCGTTCCGGCATCAACGGGGTGCCGGTCGGTCAGGCCGAGGCAGCCCGCAGCGTCGGGCTCGGCTTCGGCCAGACCGTGAGCCTCATCGTGTTGCCGCAGGCGTTCCGCATGACCATCCCGCCGCTCATCAATGTGTTCATCGCTCTGACCAAGAACACGTCCGTCGCCGGCGGTTTCTTCGTCTTCGAACTCTTCGGCGCAACCAGTCGGCTCGCGAATGCGAACGGTGACGCCGTCATCGCGATCCTCCTGGGCGCCGCGACCCTGTACCTCGTGATCACCATTCCGCTCGGAGTGATCGCAGCACAACTCGAGCGGAAGTGGGTGGTGCAGCGATGAGCGGCTCGAGTGTTCTCTTCGATGCGCCGGGTCCCAAGGCTCGTCGGGCGTCGTTGATCTCGTCGATCGTCGCCGGTGTGCTGATCGTCGGTGGGCTCGCCTGGATGGCGCTCACGCTCGCCGCACCGCGCGAGAGCGGCGGCATCACACTTCCCGGCTTCTTCGATCCGAGTCGCTGGGACATCTTCGCCGACCCCGAGTTGTGGTCCTTCATCGTCTTCGAGGGTGTGTTCGGCACGCTCCGAGCGGCGCTCATCGCCTCGGTCTTCGCGATCATCCTCGGCATCATCCTGTCGCTCCTGCGCAGCTCCGCCATTGCGTGGATTCGCATTCCCACGGCCGTCGTGCTCGAGTTCGTGCGCGGCATGCCGGTGCTGCTCATGATGCTGTTCATCCTGCTGGTGTTGAACACCGGAGCCTTCTGGGCGGTCGTCGCAGCGCTCACACTGTACAACGGGGCGCTCATCGGCGAGGCGTTGCGGGCCGGGCTCGCGGCACTGCCGAGAGGGCAACGCGAGGCAGGCCTCAGCCTCGGCATGCGGCCGTTGCAATCGAAGATGCTCGTGGAGTTCCCGCAGGCGTTCCGCCAGATGCTGCCGATCATCGTCGCCCAGTTGGTCGTGCTGCTGAAGGACACCTCCCTCGGCTACATCGTGGGGTACACCGAGTTGCTTCGCGTGAACATGAACAACCTCGTGAACTTCTACGGCAACCGGTACCTCTTCTCGTTCTTCGTCGTCACCCTCGTGCTCTACCTCGCCATGAACCTGTCGTTGTCGTGGTTCGCGCGGTGGCTGTCGAAGCGCACCTCGTCGAGTTCGTCGGGCAAGCGACTCGACCCGGAGGACCCGAACCAGGCGGTGCTCGTCGCCGAAGCGAGCGCATCCGCACGACAGTCCGAGAGCCACGAACCGAGAACGTAGCCGACCGGAATCGGACACGAGCAACCGGCTGCCGCCGGTAGACTCGGTTCTCGTGTCCGAGCCCCTCGAAATCACCGAATCCGCGGTCGTGTCCGCGGTCGACGCAGCCCTCGCGGCCATCGCGTCGGCCGACGACTCCGCCGTGCTGAAGACCGTTCGCACCGAGCACACCGGCGAGAAGTCGGCGCTGGCGCTGCTGAACGCCGAGCTTCGCAACGTTCCGAACGAGCAGAAGGCCGCCCTCGGCAAGCTGGTCGGCGGGGCCCGCGGCCGGGTGAACCAAGCATTCGCCGCTCGTGAGGCCGAGATCGGCGAGGCCGAGGCGGCCGCGCAACTCGAGGCTGAGACGGTGGATGTCACGGCGCTCGCCTCGGGGTACCGGCCGGGCGCGCGGCATCCGCTCACGCTCCTGCAAGATCGGGTCTGCGACGTGTTCACCGGCATGGGCTGGGAGGTGGCCGAAGGCCCCGAGGTCGAGAACGAGTGGTTCAACTTCGACGCGCTGAACTTCGACGCCGATCACCCTGCCCGCGCCATGCAGGACACCTTCTTCGTCGACCCGCCCGAGGCGCATCTCGTGCTGCGCACGCACACGAGCCCCGTGCAGATTCGCTCGATGCTCGAGCGTGAGCTGCCGCTCTACGTGCTCGCGCCGGGCCGTGTGTATCGCACCGACGAGTTCGACGCCACGCACTTGCCGGTGTTCATGCAGTTCGAGGGCGTCGCGGTCGACAAGGGTCTCACGATGGCGCACCTGAAGGGCACTCTCGACCACTTCGTGAAGGCGATCTTCGGCGACGAGGCGAAGATCCGCCTGCGCCCGAGCTACTTCCCGTTCACCGAGCCTTCTGCCGAGCTCGACTTCTGGCACCCGACCTTCAAGGGCGGCGCACGCTGGATCGAGTGGGGCGGCTGCGGCATGATGCACCCCAATGTGCTGAAGGCCGCAGGCATCGACCCCGAGGTCTACACCGGGTTCGCCTTCGGAATGGGCATCGAACGCGGGCTCATGCTCCGCAACGACGTGCACGACATGCGCGAAATGGTCGAGGGAGACATCCGCTTCTCCCAGCAGTTCGGAATGGTGGTCTAGAACATGGCCACGTGCGCAGCCCACTGCGGCTCGAATCCCTCCCTGTCATCCGGAATGGTGGTCTAGAACATGCGAGTTCCACTGAGTTGGCTCGCCGAGTACGTCGAGCTCGTGCCCGGCACGACGCCTGAAGACGTGCATGCCGCCCTCGTCAGGGTCGGCCTCGAAGAGGAGGACGTGCACACCTTCGAGCTCGAGGCACCGATCGTCGTGGGCGAGGTGCTCGAATTCGTCGAAGAACCGCAGTCCAACGGCAAGACCATCCGCTGGTGCCAGGTGCGCGTCGCCCCAGAGGGCGAGATGGCGGCCGACGGCGGTGACGCCGTGCATGGCATCGTCTGCGGTGCCCGCAACTTCTTCGTCGGCGACAAGGTCGTCGTGACGCTGCCCGGCGCAGTGCTGCCCGGGCCGTTCCCGATCGCGGCGCGCAAGACCTACGGTCACGTCTCCGACGGCATGATCGCCTCGGCGCGTGAACTCGGGCTCGGCGACGAGCACGACGGAATCCTGCGGCTCTCGACACTCGGCATCGATGCGCCAGTCGGCACCGACGCGATCAAGCTCCTCGGCCTCGACGACGCCGCGATCGAGATCAACGTCACCCCCGACCGCGGCTACGCGTTCTCGATCCGTGGTGTCGCTCGTGAGTACGCCCATGCGACGGGGGCCCGCTTCCGCGACCCGGTCGAGCAGGCGACGCCGGCGGATGGATCGGACGACGCGTTCTCCGTCGTGATCGACGACGCCGCACCCATCCGCGGCAAGCTCGGCTCATCGGTCTTCGCCACGCGTATCGTGCGCGGAGTCGACCCGAGGCGATCGACCCCGGCGTGGATGATCGCGCGGCTGAAGCTCGCCGGCATCCGCTCGATCTCGGTGCTCGTCGACATCACGAACTACGTCATGCTCGAGCTCGGCCAGCCGATCCACGGCTACGACCTCGACCGGCTCCGCGGCGGCATCGTCGTGCGGCGAGCGACTGTGGGGGAGAAGTTCACCACGCTCGACGGCAAGAAGCGCACGCTTCACGTCGAAGACCTCGTCGTCACCGACGACCGCGGGCCGATCGGCCTCGGCGGCGTCATGGGCGGCGCCGAGACCGAGATGGGCGGTGAGACGCGCAACGTGCTCATCGAAGCGGCCAACTGGGACCCGGTGTCGATCGCGCGCACTGCTCGCCGGCACAAGCTGCCGAGCGAGGCGGCCAAACGCTACGAGCGCGGCGTCGACCCCGAGATCGCGGGCGCGGCCGTCTCCCGTGTCGCCCAGCTCATGGTCGACCTCGCAGGCGGCACCGCCGACGCGGGCGGCTCCCTGATCTCGACGGCACCGGCGCGTGAGGCGATTCTCCTGCCTGACGGCTTCGTCTCGTCGATCATCGGCATCGAGTACACCGCCGATGAGGTGCACGACGCACTCGCCGAGATCGGCGGCGCCATCACCGCCTTCGACAGCGGCTTCTCGGTCGTGCCGCCAGCGTGGCGTCCAGACCTGACCGGTCGCGAAGAACTCGCCGAGGAGGTCGCCCGCCTGATCGGCTACGACCGCATTCCCTCGGTGCTTCCCGTCGCGCCGCCCGGGCGCGGCCTCACCCGCTCGCAGCGGCTGCGCCGGCGCACGGCCGACACGCTCGCGGCTGCGGGGTCGACCGAAGTGCTCTCGTTCCCGTTCGCCTCCGCAGCCGACAATGCCGTGTTCGGCAGCGCCGACGGCTCGCCCGTGGCATCCGTGCGCATCGCGAACGCCCTCGACCAGACCGCTCCGTTCCTCCGTCGCTCGCTCGTGCCCGGCCTGATCGGCGCTGCGCGACGCAACCTCTCGCGCGGACTCACCGACCTCGATCTCTTCGAGATCGGCACGGTGTTCCTGCCCGAGCCGGGTCGCACCTACGGGTCACTCGAGGTGCCCGTCGGCAATGAGAGGCCGAGCGACGAGGTGCTTGCCGCCCTCGACGCGGGTATCCCGCCGCAACCGCGCCACCTCGGCGCGCTCATCGTCGGCGAGGTGGTGCCGAAGCAGCCGGGCCAGGCCGCAGTGCCGGCCGGCATCGCCGATGCGCTCGACGTCGTGCGCCAGATCGAGCTCGCGACGGGCGCCCACATCGACATCGCGCAGGGCGCCCACCAGGCGATGCACCCCGGCCGCACCGCCGAGCTGAGAATCGGCGACACCGTCGTCGGTTTCGCCGGGGAGTTGCTGCCGGCACTCGCCGCCGAGTCCGACCTGCCGCGGGTCGTCGCGATCGTCGAACTCGACCTCGACGCCGTCATCGCGCTCACCGAACCGAGCCTCGAAGCGCACGCCATCGGCACGTTGCCGGCGGCGACGCAGGACCTCTCGCTCATCGTTCCCAACGAGGTCGCCGCCGCCATGGTTGCGGCGGCGGTGCGCGAGGGTGCGGGAGCTCTGCTCGAACACGTCTCGATCGTCGACGACTATCGCGGACCCGGAGTTCCGGATGGTTCGAAGAGCCTGACGTTCGCCCTCCGGTTCCGTGCCGACGATCGCACGCTGACGGCCGGCGAGGCGAGCGAGGCGAAGCTCGCGGGCGCGGCGCTCGCGCGTGAGCGCTTGGGGGCCACCATCCGCGAGTGACGGCCGTGGCCCACCGACCGTTGGCGGGTGCCGCCGCGGTCTTCCTGAAGCTGCGCGATTCCGAGGAGATCTGCGATTCCGAGGATACTCAAACCCCGAACCGCCCTCGGAACTGCCGATCCCCTCGTGTTTGCGGTGAACATGGCGGCCGTTCCCCACAGTCACGTGTTTGCGCGGCTCGACCCGCGCCCGATAAGGTCGCCGTATGTCCGCCGCTCGGTTCGCAGGCTCCGTACGCGTCACGCGTGCCGTGGTGCGCAACCGACGTCGTGGCGAGCGCCGACTCTAGGCGACCCCGCACGCGGCAATGACGCCGCCAGTGAGTGTCGCCGTGAACCATCCCTCGCGCCCCTCGACCTTTCAGGTCGTGAGTGTCGCCGTGAACCATCCCTCGCCCGCTTCGACCTTTAAGGTGGAACCATGACGTTCACCGTCGCCGTTTCCGGCGCGTCCGGCTACGCAGGGGGCGAGATCCTTCGCCTCCTCGCCGATCATCCCGACTTCGACGTGCGCACCGTGACCGCGCACTCCAACGCCGGCCAGCCGCTCATCGCGGTGCAGCCGCACCTGCGCAGCTACACGCACCTCACGTTGAAAGACACGACGGCCGAGAACCTCGCCGGTCACGACATCGTGTTCCTCGCACTGCCGCACGGGGCATCCGGTGCGATTGCCGAGCAATTGCCCCCCGAGACCCTCGTGATCGACTGCGGTGCCGACCACCGCCTCGAGAGCGAGACCGACTGGGCGGCGTTCTACGGCGGCGAGTTCCACGGCGCATGGACCTATGGCGTTCCCGAGCTGCCCCGGCTGTCGGGCACGCAGCGTGACCGGCTCGCGAAGACGAAGCGCATCGCGGCACCGGGCTGCAACGCCTCGACGGTCGCGCTGTCGCTCGCTCCCGGCATTCGTGCCGGCGTGATCGAGGCAGCCGACGTCGTCGCGGTGCTCGCGGTCGGCCCCTCTGGCGCGGGCAAGAGCCTGAAGGCGCACCTGCTCGGGTCAGAGCTCCTCGGCTCGGCGAACCCGTACTCGGTCGGCGGCGTGCACCGCCACATCCCCGAGATCCAGCAGGCGCTGCGCTGGGCGGGCGGCGGGAACCCGACCATCTCCTTCACCCCGGTCATCGTCCCGATGTCGCGCGGTATCCTCGCGACCTCGACGGCGCGCATCGTGCCGGGTACGGATGCCGCTGCGGTGCGCACCGCGTGGGAAGACGCCTACGCGGGCGAGCGTTTCGTGCAGCTGCTGCCCGCGGGGCAGTTTCCGCGCACGGCCGACGTGCTCGGCGCGAACACCGCACTCCTCGGCCTGCAGATCGACGAGAAGGCGGGCCGCGTCGTCGTCGTCGCCGCCGTCGACAATCTCGTGAAGGGCACCGCGGGTGCCGCCATCCAGTCCGCGAACATCGCGCTCGGGCTCACCGAGTCGACCGGACTCCCCGTGAACGGAGTCGCCCCGTGACCATCACCCACCCACAGGGATTCGAGGCGGCGGGAATCGCGGCCGGCATCAAGCGAACGGGAGCGCTCGATCTCGCACTCGTCGTGAATCGAGGGCCCGCACAGCAGGCGGCGGCGGTCTTCACCTCGAATCGCGCTCAGGCGAACCCGATCATCTGGTCGAGGCAGGTCGCGGCCGACGGCATCGTCTCGGCGATCGTGCTGAACTCCGGCGGGGCCAACTGCTTCACCGGGCCCGAGGGGTTCCAGGTGACGCACCGCACAGCCGAGGCAGCGGCGTCGGGACTCGGCGTCGCCGCCGGTGATGTGCTCGTCTGCTCGACGGGGCTCATCGGCGATCAACTCGACGGCGAGGTGCTCGAAGAGGGGGTCGTGTCGGCGATCGCTCGCCTGTCGAGCGAAGACGGTGGCGGCGACGATGCGGCTCGCGCCATCATGACGACCGACACCACGCCGAAGCAGGTCGTCGTCGTGGGCGACGGCTGGTCGATCGGCGGTATGGCGAAGGGTGCCGGAATGCTGGCACCCGGTCTCGCGACGATGCTGGTGGTCGTGACGACGGACGCCGCACTGTCGGCTGCTGACCTCGACTCCGCGCTTCGCGCCGCGACCCGCGTGACCTTCGACCGGCTCGATTCCGACGGTTGCATGTCGACGAACGACCAGGTGACGTTGCTCGCGTCGGGCGCGTCGGGCGTGGCGCCCGAACCCACCGAGTTCGCCGCGGCGCTCACCGAGGCCTGCCGGAGTCTCGCCATGCAACTGCAGGCCGACGCCGAGGGCGCGAGCCACGACATCGCGATCGAGGTCGTCGGCGCCGTGACCGAAGACGACGCGGTCGAGGTCGGTCGCTCGGTCGCCCGCAACAACCTCTTCAAAGCAGCGATCTTCGGCAACGACCCCAACTGGGGCCGGGTGCTCGCCGCGATCGGCACCACGAGCGCGCCCTTCGATCCGTATCTCGTCGACGTCTCGATGAACGGGGTTCGGGTGTGTCATGCCGGGCGGCCCGACGCGCCGCGCGACGACGTCGACCTCACGCCGCGAGCGACGCACGTGCTCATCGAGCTGCATGCCGGCGAGGCATCCGCCACCATCTTCACGAACGATCTCACGCACGACTACGTGCACGAGAACAGCGCCTACGCGAGTTGAGCATGAGCGACGACACAGAACCCGACGAAACAGGATCCGACGACACGAACGATGCCGCCGCGAAGGCGCAGGTGCTCATCGACTCGCTGCCCTGGTTGAAGCGATTCCACGGCGAGACCATCGTCGTGAAGTTCGGCGGCAACGCCATGGTGAGCCCCGAGTTGCAGCGCGCATTCGCTGAAGACATGGTCTACTTCCGCTACGCGGGCATCAAACCCGTCGTCGTGCACGGCGGTGGCCCGCAGATCTCGACGATGCTCGAGCGGCTCGGCATTCCGAGTGAGTTCCGCGGCGGCTACCGGGTGACGACCCCAGAGACGATGGACGTCGTGCGCATGGTGCTTTCGGGCCAGGTGAACCGTGAACTCGTCTCGCTCATCAACGAGCACGGACCGCTGGCATCCGGCCTCTCGGGCGAAGACGCCGGGCTGTTCACCGGCCGGCGGCGCGGCGCCGTCGTCGACGGTGAAGAGGTCGACCTCGGTCTCGTCGGCGACGTCGTCGCGGTCGACCCCGCCGCGGTGCTCGCCGAACTCGACGCCGGCCGTATTCCGGTGGTCTCCTCGATCGCCCCCGACGGTGACGTGACGGGGCAATCGCTCAATGTGAACGCCGATTCGGCGGCGGCCGCCTTGGCCGTCGCACTGGGCGCGGCGAAACTCGTCATCCTCACCGACGTGGCCGGGCTCTACCGCGACTGGCCGAACCGCGACTCGCTCGTCTCGGTGATCGATGTGCCCTCGCTCATCGATCTGCTGCCGAACCTCGAATCGGGCATGATCCCGAAGATGGCCGCGTGCCTCGAAGCCGTCGAGGGCGGCGTCTCGAAGGCCGCGATCATCGACGGAAGAGTGCCGCACTCGATCCTGCTCGAGGTCTTCACGCAATCGGGCATCGGCACAGAGGTGGTCGCGGCATGATCGACTGGCAGCAGCGCTTCGACCAGCGCATCATGCGTTCGATCGGCATGCCGCTCGCGAAGCTCGAGCACGGTTCGGGCGTCTGGGTGACGGATGCCGCGGGCACGACCTACCTCGACTTCCTCGCCGGCATCGCGGTCAACTCGCTCGGCTACGCCCACCCGGTGTTCGTCGAAGCGGTCACGACGCAGGCCTCGAAGCTCGCTCATGTGTCCAACTACTTCACGACCGAGCCGGCGCTCGAACTCGCTGAGCGGCTCGTCCGGCTCGCGGGCGCAGGCGCAGAGGGCCGCGCCTGGTTCGGCAACTCCGGCGCCGAGGCCAACGAGGCGGCGTTCAAACTCGCCCGGCTCAACAACTCGGGCGGAGCCCGCACGCGGGTGATCGCGCTCGTCGACGCCTTCCACGGGCGCACGATGGGTTCGCTCGCCTTGACGGGCAAGCCCCACATGCGTACGCCGTTCGAGCCGTTGGCCGGGGGAGTGGAGCACATCCCGGCGACGATCGAGGCGCTCGAGGCATCCATCGACGACGCGGTCGCCGCCGTCTTCATCGAGCCCATTCAGGGCGAGGCGGGTGTCCGCGAACTGCCGGAAGGCTTTCTCGAGGCAGCGCGAGAGCTGACGCTCCGACATGGCGCGCTGCTCATCGTCGACGAGATCCAGACCGGCGCCGGGCGCACCGGGGAGTGGTTCGGCTTTCAGCACGCCGGCATCACCCCCGATGCGATCACGGTCGCGAAGGGTATCGGCGGCGGCATCCCGATCGGCGGCCTCATCACCTTCGGCCACGCCTCAGAGCTGTACCAGAAGGGCCAGCACGGTTCGACCTTCGGGGGCAACCCGCTCGCGACCGCGGTCTCGAACGCCGTGCTCGGCGAGATCGAACGCGCCGGTCTCGTCGCGAACGCCGCCGTGCGCGGCCCGCAGTTGCGCCGGCGCATCGAGGCGATCGGTTCGCCGCTCGTCGCGGGCACGCGCGGTCGCGGGCTCCTCGTCGGCGTCGCCCTCTCGGCGCCCGTCGCCGGCGATGTCGTCGTTCACGCCATGCGCCACGGCCTGATCGTGAACGCCGCGAACGACACCACCATCCGCATCGCGCCCCCGCTCATCATCGGCGACGCCGAGATCGACGAGTTCGAGTCTCGCTTCGCACGCGCCCTCGCCGATGCCCACCCGTACCCGACCGACCTCTCCACGAACGGACGCACCGCATGACCCGCCACTTCCTCAGAGACGACGACCTCAGCCAAGCCGAGCAGAGCGAGATCCTCGATCTCGCCGAGCAGCTGAAGGCAGATCGGTGGTCGCGTACCCCCCTCGCAGGCCCCCAGACGGTCGCGGTGATCTTCGACAAGTCCTCGACGCGTACTCGCGTCTCGTTTGCCGTCGGCATCGCCGATCTCGGGGGATCGCCGCTCATCATCTCGACCGCGAACAGCCAGCTCGGCGGCAAGGAGACCCCCTCCGACACCGCCCGCGTGCTCGAGCGCATGGTATCGGCGATCGTCTGGCGCACCTACGCGCAGGCGGGACTCGAGCAGATGGCGGCCGGCACGACCGTGCCCGTCGTCAACGCGCTCTCCGATGACTTCCACCCCTGCCAGCTCCTTGCCGACCTGCTCACCATCCGCGAGCACAAGGGGCGTCTCGCCGGCCTCACGGTGACATTCCTCGGCGACGGGCGCAGCAACATGGCGCAGTCCTACCTGCTCGCGGGAGCGACCGCGGGCATGCATGTGCGCATCGCCGCCCCCGCGGAGTTCGCCCCCGAGTCATCCGTCGTCGCAGATGCCGAGCGCATCGCGGCGACGACCGGTGGCTCCGTCGCCGTCGTGACCGACGCGCGCGAGTCCGTCTCAGGTGCCGACGTCGTCGTCACCGACACCTGGGTGTCGATGGGCAAAGAGGAGGAGAAGGCGCATCGCGTCGCCACCTTCGGCAGTTACCAGGTCGATGCAGAACTCATGTCGCTCGCGGAATCCGATGCGGTGTTCATGCACTGTCTTCCCGCTGACCGCGGCTACGAGGTCAGCGCCGACGTGATCGACGGCCCTCGGTCCATCATCTGGGACGAGGCGGAGAATCGCCTGCACGCACAGAAGGCACTGCTCGTCTGGCTGCTCGAGAGGAAGGGCGCCTGATGAGCGACGTGACCGAAGCCGGAGGGGCGGCCGAAGCCCACGGCACCAACGAGGGATCGCTCTGGGGTGCGCGTTTCGCGTCGGGCCCGGCCCCTGAGCTGGCGCGGCTCTCGAAGTCGACGCATTTCGACTGGCAGCTCGCCGGCTACGACCTCGCGGGGTCCCGGGCGCACGCGCGGGCACTCGCCGCAGCCGGATACCTCGAAGCCGACGAACTCGACGCCATGCTCGCGGGGCTCGACACCCTCGAGGCGCGCGTCGTTTCGGGTGAGATCGTCGCCGGTGAGACCGACGAAGACGTGCACGGTGCGCTGGAGGCGGCGCTGATCGCCATCGTCGGCGCCGAACTCGGCGGCAAGCTCCGTGCGGGTCGCAGCCGCAACGACCAGATCGCGACCCTCGTTCGCCTCTATCTGAAAGATCACGCGGCGATCATCGGACGCGACCTCGTGCACCTCATCGATGCGCTCGCCGCGCAGGCCGACGCGCACCGCACGGCGATCATGCCCGGGCGCACGCACCTGCAGCACGCGCAGCCGGTGCTGCTCGCCCATCATCTCCTCGCGCACGCGTGGGCGCTCTCGCGCGATCTCGAACGGCTCGTCGACTGGACGAAGCGAGCGGATGTCTCGCCGTATGGCGGGGGAGCCCTCGCCGGTTCGACGCTCGGGCTGGACGCGGCATCCGTCGCTCGCGACCTCGGCCTCGGCGGCCCGGCCGAGAACTCGATCGACGGCACCTCGAGCCGCGACGTCGTCGCCGAGTTCGCCTTCGTCACCGCGATGATCGGCATCGACCTGTCGCGCATTGCTGAGGAGATCATCCTCTGGAACACGCGTGAGTTCGACTTCGTCACGCTCCACGACGGC
Source organism: Agromyces laixinhei (assembly GCF_006337065.1). Classification (NCBI taxonomy): domain Bacteria; kingdom Bacillati; phylum Actinomycetota; class Actinomycetes; order Micrococcales; family Microbacteriaceae; genus Agromyces; species Agromyces laixinhei. The sequence goes on along the minus strand of NZ_CP040872.1, from coordinate 2,417,892 downwards.
TACTCGACCGGATCGTCGATCATGCCGCAGAAGAAGAACCCCGACATCGCCGAACTCGCGCGCGGCAAATCGGGTCGCCTCATCGGCAACCTCACGGGGCTCCTCGCGACGCTCAAGGCGCTGCCGCTCGCGTACAACCGCGATCTGCAGGAGGACAAGGAGCCCGTCTTCGACTCCGTCGAGACGCTCGAGGTCTTGTTGCCGGCCTTCACGGGCATGGTCGCGACGCTCACCTTCCATACCGAGCGCATGACGCAGCTCGCGCCGGCCGGTTTCTCACTGGCGACGGATGTCGCGGAGTGGCTCGTGAAGCAGCGGGTGCCGTTCCGCGACGCCCATGAGATCACCGGTGCGCTCGTGCGCCACGCGGAGGAGCACGGGCTCGAACTCGACGACGTCGACGATGCCGCCCTCGCGGCGATCTCGCCGCACCTCACGCCCGAGGTGCGAGAGGTGCTCACGGTCGAGGGATCGGTCGCGAGTCGCGACGGCATCGGCGGCACCGCCCCGGGGCGGGTCGCCGAGCAGTTCTCCCGACTCGCCGACCGTGTGCGCCACCTCGTCGCCGGCCTGCCGGACGCACGCAGCCCGGAGGCGCGGAGCTGAACTCACTCATCACCCCCAACCGGGAGTTCTTCCTGCAGGATCCCGTCGTGCTCGCGCCGCTCCTCCTCGGTTCGGTGCTGAGCTACGACGCTCCCGACGGGCGAGTGGCGATCCGACTGTCGGAGCTCGAGGCGTATCGGGGCGTCGGCGAGGACCCCGGTTCGCATGCGTTCCGTGGGCGAACCCCGCGCAATGAGGTGATGTTCGGCGACCCCGCGCACCTGTACGCGTATTTCAGTTACGGCATGCACGTCTGCCTGAACATCGTCGCGCGTGCGGCCGGCAGCTCGTCGGGCATGCTCATGCGCGGGGCGACCGTCGTCGACGGCATCGAGGTGGCACGGCGCCGGCGCCCGGGGGTGAGCGACCGAGATCTCGCTCGCGGGCCGGGTCGGCTCTCGAAAGCACTCGGAGTGCCTCTGGGCGCCCGGGGCAGCGACCTGCTGGCGCTCCCGTTCACGCTGCAGGTGCCGGCGACGCCGCTGCACTCGGCGAGCGGCCCGCGCACGGGCGTCGGCGGCGAGGGCGGTGGATCGCAGTATCCGTGGCGGTTCTGGCTCCCGGGTGACGAGGGCGTCTCGCCGTACCGGCGGCACAAGCTCGCGGCAGAGTGAGGCCGGCGCGCCTTCACCGCACCGCGAGGTGCACGACGAGCGCGGCCGCGCATGCCCAGATGAGGCTCGCGAAGGTGCCGATGATGAAGCGTTCACGTGCTTCGGGAGCTTCGAGTTCGGTGAATCGACCGACGCCCTTGACCGCGACGACGATCGCGAGCGCCTCGGGAAAGCCGGCGATGATGGCGCCCGCGGAGGCAATGCGCTCGAGCACGCCGATCGTGAGCCCGCCTCGCAGCACTTCGCGGCGCGCACTGCCGATCACCCCGCGCTGCTCTTCGTCGGCCGATCGCCTCTCGGCGACGATGATGCCGCCGTGGAGGCCCGGCGCGACGCTGCCGCGCATCGCGAGGTCGAGCGCGGTGCTGGCGGCAGTGCTGCCGCCGAACACCGCGGCAGTCAGACCCAGCACGGTGATGAGGGGGGCGAGGCCGAACTGTGCGGGGCCGGTCGCCGAGGCCGCGGCGAGGAGTGCGATGGCGAGGGTGCCCGCGGCGAACCAGATGTACGCATGGCGTGGGCGAACGTAGGCGAGCACTGAGAGCGCGGCCGTGGCGACCAATGAGATCACCAGGGCCGACCAGGTGATCGCATCGGCGAAGACGAAGAGGTTCATTCGCGTGCTCCCGTCGAGCTGTCGAGGTTCTCGAGCAGCCTAGCGAGCGCGGGCACGGCGTCGAGCTCTGCACGGATGTTGCCCGATTTCATGCGCGAACTGATCGCGGGAGCGCTCACTCCGAGTTCATCGGCGATCTCCGACTGCATCGCGCCCGCGATGATGCGGTCGTAGACCTCCCACCCCTGATCGGATCGGCGCTCGCGGAGGAGGAGCGCGAGCCTGAACAGCGCCTCGACGTGCACTGCGTCGTCGTGCGCCGCCTCGATCGCGAGCCGGGGCGCGCTCTTCTTCGCCCGCTCGACGGCGTCGCGTGCGGCGAAGAACGCCTCGCCGCTCGCCTCCCGGATGTCGGCGGGAAGCGGAGCACGCACCGTGCCGCAGCCGATGCCGATGCTCCAAGCGCCATCACGCGTGAGCTCGAAGACGACCTCGACGACCGTGAGCGCATCGCTGGTGAGGAGCTGGACCTCATCACCCGCGTTTCGGGCGACCGGCAGCAGAAGCGTCTCACCGTGCTCGCGCTGGATCCGATCGCGTTCTGCGCCGGCGAGGTCGGCCTGAGTGCGGCTGGAGACCTGATCTGCGGTCACGACGAACATTCCGCCCCCATTCACCCTTCAAGCTTTACCGCAACGGAAATAAGCATACATCATTAATCATCATCGAGTTAGAGATGAGACCTAATCCGCTCGCTGATACCCTGACGTGGTGTCAGATCCCGTGATCCTCGCTACCCAACAGAACGATGCCTCATTCGATGATGTCTGGGAGGAACTCGTCTGGCGCGGCCTCGTGCACGTGTCGACCGACCAGGCTGCGCTGAAAGAGCTCCTCGCGGGCGAGCCGATCACGTACTACTGCGGCTTCGATCCCACCGCACCGAGCCTGCATCTCGGAAACCTCGTTCAGCTGCTCACGATGCGTCGCATCCAACTCGCCGGACACAGGCCGCTCGGCCTCGTCGGCGGCTCGACCGGCCTCATCGGCGATCCCCGGCCCACCGCCGAGCGCACGCTCAACACCAAGGAGACCGTCGTCGAGTGGGTCGGGTACCTGCAGGGGCAGGTCTCGAGGTTCCTCTCCGGCGAGGGTGAGAACGCCGTTCGGCTCGTCAACAACCTCGACTGGACCGGCGGTCTCTCCGCCATCGACTTCCTGCGTGAGATCGGCAAGCACTACCGGGTCGGCACGATGCTGAAGAAGGATGCGGTGGCGTCGCGTCTCAACTCCGACGCCGGCATCAGCTACACCGAGTTCAGCTACCAGATCCTGCAGGGCTTCGACTACCTCGAGCTCCATCGCCAGTACGGTTGCGTGCTGCAGACGGGCGGCAGTGACCAGTGGGGAAACCTCACGAGCGGCACCGATCTGATTCACCGCATCGAGGGTGCGAGCGTGCACGCGATCGGCACGCCGCTGGTGACGAACGCCGACGGCACGAAGTTCGGCAAGAGCGAAGGCAATGCGATCTGGCTCGATGACGCGATGTGCAGTCCGTACGCGTTCTACCAGTTCTGGCTCAACACCGACGACGCCGACGTGATCTCACGACTCAAGATCTTCACGTTCCTCAGCCGCGAGCGCATCGAGCAACTCGAAGAACTCGTGGCGACCGAGCCGTTCAAGCGTGAAGCGCAACGGGTGCTCGCGACCGAGGTCACGACCCTGGTGCACGGAGCTGATGCCACAGAGGCGGTGACCGCCGCATCACGCGCGCTGTTCGGCCAGGGCGATCTCGCCGCGCTCGACCCCGCGACACTCATGGCTGCACTGCGCGAACTCCCGAACACCACGGCGACGACGGATGCCTCGATCGTCCAGCTCCTCGTCGACACCGGACTCGTCTCGAGCCAGAGCGAGGCCCGGCGTGCCATCAACCAGGGGGGAGTATCGCTCGACAACGTGCGCATCGACGATGACACGGCCACGCTCGAAGGCCGCGTCGCGGCGGGCGGCATGGCCGTGCTCCGGCGCGGCAAGAAGACGCTTGCGGGCGTCTTCGTCGAGTAGTCGCTCGAGGCACGTTCGGCCCCGGGTCGCTCACGTCGGCGAGCCACCGCAGTTCCGCGCGTTCGCGGGCCTCGCTGCACGACACGCCCGGGATGCAGGTGGGATTTGCGCGTCTCCCGGAATGCCCGTAATGTAATCACTCGTTGCCCCACAGGAGCGGAAGAGCGGCAGAGCGGATCAGCCCAGTGTTGATAGCGCCCAGCTCATCCTCCTCAAGCGGCACGACTATCCCAAACCGCGAAGGTATCGCCTTCTCGTGTTTGAAGCGTTCGGATCCGTCCTCTTCAGGATGACCGAATGAGAACGAAGGCTCCGGCAGTTCGATCCGATCAGGGTCGGGCACCGGGTGCGTCCGTTTCTTGAGAACTCAACAGCGTGCACTATGTTCAATGCCAATTTTTGAACCCTGTCCCTGCCGTTTTGGTGGGGTGGGATTCCTTTGATTGATGGACAATTTGATTTTGGATAGTCAGTTGTTTCTCTGTCAGTGAACGAACTCCCTGATGCCTTTGGGTGTTGGGAACCATTTTTTTTGGAGAGTTTGATCCTGGCTCAGGACGAACGCTGGCGGCGTGCTTAACACATGCAAGTCGAACGATGATCTCCAGCTTGCTGGGGGGATTAGTGGCGAACGGGTGAGTAACACGTGAGTAACCTGCCCTGGACTCTGGGATAAGCGTTGGAAACGACGTCTAATACCGGATAGGACCTTGCACCGCATGGTGTGGGGTGGAAAGTTTTTCGGTTTGGGATGGACTCGCGGCCTATCAGCTTGTTGGTGAGGTAATGGCTCACCAAGGCGTCGACGGGTAGCCGGCCTGAGAGGGTGACCGGCCACACTGGGACTGAGACACGGCCCAGACTCCTACGGGAGGCAGCAGTGGGGAATATTGCACAATGGGCGCAAGCCTGATGCAGCAACGCCGCGTGCGGGATGACGGCCTTCGGGTTGTAAACCGCTTTTAGTAAGGAAGAAGGGCCTTCGGGCTTGACGGTACTTGCAGAAAAAGGACCGGCTAACTACGTGCCAGCAGCCGCGGTAATACGTAGGGTCCGAGCGTTGTCCGGAATTATTGGGCGTAAAGAGCTCGTAGGCGGTTTGTCGCGTCTGCTGTGAAATCCCGAGGCTCAACCTCGGGCCTGCAGTGGGTACGGGCAGACTGGAGTGCGGTAGGGGAGAATGGAATTCCTGGTGTAGCGGTGGAATGCGCAGATATCAGGAGGAACACCGATGGCGAAGGCAGTTCTCTGGGCCGTAACTGACGCTGAGGAGCGAAAGCATGGGGAGCGAACAGGATTAGATACCCTGGTAGTCCATGCCGTAAACGTTGGGCGCTAGATGTGGGGACCTTTCCACGGTTTCCGTGTCGTAGCTAACGCATTAAGCGCCCCGCCTGGGGAGTACGGCCGCAAGGCTAAAACTCAAAGGAATTGACGGGGGCCCGCACAAGCGGCGGAGCATGCGGATTAATTCGATGCAACGCGAAGAACCTTACCAAGGCTTGACATGACCGAGAACGCCGCAGAAATGTGGAACTCTTTGGACACTCGGTTACAGGTGGTGCATGGTTGTCGTCAGCTCGTGTCGTGAGATGTTGGGTTAAGTCCCGCAACGAGCGCAACCCTCGTCGTATGTTGCCAGCACGTCATGGTGGGAACTCATATGAGACTGCCGGGGTCAACTCGGAGGAAGGTGGGGATGACGTCAAATCATCATGCCCCTTATGTCTTGGGCTTCACGCATGCTACAATGGCCGGTACAAAGGGCTGCGATGTCGTAAGGCGGAGCGAATCCCAAAAAGCCGGTCTCAGTTCGGATTGAGGTCTGCAACTCGACCTCATGAAGTCGGAGTCGCTAGTAATCGCAGATCAGCAACGCTGCGGTGAATACGTTCCCGGGCCTTGTACACACCGCCCGTCAAGTCATGAAAGTCGGTAACACCCGAAGCCGGTGGCCTAACCCTTGTGGAGGGAGCCGTCGAAGGTGGGATCGGTGATTAGGACTAAGTCGTAACAAGGTAGCCGTACCGGAAGGTGCGGCTGGATCACCTCCTTTCTAAGGAGCACTGGCCACTTTTGGTGGTCCAGGCATGCCAGATCAGGCCGGCTCTGCTCATTCGGAGTATGAGATTGGGTCTGCTGGCAGCTCATGGGTGGAACATTGGACATGGGTGCTCGTCTGTCTGGTTCAGACTTAGTACGCCGCTTCCTTCGGGGGGTGGTTGGAAGGGTTGGGGCCGGCCGGTCGGGTACGTTGCACGCTGTTGGGTCCTGAGGGACCGGACGATTCCTGGACTTCGGTTCGGGGTGATGGTTTCTTACAGGCCTTCGCTGATGCCAGCTGTGTTGTTGGTGGGTGTGGGGGTTCTGGCCGTCTGTTGAGAACTACATAGTGGACGCGAGCATCTTAGAAGCAGCCCGTTTGGGCTGTTTCACAATAGGTGAGACGCCGATGGCATGCTTTCGGGTGTGTTGGTCGGCGTGTTCACTGGTCAATTTTTGCAGCATCGCCCTGTGGGTGGTGTTGCACGATTCGATCTCATGTGATTTCAAGTTTCTAAGAGCAAACGGTGGATGCCTTGGCATCTGGAGCCGAAGAAGGACGTCGTAATCTGCGATAAGCCTCGGGGAGCTGATAAACGAGCTGTGATCCGAGGATTTCCGAATGGGGAAACCCCGCCAGGCCCTTTGGGTGACCTGGTGACTCCCGCCTGAATATATAGGGCGGGTAGAGGGAACGTGGGGAAGTGAAACATCTCAGTACCCACAGGAAGAGAAAACAATAGTGATTCCGTCAGTAGTGGCGAGCGAACGCGGATCAGGCTAAACCGAGCCATGTGTGATACCCGGCAGGGGTTGCATGGTCGGGGTTGTGGGACCTTTCGGATTGTACTGCCGTGCAGTCACGGTGACGCGTCGGGTATAGACGAACCGCATTGAAAGGCGGACCGGAGTGGGTGTGAGTCCCGTAGTCGAAATGCCTGGCGGCCCGGAGAGGTATCCCAAGTAGCGCGGGGCCCGAGAAATCCCGCGTGAATCTGTCAGGACCACCTGATAAGCCTAAATACTCCCAGATGACCGATAGCGGACAAGTACCGTGAGGGAAAGGTGAAAAGTACCCCGGGAGGGGAGTGAAATAGTACCTGAAACCGTTTGCTTACAAACCGTTGGAGCCTCCTTGTTGGGGTGACAGCGTGCCTTTTGAAGAATGAGCCTGCGAGTTAGTGATCTGTGGCGAGGTTAACCCGTGTGGGGTAGCCGTAGCGAAAGCGAGTCTGAATAGGGCGATTCAGTCGCAGGTCCTAGACCCGAAGCGAAGTGATCTATCCATGGCCAGGTTGAAGCGCGTGTAAGAGCGCGTGGAGGACCGAACCCACTTCAGTTGAAAATGGAGGGGATGAGCTGTGGATAGGGGTGAAAGGCCAATCAAACTTCGTGATAGCTGGTTCTCTCCGAAATGCATTTAGGTGCAGCGTTGCGTGTTTCTTGCCGGAGGTAGAGCTACTGGATGGCCGATGGGCCTCAACAGGTTACTGACGTCAGCCAAACTCCGAATGCCGGTAAGTGAGAGCGCAGCAGTGAGACGGTGGGGGATAAGCTTCATCGTCGAGAGGGAAACAACCCAGACCACCAACTAAGGTCCCTAAGCGCGTGCTAAGTGGGAAAGGATGTGGAGTTGCACAGACAACCAGGAGGTTGGCTTAGAAGCAGCCACCCTTGAAAGAGTGCGTAATAGCTCACTGGTCAAGTGATTCCGCGCCGACAATGTAACGGGGCTCAAGCACGCCACCGAAGTTGTGGCATTGACATTTGTGGTAGGCCTTCGTGGTCCAGCCGTGTTGATGGGTAGGAGAGCGTCGTGTGGGCAGTGAAGCGGCGGAGTGATCCAGCCGTGGAGGCCACACGAGTGAGAATGCAGGCATGAGTAGCGAAAGACGGGTGAGAAACCCGTCCTCCGGAAGACCAAGGGTTCCAGGGTCAAGCTAATCTGCCCTGGGTAAGTCGGGACCTAAGGCGAGGCCGACAGGCGTAGTCGATGGACAACGGGTTGATATTCCCGTACCGGCGAAGAACCGCCCACATGAAATCAGGAGTGCTAAGCATCCCAAGACGCGTGGATCCCTTCGGGGACGATCGTGTGGCGGCATGCGACCCCATCTGGTGGAGTGAGCGTATTAACAGGTGTGACGCAGGAAGGTAGCCCAACCCGGGCGATGGTTGACCCGGGGCAAGCGTGTAGACCGGACCGTAGGCAAATCCGCGGTCCAGATGGTTGAGACGCGATGCGGATGAAAAGTGGGTGATCCTATGCTGCCGAGAAAAGCATCGACGCGAGGTTCCAGCCGCCCGTACCCCAAACCGACTCAGGTGGTCAGGTAGAGAATACCAAGGAGATCGAGAGAATCGTGGTTAAGGAACTCGGCAAAATGCCCCCGTAACTTCGGGAGAAGGGGGGCCTGAGGCGTGAACCAACTTGCTTGGGGAAGCGCTGCAGGGCCGCAGAGACCAGTGGGAAGCGACTGTTTACTAAAAACACAGGTCCGTGCGAAGTCGCAAGACGATGTATACGGACTGACGCCTGCCCGGTGCTGGAAGGTTAAGAGGACCGGTTAGCTCTTCGGAGCGAAGCTGAGAATTTAAGCCCCAGTAAACGGCGGTGGTAACTATAACCATCCTAAGGTAGCGAAATTCCTTGTCGGGTAAGTTCCGACCTGCACGAATGGCGTAACGACTTCCCAGCTGTCTCAACCGCGAACTCGGCGAAATTGCATTACGAGTAAAGATGCTCGTTACGCGCAGCAGGACGGAAAGACCCCGTGACCTTTACTACAGCTTGGTATTGGTGTTCGGTGTGGCTTGTGTAGGATAGGTGGGAGACTATGAAGCTGGCACGCTAGTGTCGGTGGAGTCATTGTTGAAATACCACTCTGGTCACTCTGGATATCTAACTTCGAACCGTGATCCGGTTCAGGGACAGTGCCTGGTGGGTAGTTTAACTGGGGCGGTTGCCTCCCAAAAAGTAACGGAGGCGCCCAAAGGTTCCCTCAACCTGGTTGGCAATCAGGTGGCGAGTGTAAGTGCACAAGGGAGCTTGACTGTGAGACTGACAGGTCGAGCAGGGACGAAAGTCGGGACTAGTGATCCGGCAGTGGCTTGTGGAAGCGCTGTCGCTCAACGGATAAAAGGTACCTCGGGGATAACAGGCTGATCTTGCCCAAGAGTCCATATCGACGGCATGGTTTGGCACCTCGATGTCGGCTCGTCGCATCCTGGGGCTGGAGTAGGTCCCAAGGGTTGGGCTGTTCGCCCATTAAAGCGGTACGCGAGCTGGGTTTAGAACGTCGTGAGACAGTTCGGTCCCTATCCGCTGCGCGCGTAGGAAATTTGAGAGGATCTGACCCTAGTACGAGAGGACCGGGTTGGACGAACCTCTGGTGTGCCAGTTGTTCCGCCAGGAGCACCGCTGGTTAGCTACGTTCGGGATGGATAACCGCTGAAAGCATCTAAGCGGGAAGCCGGCCTCGAGATGAGATTTCCATACCCTTCGGGGTGAGAGGCTCCCAGCCAGACGACTGGGTTGATAGGCCGGATGTGGAAGACAGGACTAACGACTGTCGCAGCTGACCGGTACTAATAAGCCGATAACTTGATAATCACTACACACACATGTTTGAACACATTTCATGTAAAGGCCGTGTGTGTGGCCAACGATCGCTCGCGTCCACTCTGTGGTTCCCTTCAGACGGAAACCCAACAACTCAACACTGAAACAACACCCGCACCGCCCAAACCCCCAAACACATCCGGGGACGGCACGGTGCGGTCACCGAGACCACCAACCACCCCCAACAACACCGGGGCCCGTTGGTTCTAGAGTTTCGGCGGCCATAGCGCGAGGGAAACGCCCGGACACATTCCGAACCCGGAAGCTAAGACTCGCAGCGCCGATGGTACTGCAGGGGGGACCCTGTGGGAGAGTAGGACACCGCCGGACAATCATTAAGGAGAATGGCCACCCACGGCGTTCAATTGCGAACACCGGCGGGTGGCCATTCTTCGTTAACGGGCCTCTTCACAAGAGGCCCCATTACGGTTGAGTTCCATGAGGACTCCACACACGACGGGACTATCGTGAGCGACTCCAGACAGGACTCGGCAAGCCAGGGGCGACCAGAACGGCGCGATGGCGGCGACAAGAAGAGCGGCCGACCGAGTGGCGCGCGTTCCGGTTCCGCTGCCCGCGACGGTGGCTCGGTGAAGCGCCCGTACGGCGACCGCGATGCGAAGAAGTCGTATGGCGACCGTGACAACCGGAAGCCGTACGGCGACCGCGATGCGAAGAAGTCGTATGGCGACCGCGATGACCGCAAGTCGTATGGCGACCGTGATGCGAAGAAGTCGTATGGCGACCGTGACAACCGGAAGCCGTATGGCGACCGTGATGCGAAGAAGTCGTATGGCGACCGTGACAACCGGAAGCCGTATGGCGACCGTGATGCGAAGAAGTCGTATGGCGACCGTGACAACCGCAAGCCCTATGGCGACCGCGACCGCAAGCCCTATGGCGACCGCGACCGCAAGCCCTATGGTGACCGCGACCGCAAGCCCTATGGCGACCGTGACAACCGCAAGCCGTATGGCGACCGCGATGCGAAGAAGCCGTATGGCGACCGTGACAGCCGCAAGTCGTATGGCGACCGCGACAACCGCAAGCCCTATGGCAGCCGGCCCGGAGGTCGTGACGACCAGCGCGACGCGGCCCCTCGCGAGAACTTCGGAGCAGCCGATCTGCAGGTGCGGCCGCGACACGACGATCCGTACATCGACGAGTCGATCGAGGCTCGCGATCTCGACAAGGGTGCCCGTGCCGAGCTGAAGACGCTGAGCAAGGAGAACGCCGATTGGGTCGCACGACATCTCGTCGCAGCATCCCGACTGCTCGACGACGACCCCGAACTCGCGCACCAGCATGCGATGTCTGCAGGTCGACGCGCGGGCCGCATCGCTGTCGTGCGCGAATCCCTGGCGATCACGGCCTACGCAACCGGGGACTTCGTACTCGCGCTCCGCGAACTGCGCACCTACCGCCGCATCTCGGGCAGCAACGATCAGCTGCCGCTCATGGTCGACAGCGAGCGCGGCGTCGGCCGACCTGACCGTGCCCTCGAGGTCGGCCGTGCCGTCGACCGCACCACCCTCCCCGCCGCGGTCCAGGTCGGACTGGCCATCGCGATGTCGGGTGCCCGACTCGATCTCGGCCAGCCCGAGATCGCGCTAGCCGAGCTCGAGATCCCGCAGCTCGACCCCGATCGCGCATTCTCCTACAGTCCGGCGCTCTTCTCGGCGTATGCAGAGGTGCTCGAAGAACTGGGTCGCGGTGATGAAGCCGCGAAATGGCGCGTTCGTGCCGACCGCGCAGAGGCCGCTCTCGCGGGCCCAGCGGAGGCCGAGTCGGTCGAGATCTTCGAGATCGAGATCGAGGATGCCGCCGAGCCCGCCGATGAGGCTCCCGAGGTCGTGGCGCCCGCTGCGGTCGAGGCTGCTGCTGCGCCAATCGAGCCCGAAACCGCAGTCGAGCCCGAAGCTGCAATCGAGCCCCAAGCCGCAGTCGAGGTCGATCCGGCCGACGTGCTCGAGGACGACGTGCGCGCGGTGCTCGCCGAAGGTTCATCGGCCGCGGATGAAGAGAGTGAGGATGCCTCCGATGGGACTGTTCCGCGGGAAGACTGATCACCCGACGCCGCTCGACGGCATCGACGCGGTGCTCGCCGACCTCGATGGTGTCGTCTATGCCGGCGCCCAGGCCATCCCGCGTGCGGTCGAGAGCCTGAACCTCGCGAAGCGCGATCGCTCCGTCGGCTACATCACGAACAATGCGTCGCGCAGCGATGCAACCGTCGCGGACCACTTGGCCGAGCTCGGTCTCGAAGCCGTGCCGAATGATGTCGTGACGTCGCCGCAAGCCGCGATGACCATGCTCGCCGAGCACGTCTCACCAGGCGCACTGGTGTTCGTGGTCGGCGGTGAGGGCATCACGATCGAACTCGAGAAGCGCGGCTACCGCATCACCCGCTCCGCCGACGATGCGCCCGACGCCGTCGTGCAGGGCTTCACTCCCGATATCGGCTGGCGGGAGCTCGCCGAGGCCTCCTTCGCGCTGACCGCGAACGGCGGACCGGATGCCGCCGGCCCCGCCATCCCGTGGATCGCGACGAACATGGATTGGACGATTCCGGTCGCCCGGGGCATAGCACCGGGCAACGGCACGCTCGTCTCCGCGGTGCACACGGCGGTCGGGCGGTTCCCGCTCGTCGCGGGCAAGCCCGAAACGCCGATCTTCGACGAGGCACGACACCGGTTCGCCGCCGAGCGCCCCCTCGTGGTCGGCGATCGGCTCGACACCGATATCCTCGGCGCACGGCGCGCCGGCATGCTGAGTGCTCTGGTGCTGACGGGCATCGATCGTGCGAAGCAGGTGCTGGCAGCTCCCGAATCGAGCCGACCGGACTTCATCCTCGCCGATCTCGACGGACTCCATGTCCCATACCCGGTGACGGAACAGGTGCGCGGTGGCGTCTCGCTCGTGGGCGCCGCTCGGGTGCGAGTCTCGGGCAACCGGGTTGAGATCGTCGAGGACGGCGGCGACGAACTCGACCTGCTCCGTGCGGCGTGCGCCGCGATCTGGGCTTCGGGAATCGGCATCCACTCGCTCGATGTTCCTGCGAGACTGTACGGCTGAGCGGTCCGTCGTCGGCCGAGCGCCGGCTGCTCGGGGTAGCGTTGAACCGTGACCACCGATTCCGACGCGTCAGACGAGACCCAGACGAGCCAGTCCGCGCCCGAGGGGGCGGCGTCGTCGACGCCCGGCGTGATCGCCGAGATCGAAGGGCTGCCGTTGGCCGAACGCGCGGCGGGCTACCAGGCCCTCGCCGATGAGTTGCGCACCCAGCTCGAACAGTCCGATCCGTCGCTGCGCACCTGACGCATGACCGCCCAACGCCTCGACGCGGCCCTCGCGGCGCGCGGCCTCGCCCGCTCGCGCACACACGCCGCGACGCTCATCGCCGCCGGTGGCGTGACGGTCGACGGGCGGCCGGTCGTCAAGTCCTCCGTGAAGGTGGGCGATGACGCGGTGCTCGAGGTCGCGTCATCCGATCACTATGTGAGTCGCGCGGCCCACAAGCTCATCGCCGGCCTCGACGGCTTCGGCGTCGAGGTCGAGGGCCGTGTCGCGCTCGACGCAGGCGCCTCGACGGGCGGATTCAGCCAGGTGCTGCTCGAACGGGGCGTCAAGCAGGTGCTCGCCGTCGACGTCGGGCATGGCCAGCTCGCGCCGCAGCTCGCCGATGCGGCCGGTCTCGTGCTCGTCGAGGGGTGCAACGTGCGCAACCTCGACGCCGCACGGATCGCCGAACTCACGGGGGTCGCTGAACGACCGTCGCTCGTCGTCGCAGATCTCTCGTTCATCTCGCTCACCGTGGTGCTTCCCGCGCTGCGCGCCACGGCGACGGATGACGCGGACTTCGTGCTGCTCGTCAAGCCGCAGTTCGAGGTGGGGCGCGGGGGAGCGCGCGAGGGGGTCGTGCGTGACGCCGGGCTCCGCGCCGATGCCGTCTCGAACGTGCTCTGGGCCGCCTTCGACGCCGGACTCGGCACCGCCGGTATCTTGTCCTCCCCAATCGTCGGCGGGCACGGGAACGTCGAATACCTCGTGCATCTGAGCGCGGTGCGCGGCGTGAATCCGACAGAATGGTCAGGTCGGGTCGACGAAGTGACAGGGAGGGCGAAGGCGTGAGCGATGCACGGCGCTTCCTGGTGGTCTCCCACACGGGCCGGCGGGCCGCCCTCGAGGCGACGAGCGAGGTCTGCACCCAACTGCTCGCCGCCGGCGCAGTGCCCGTCATCGCGGCCGAGCACTGGGACGAGGTGCACGACTTCGTGCCCGACCTCAATGGCTCGGTCGAGCGATTCGAAGAGACCGATCCGACGGCCATCGAGCTCATCATCGTGCTCGGCGGCGACGGCACGATCCTCCGTGCTGCTGAGATCATGCGCGACCTTCCGGTGCCCCTCCTCGGCGTGAACCTCGGCCATGTCGGCTTCCTCGCCGAGAGCGAGCGCGACGACCTCGGTTACACCGTCGGCCGCGCCCTCGCACGCGATTACACGGTCGAGGAGCGCATGACCCTCGCGGTCCGTGCGAAGGTCGGCCGCGAGGTCGTCTACGAGAGTTGGGCACTCAACGAGGTGACCGTCGAGAAGGCCGAACGCGAGCGCATGCTCGAGGTCGTCATCGAGGTCGATCGGCGCCCGCTCTCCTCATTCGGCTGCGACGGTGTCGTCATGTCAACTCCGACGGGATCGACCGCGTACTCGTTCTCTGCCGGCGGCCCGGTCGTCTGGCCGAGTCTCGAAGCACTGCTGCTCGTGCCGCTCAGCGCACACGCGCTCTTCGCCCGACCGCTCGTCGTCGGCCCCGAGTCGTCGCTCGCGGTCGAGATCCTGCAGCGCACCGAGGCATCCGCGGTCATCTGGTGCGATGGCCGGCGCACCTTCGACCTGCCGCCGGGAGCGCGCGTGATCGTGCGCAGGTCGCCGGTTCCCGTGCGGCTCGCGCGGTTGCACGAGGCGCCGTTCACCGATCGGCTCGTCAACAAGTTCCAGCTCCCGGTCACCGGGTGGAGGGGACCGGTCGGGCGTGAGTGAGGGCAGGCGATGATCGAAGAGCTCGGCATTCGCGATCTCGGCGTCATCGCCGAGGCGACGCTGCCGCTCGGCGCCGGATTCACGGCCGTGACCGGCGAGACCGGCGCAGGCAAGACCATGGTGGTGACCGCGCTCGGGCTGCTGCTCGGCTCACGCGCCGATGCCGGCTCAGTGCGGGCCGGGGCGAAGCAGGCGTGGGTCGAGGGCCGCTGGCTCGTGTCAGAAGACGGTGTCGTCGCCGAGCGCGTCGCCGAGACCGGCGGTGAGGTCGAGGCGGGTGAACTCCTGCTCGGCCGATCCGTCTCGGCCGAGGGCCGCAGCCGGGCGGTCGTCGGCGGCCGGAGCGCCCCCGTCGGCGTGCTCTCCGAGCTCGGCGACGAGCTCGTCGTCGTGCACGGGCAAGCAGACCAGCAACGGCTCCGCTCAGCGGTCGCGCAACGCGAGGCGCTCGATCGATTCGCGGGGCCGGCACTGCAGGCCGTGCTCGACGAGTACAGCGCCGCCTTCACGGCCTGGCGAGCGGATGCCGCCGAGCTGGCGCATCTTCGCGCCGACCATGAGTCGCGCATCCGCGAGGCCGACGAGCTCCGCACGGCTCTCGACGAGGTCGAGGCCGCCGACCCGCAGCCCGGCGAAGACCTCGAACTGGCCGAGCGCGCCGACCGGCTCTCGAACCTCGAGGAGCTGCGGCTCGCCGCTGCTCAGGCTCGCGCGCTGATCTCGTCCGAAGACGTCATCGACGACGTTCCCGACGCGGTCGCCCTCGTCGACGGTGCGCGCCGGCAGCTCGAGCGCGTCGCAGAGCACGATGCGGCGCTGCTGCCGATCAGCGAGATGCTGGCGAGTGCCGGTTTTCTGCTGGCCGACGCCGCCGCCGAGCTGTCGGGGTACCTCGGAGGACTCGACGCAGATGGGGCGCGCGAACTCGAGATCGTGCAGGATCGCCGGGCCCTGCTCGGGGGGCTCGTACGACGTCACGGCGGCTTCGACGAGGTGCTCCGGTTCCGGAACGTCGGCGGTCTTCGGCTCGTCGAGCTCGACAGCGACGACGATCGCATCGAGGGTCTCGACGCATCCGTCACCGCGCTCGAGGCCGAGGTCGACCGACTGGCGGCTCGGCTGACCGAACTGCGCACCGACGCCGCAGGTCGGCTCGCGACCGCGGTCAGCGCTGAGCTCGCGGCCCTCGCAATGCCAGACGCACAGCTCACCGTCGTGATCGAGCCGACGACCGAGGTGACGGCGCACGGCCGCGACGCCGTCTCGATTCTGCTGAGACCCCACCCCGGCGCCGAGGCGCGGCCCGTGTCGCGCGGGGCATCGGGCGGCGAGCTGTCGCGCGTCATGCTCGCGATCGAGGTCGTCATCGCGGGCAGCGACCCGGTGCCGACGTTCGTCTTCGACGAGGTCGACGCGGGCGTCGGCGGCGCGGCCGCGATCGAGATCGGGCGCCGGCTGGCACGACTCGCCGAGCGCTCGCAGGTCATCGTCGTGACCCACCTCGCGCAGGTCGCCGCGTTCGCGACGAATCACCTGAGCGTGGTCAAGGGCACCGACGGGCGGGTCACCTCGTCGAGCGTGCGTCAGCTCGCCGGCGGCGATCGCGAGGCCGAGATGGCGCGGTTGCTGTCGGGGCTGGCCGATTCGGAGAGCGGACTCGCGCACGCGAGAGAACTGTTGGAGATCGCCGCGCAACGTGCGGCGTGACACGCGATCGAGCATCGCAAACGATGGAATCAGGCGATTCCGAGAAGATATGGGGGAGCGCGTGGGGCATGTCGGGGCGAATGACCGAGATCGTGGCTTAGACTATAAGCCCGTGGTGGATGAACGCGGAACAGACAATTCGAACCCTGCGCCGACGAACGGCGAGACCAAGCACATCTTCGTGACCGGAGGTGTCGTCTCCTCGTTGGGCAAGGGTCTCACGGCCGCAAGTCTCGGCAACCTTCTGACTGCCAGGGGCCTGCGAGTCGTCATGCAGAAGCTCGATCCATATCTGAACGTGGATCCGGGCACGATGAACCCCTTCCAGCACGGCGAGGTCTTCGTGACCGACGACGGTGCGGAGACCGACCTCGACATCGGTCACTACGAGCGGTTCCTCGACATCAACCTGAGCCAGGCGGCGAACGTCACCACCGGCCAGATCTACTCGACGGTGATCGCCAAGGAGCGCCGCGGCGAGTACCTCGGCGACACGGTGCAGGTCATCCCGCACATCACCGACGAGATCAAGCGCCGCATGCGGCTGCAGGCGTCGGAGTCGCCGAAGCCCGACGTGATCATCACCGAGATCGGCGGCACGGTCGGCGACATCGAGTCGCAGCCGTTCATCGAGTCCGCCCGCCAGGTGCGTCATGAGCTCGGCCGAAAGAACGTCTTCTTCGTGCACGTCTCGCTCGTACCGTTCATGGGCGCCTCGGGTGAGCAGAAGACGAAGCCCACGCAGCACTCGGTCGCAGCCCTGCGCTCGATCGGCATCCAGCCCGACGCGCTCGTGCTCCGCAGCGACCGGCCCGTCACCGAATCCAACAAGCGCAAGATCGCGCTCATGTGCGACGTCGACGAGCAGGCCGTCGTGAACGCGGTCGACGTGCCGTCGATCTACGACATCCCCACGATGCTGCACGACCAGGGGCTCGACGCGTACATCATCGACATCCTCGGTCTCGACGAGAAGGCGGCCGACGTCGACTGGTCGGGTTGGAGCGGCCTGCTCGACGTCGTGCACGACCCCAAGCACGAGGTCACGATCGGGCTCGTCGGCAAGTACATCGACCTGCCCGACGCCTACCTCTCGGTCACCGAGGCGCTGCGCGCCGGCGGCTTCGCGAACGACGCCAAGGTCAGCCTCGAATGGATTCCGTCTGACGACTGCCAGACGCCAGAGGGAGCGCAGAAGCACCTCGCCCACCTCGACGGCATCTGCGTGCCGGGCGGCTTCGGAGTTCGCGGCATCGAGGGCAAGCTCGGCGCACTGCGCTTCGCGCGTGAGAACGGCATCCCCGTGCTCGGTCTCTGCCTCGGGCTGCAGTGCATGGTCATCGAGTACTCGCGCAATGTCGCCGGGCTTCCCGGTGCTTCGTCGAGCGAGTTCGACCCCGACACGCAGTTCCCCGTGATCGCGACGATGGAGGAGCAGGTCGAGATCATCGCCGGCGGTGACCTCGGGGGCACCATGCGACTCGGTCTCTATCCGGCCAGGCTCGCCGACGGGTCGATCGCCGCCGAGCTCTACGGCTCGGCCGATGTCTCCGAGCGCCACCGGCATCGCTACGAGGTCAACAACGCGTATCGCGACCGCATCGCCGACGCCGGGCTCTCGTTCTCGGG